>DASUSL010000286.1:0-3108 GCA_036375135.1 Thermoanaerobaculia bacterium | reverse complement strand
GAGCCGCGCCGCGATCTCCCGGACCGGGAGGGACTCCAGGTACTTCCACTCGAGCGCCCGGGCGTAGTGGGGCGGCAGCAGGTCGAGGGCCAGGTGCACCCGGTCGGCGGCCTCGCGCTCCAGGAGGGCCACCTCCGCGTCGGGCGGGTCGCCGGCGGAGCGGCCGGTACGGAAGCCGGGGGCGGGCTCGACCTCGTCCTCGAGCTCCACCTCCTCCGGCGCGCTCCGCCGGCTCCGGAAGCACATCAGGATCTCGTTCTTGCAGCAGGCGCAGAGCCAGGTGAAGAGGGAGGCGTCGCCGCGGTAGGTGTCGAGCTTCGCCATGGCCTTGCACAGGGTCGTCTGGGCGATCTCCCGGGTCAGCTCCCGGTCGCCGCGGAGGCGGGCGTGGGCGAAGCGGTAGAGCGCCCGGGTGTAGCGCTCGGCGAAGGCGTCGAACGCCCTCTCGTCGCCCGCCAGCATCCGGCGGACGAGCGCCAGATCGTCGTCATGGCTCGGCACGGTTCTTCGCACTCTACCGGGTCGCCTCTCCCACCCTCTCCCGTCGCCTGCCCCGTTCGACCGGGTAGATGCGCGGGCGAAGGGAATCCTTCGCCGACAGGTAGGGTGCGGCCCTGCCGCACCGGCTGGAGCCGTGGCAACCCTCGAACGGTGCGGCAGGGCCGCACCCTACGCCCGGGGATGGAAGCGCTCGTAGAGGCTCTTCAGCCTCTGGGCATGTATATGCGTGTAGATCTGCGTGGTGGAGATGTCGGCGTGGCCGAGCATCATCTGCACGGAGCGCAGGTCGGCGCCGTTCTCGAGGAGGTGCGTGGCGAACGAGTGGCGCAGCACATGCGGTGAAATGTGCGCCTTGATCCCTGCCTCGCGCGCGTAGCGGGTGATCTTCATCCAGAACGACTGGCGCGTCATCGGGCGGCCGAGGCGGGAGAGAAAGAGATGAGGATCGGCGTACTTGTCGAGCTCCGCACGGCCGCGCTCGATGAACTGCACGATGACGTCCCGTGCCGTGTCTCCGAACGGGACGATGCGTTCCTTCGATCCTTTGCCGATCGTGCGCAGGAAGCCGGCGTCCATCACCAGCTCGTCCACGCGCACCTTGATGAGCTCACTCACCCGCAGTCCGGTGGCGTAGAGCAGCTCGAGCATGGCGGCGTCGCGGAGGCCCTCCGGCGTGCTGCGATCGGGCGCGGCCAGCAACGCCTCGACCTCGGCAGGCTGCAGCGACTTCGGCAGGTTCGACCAGAGTTTCGGATTCTCGATGTTCTCCGTCGGATCGGCTTTCAGATGCCGCTCGGCGACGAGGAAGCGGAACAGCCCGCGGATCGCCGCCAGCGCCCGTGCCACGGACCGCGCGGAGATGCCCGCGCCGCGCAGCGCCTGAAAGTACTTGACGATGTGGATGCGCTCGACGCGGTCGATGTCGAGCGAGGCGTCGTTGAGGTAATGACCGAAATGGCGCAGGTCGATCGCGTACGAGGAGAGCGAGTTCTTCGCCAGACCTTTTTCGACCTGGAGGTAATCGAGAAAGATCGGCAGGTAGGTGACGAAGTACGCCGACCGTTCGGGTTTGTCGGGATCGATCGTGCGCGGGTGCCGGGGCATGGGTTCGCTTCTCCAGTTTATCCCGCTGCGTGAGGGCACCCGAGATCCCGCGTCTACGCGCGGGATGAACTCGAAGTGGCCTCGTGCGCGACGAGGTCCGCCATGTACGAGCTGCGCACGAACGGTCCCGAGAACGCGGCCTTGAATCCGAGCTCCAGCGCCGTCACGCGGTACTCCTCGAAGACGTCGGGATGCACGTACTCGACGACGTCGAGCTTGTCTCGCTTCGGCTGCAGATACTGGCCGATGGTCACGATCTCCACGTCCGCGTCGACGAGGCGCCTCAGCACCTCCACCACTTCCTCGCGGCGCTCGCCGAGGCCGAGCATCAGTCCCGATTTCGTGACGATGGTCGGATCGAACGCCTTCGCCTGACGCAGCACGCCGACCGAGCGCTCGAAGCGCGAGCCGGGGCGGACGAAGTCGTAGAGCCGCGGCACGGTCTCGACGTTGTGATTGAAGTAGTCGGGGCGCGCCTCGACCACGATGCGCACCGACTCCGCGTTGCCGCGGAAGTCGGACGTCAGCACTTCCACCGCCGCGTGCGGCAGTGCGTCGCGGAGCTCGCGGATCGTGGCGGCGAACTGCTGCGCGCCGCCGTCGGCGAGGTCGTCGCGCGTGACGCAGGTGACCACGACGTGCCTGAGGCCGAGCTTGCGCGCCGCATCCGCCACCGCGCGCGGCTCGTCGGGCGACGGCGGCGCGTACGGGCGTCCCGTGGTCACGTTGCAGAAGCCGCACGAGCGCGTGCAGACGTCACCGAGGATCATGAACGTGGCCGTGCCGCGCGAGAAGCACTCCGTGCGGTTGGGGCAGGCCAGCGACTCACAGACCGAATGCAACTCGCGCTCGCGCAGCATGGTCTTCATGTCGCGCAATGAGGCGAGGTTGAGCTTCTTGTCGCGGATCCATTGTGGGAGGCGTTGAGTCATAGTCCGGACCGCATTGTACTGACACAACAAAAATGCCGCCCGAAGGCGGCACTTTCAGAATGCTTCGAGAAGCGTTCCGCTCAGTGGCCGACGCTGACCTGCGGCGTGAGGGACTTCTCGATGCACTTGTGGATGAGCTTCTCCGCTTCCGGCTCCGGGATGTTCTTGACGATCGCGACCTCGGAAACGAGGAGGTACTTGGCGCGGTCGTACATCTTCTTCTCGCGGAACGAGAGGCTCTTCCGTTTCTGCACTTCGCTGAGGTTTTTCAGCACTTCGGCCACATCCTCGAGACGGCCCGTCTTCATCTTCTCGAGGTTCTCGCGATAGCGGCCTTTCCAGTCCGTGTGGCTCTTGACCGGCTTCTGCTCGAGCAGGCCGAGGAGACCTTTGACTTCTTTCTGCGCATAAAGGCGGCGAAGTCCTACACGGTCCTGATTCGTGATCGGCACCATCAGCCGCGAATTATTCGCAAGCAGCCGAAGGTGATAATAGCTGTCTCCGGCAGGCATGATCGGCGACTCGCCGATGTGCTCCACGACCGTAACGCCGTGGTTCGGGTAAACGAGCT
>DASUSL010000285.1:0-4943 GCA_036375135.1 Thermoanaerobaculia bacterium | reverse complement strand
CGCCGCGAAGATCAGCGCGGACGTGCCGGCGCGTTTCTCGCGCGAGGCGATGTCGGCGATGGCGATCGCGCAGCCGGCGGTGGCCAGCGGGAGCACGCCGGTGAAGAGCGCCTTCGCGTCGTCGGCCGCCAGCGCGGCGATCGCGAATCCGGCGATGGCGATCACCGCGATCGGGAAGCCGGCGATGGTGGTCAGGGCGTCGGTGAGTGCGGGGGTGCGCGACAGCGGCGCCAGCACGCGCACGAAAAGGCGCGCGAACGGCTTGGCGACGAAGTTCAGCCGTCCGAGCCAGCTCCGCCGCGACTTTTCGTTCGGCACGGCGCGCACGCGGGCCGGGTCGAAGCGATGGAAGAAGAGGCGCGCCACGCCGAGGAACGCGATCGGCCAGAGCGTGGCCACGCCGCGGACCATCGCCCAGTACGGCGTCAGCAGCAGACCGCCGAAGTCGTTCGTCCCTTTCGACGCGTCGAAGTTCGACGCGCCGATGGAGAGCGAGTCGGTGCCGTAGAACGTCATGAACTGCTGGCGCAGCATGCCGAAGCCGGAGATGTCGAAGAAGTGCGCGAACTGCGCGCTGGCCCCTTTCTCCAGCGCGGAAACGACCGCACCGAGGATGGCCACCCAGAGAAAGAAGTAGAGCACGTCACCGAACTTCGTCCGCAGCAGCGGCGTGCACTCGAAGGCGATGGCGATCGCGGAGACGAAGGTGATGGCCGGCGGCGCCAGCAGCAGGTACTGCTTCGCGAACAGCAGCGGGTCGAGCGGCGCCTCGCCGCGCACGAGCACCATGGCCATGGCCGTGAGCATGAAGCCGGCGGTGAAGACGGAGAGGAAGACCACGTTGCCCGCGAACTTGCCGGCGATGTACTCGCTGCCGCGCATGGTGGTCGAGGCGATGACGTAGCCGCAGCGCGAGAGCACGTCGCGCCGCAGCGCGTTCGAGATCACGTAGAAGCCGAACAGGCCGATGAACATCGTGGCCAGCGTGGCCGTGGCCATGCCGATGGTGGCGGAGTTGTAGAGCGCGCGCTGGTTGCCGATCTGCATCAGCGCGCGGCCGCTGGCCGGATCGGGAATCCAGAGGTACGGCATCGCGGAGAGCAGCAGGAAGACCACCGCGGT
Organism: Thermoanaerobaculia bacterium; assembly: GCA_036375135.1. GTDB lineage: Bacteria > Acidobacteriota > Thermoanaerobaculia > Gp7-AA8 > Gp7-AA8 > QHVT01. The sequence goes on along the minus strand of DASUSL010000285.1, from coordinate 3,821 downwards.
CGACGGTCTGCGCAGGCGGATGAGAAAGTCGGCGCGGATGATGGCGCCGAGACGGGCAATGCGCTCGCTCATGCGACCGCCATGGACAGGCGGGAGCGCCTGTCCTCCACCGTCATCGTGAAGAGGAACGCGTCTTCGAGCGTCGGCTCCGCGGGCGTCGCGTACGGGACCGGCCGCTCCGGCGAGACGATGCGCACGTGCACGCCGTCGGATTTGCGCACGGCTCCGCTGACGTGCATGGTGCGGCGCACTTCGTCGAACTGCTGCGACGGCAGCACCACTTCCCACACCGACCCCGCCGCGCTCATCATCAGCGCCTCGGGCGTGGCCAGCGTGACCAGCGTGCCGGCGCGCATGATGGCGATCTCGGTGGCGATCGACTCGACGTCGGAGACGATGTGCGTGGAGAGGATGACCAGCCTCCCCTCCCCCAGGTCGGAGAGGACGTTGCGGAAGCGCACGCGCTCCTCGGGATCGAGGCCGGCGGTCGGCTCGTCGACGATGACCAGGTCGGGATCGTTGATGAGCGCCTGGGCGATGCCGAGGCGCTGCTTCATGCCGCCGGAGAACCCGCCCACGGCGCGGTTGGCGACGCTGTGCAGGTTCACCATCTCGAGGAGCTCCTGCACCTTCGCGCGGCTGCGCACCCCTTTCAGCGAGGCGAAGTAACTGAGGAACTCGAGCGCGGTGAGGTTGTCGTAGACGCCGAAGTCCTGCGGCAGATAGCCGAGGCGGCGGCGCAGCGCGTCGGGATCGGCGGTGGCGTCGGTGGCGCGGAAGAAGATGCGTCCCGCGGTCGGCTTCGTGACCGTGGCGATCATCTGCATGAGCGTCGTCTTGCCGGCGCCGTTGGGACCGAGCAGCCCGAGCACGCCGCCTTTGATTTCGAAGGAGACGTCGCGGACGCCGTAGTTACCGGAGCGAAAGCGTTTGGAGACCGACTCGATGCGCAACATGAGTGCGGTATACGGGCTGGTGCGTCGCAAGGTTTATGGGGAAATCACGGGGAGCGCCTCCGGCGGGCCGGTGTCGTCGTTCCCTCAATCCCCTGCGACCCACGCGCCCGACACGGCATCGCGATCGAGGCGGACGAGGTAGGCGCCGGAGGTGCCGGTGTGGCGGTTGCGGGCCCAGGTCACGGGCGGCGTGAGGCCGGTGGGGAACTGGTAGAACGTCTCCAGCGCGGCGATGAGCTTCTCGCGCGTGAGGTCGCGGCCGGCGCGTTTCAGCGCTTCGACGAAGATCTTCGCGGCGGAGTAGGCGGCGACCTGCGCGGGGCTCCCTTGCTCCGCGGGGAGCATCGGCGTGGCGAGCACGATCTCGCTCGCGTACGGCGGCAGTGCGGCGGATTGCGCTCCGGCGATGAAGAGGCGCGGGCGCCATTGCATCGTCTCGAGTTTGCGCATGACGTCTGCCGCGTCGACTCCGAGGAGAAAGAGGAGATCGTCGTCTTTGCCGCGCGTGTCGAGCGACGTGCGCAGCGTCCAGCCGCGCGCTTCGAGTGCCGCGGCGGCGGCGCCGTCATCGTGCACGACGTAGGCATGGCGCGGCGCGCCGGCGTGCTTCGCCAGCGCCACGGCCTGGCTGGCGAGATCGGAGAAGAGGAAGAAGGAGGAAGGGCCAGGGCGTGAGGCGAGCGGCGTCACGAGCGGGATGCGTTCTTCGTCGATGAGCGCCTGCAACTCCGGACTCGGCGTGGTGCAGAGGATGGCGAAGGCGTCCTTCACTTCGGTGCCGAGCTTGAGCGCGCGGCCGTGTACGCCGCCCTGCGCGTTGATCTCCGCAAAGTACGCGTCGAGCACTTGGCGCGTGACGTCGCCGGCGGCGGTGGCGACGAGCAGTTCTTCGTCGCCGAGGCCGGGCTGCGGCTCGTTGCCGAGACGGCGGAGGTATGCGATGAGGTCGGCCAGATCGCGGTCGTCCATGCGGTAGCGCGGCATCACCGGCGAGAGCGGCTGGTCGCCCGCGTCGCGTCCGTGGCGCAGCGCGCGGGCGAGCAGCGCGTCGTCGTAGCGCGGGCGGCGGCGGGCGTTGGTGACGAGATAGTTCGCCAGCGACGCCGCGCGGATGTCCGCCGGCTCGACGCTCCCCTCGGGCACGCCGCGCCCTTCGACGCCGTGGCAACTGCCGCAGGCGAGCGCGCTCGCGGGAAGCTCCGTCGTGCCGCTCACGAGCGCGGTGACGGCGCGGCCGGAGAGGCTCTCGCCGCGGCGATAGAGATGGCGTCCGCGTTTCTCGGCTTCGGTGAGCCGCAGGCGGGACGCCTGCGGGGCAGCCGGCGGGACGCCGGCGGTCCGCTGGTTCACGCTGGCCACTTCGCGCACGAGGCGCACGATCTCGTCGGCGTCGGCGAGGCCGAACGCTTTCTTCCAGACGCCGTGCGGCTCGTTGCCGATCAGCACGACCGAGGTGTGCGTCTCCTTCGTCTCGGTGAAGAGGCCGAGCTTGCGCAGCGCCGCCGTGACGTTCTCCTTCGAGCCGGTGACGAGGTGCCAGCCCGGGCCCGCTTTTGCGTTCTTCGCAAACGCGCGAAGCTGCTCCGGCGTGTCGGTCTCCGGATCGACGGTGATGGAGACGAGGTGCACGTCGCGGCCGACGCGGTCGCCGAGGGCGGACTGGATGCGGCGGAAGGCGGCGCTCATCACCGGACAACTGCCGCTGCACGACGCGAAGAAGGAGTTGATGACCACGACCTTGCCGGCGATCAGATCGCTGTAGAAGCGGACCTTCTTGCCGTCTTGATCCAGGAGCTCGACGTCGGTGAAGTAGTTCAGGCCCGCCTTGCGGAAGTCGGAGGCGGAGGCAGCAGTGGCGAGGAGCAACAGCAGCGCGAGAGTCCAGCGGAGCGCCGGCGTCCCCGCCGGCTGCCCGGGCGGCGTCCCGCCGCCCGCCGCCCGGACGGCGACGGTCCGCTTCATCGCATCACCTCGTCGAAGGCGGCGTCGACTTTCGCGGCGCCGGGGAAGCCGTAGAGCCGCTTCCAGGTGTGCGTGGCGTCGCTGCCGATGATGGTCAGCGGCTGATGGTCCTGCGGCCGCGCGGTCGTGGTGCCGAATGCTTTCACCAGCTCGTCGATCGCGGCGCGGCTGCCGGTGACGAGCGTCCACGACGGGCCGGTGCGGAAGCGGCCGCTCCAGGCGGCGAGCTTCTTCGGCGTGTCGGTCTCGGGATCGATACTGATGGAGATGAAGTGCACGCCGCGCTTGCTCTGCTGCTGCAGGCTGGCGAAGAGTGCGCCGGAGGCGGGACAGATCGTGCTGCACTCGGTGAAGATGAAGTTCACGGCCACGGTGCGGTCCTTCACGAGATCGGTGTAGAAGCGCACGGTCTTGCCCTCGTGCGTGACCACTTCGACGTCGGGAAGCGAGAGGAGCGCGGCCAGCAGGAGTACGTTCATGGTGTCACCGCCTCGAAGATCAGCGGGCGTCCCGCGTTGAGCTGCAATCGCAGCGAATCGGATTCGAGAAAGACGTAGTAGATGCCCGCCTGCGGCACGGGGAGCTTCACGCGGTACGTGCCGTCGTCCGCCGGCTCGAGCGCGACGCGCTTCTGCCACGTGCCGGGGGTGAGGAAGGCCAGCGCGTGCACGTCGGCGACGTTGCGATGCGGCTCGCGCGTGCCGGCGTCGCGGAGGCGGAAGCGCACCTCGAGCGTTTCGCCGGCGACGATCGGCTTCTTGTCGAGGATCGTCTCGATGGCCACCTCGCGGCGCGACGGACGCGGATCGCCTTTCACCGCGAGGTCGAAGCAGTGCAGCACGCGCGGCGAGTCGAGGAAGAAGGCCACGTCGTACGTACCCGCTGCGGGCACTTTCGTGCGGA
>DASUSL010000284.1:0-11012 GCA_036375135.1 Thermoanaerobaculia bacterium | reverse complement strand
CCGCGGCAGCCGGCGGGACGCCGGCGCTCCCCCTATGGGAGCTTCACGGCGACATCATCCGCGACGAGCGCGAGCTCACTCTCACCGTCAACGAGTTCACGTACCGCCTCAGCACCAGCGCGTTCTTTCAGGTCAACCGCCACCTCCTCGGCACGATGATCCGGCTCGTCACCGCGCACGCCTCGCGCGTCCGCAGCAGGAAGAACGCGGTCGACCTGTACGGAGGCGTCGGCTTCTTCACGCTTCCCATCGCGAAGCTCTTCGAGCGCGTCACGCTCATCGAGGGCTCGCCCGTCTCGGCGCGGTACGCGCGCCTGAACGCCCCGCGCAACATGAAGGTGATCGAGGCGCCGGTGGAGGCGAAGATGCGCACTCTCCCGGAAGTGGATTTCACCTTCCTCGACCCGCCCCGCGCCGGCACCCGCCGGGAGGTCATCTCCACCATTGCGGAGAAAACGCGGGAAATCATTGCCTATCTCTCCTGCGATCCCGTAACCTTTGCCCGTGACGCGAGCCGGCTGATCGCGTCCGGGTGGCGTCTCTCCACGCTCGACCTCCTCGACCTCTTCCCGAATACCCATCACGTCGAGACGCTCTCCTCGTTCGAGCGTGCGCAATGAAACACCTGCTGCATTTCCACTGATCGCTCTCATCACCGGACTGGCAGTCCCGCTGGTCCAGCCGTGGCCGGCCATCATCGGCCTGCTGCTCATCTGTCCGAAGGTCCGTCCCGCGTTCTTCGCGGCACTCGGCATCTTCCTGTCGCTGCAACTGCAATCGCGGATCGCGAGAGAACACGCCGCGTTCGATCGCATCGACCCGGATCGCTTCATCACCATCGAGGCTCCGCTGGAGCGCGACTGGTCCCCGCGCGACGAGGCGTACGTGCTGCGCGCGTCGCGCTTCACCGCCGGCGGCACGGCGTTCGACACGCCGATCGCCATCTACGCGCGCTTTCCGCCGCCGGAGATGGCCATGGAGGCGACGGTGGGTGCGGAAGGGTTCCTCCGCCGCAACGAGCGGGGCGAGTACTCGCTCGGCGTGAAGTCTCCGGCGCTCCTCGCCTACAAAGGCGCGCTCCCCCGATGGCATCCGCGCGCGTGGAACCGCGCCCTGGCCAACGCGCTGGAGCGCCACGCCGGCGAGCACGGCGACGAGGTCGCGCTGGCGCAGGCGCTCGTCCTCGGCCGCGGAGAGCGGTTGACCGAGGAGATGAAGACGAGCTTCCGCGGCGGCGGGACGTATCACCTGCTCGTCTTCTCCGGACTGCAGATCGCCTTCGCCGCGGGACTGCTGGCGGCGCTCCTGAGATGGCTGCACGCGCCGCGCGCGTCGGACTGGCTGCTGCTCGTCTTCGCGCTGCTCGCGCCGCTGTTCATCGGGCCGACGGCGTCGGTGTCGCGCGCCAGCGTCGGCATCGGGCTCTACGCGCTTTCACGGTTGCTGAAGCGGCCGACGTCGCTGGAGAACCTCTGGTGCGTGGCCGCGCTGCTGCGATTGATCCTCGAGCCGCGCGATCTCACCGACCCGTCGTTCCATCTGACGTATGCCGGCGCGGGCGCGCTGCTCTTCATCGGCCGCCACTGCACGCCGCGGTGGCTCGGCTACATCGTGGCGGCGGAAGTGGCCATCGCGCCGCTGACCCTCGCGCACTTTCATCAATACGCCCTCGGCGGCTCGGTGCTGACGTTCGTCATGTCGCCGCTGATCTTCCTGATGCTGATCGTCTCCGCGCTGGCGTGCCTCTTCCCGCCGCTCTTTCACGTGATCGCGCTGCTGCACCGGCTCTGCATGATGTTGAACGCGCTGGGACTCTCGGGCTGGTTCGCCTCTCCGCCATTGCCCGCGCTCATCGCCGGCGCCGCCGCGGCGCTTTTGTCCGTTGCGCTGCTGCGGGACCGCGCACGGGCCATCGCGTTGATCGCGGCGCTGCTCATCCCGAGCATCGCCGCGGTGGTGCGCTTCACGACACAGCGCGACGTCGCGCATCCGACCGTCACCTTCTTCGACATCGGCCAGGGCGACGCCATCGCGCTGCGCTCCGGCACGCACACCGTGCTCATCGACGGAGGCCGCGGCGAGCGCATCCTCCCGCTCCTCGCCGATCGCGGCATCCGCACGCTCGACGCGGTCGTGCTCTCGCATGCGCATCCCGATCACTGCGAAGGACTCGCGCGCGTACTGGCGTCCTTCGAAGTGCGCAGCATCTGGATCTCGCCGAAACGTTTCCGCGGCGACTGCGCCGCGAAGGTGCTCGAATCCGTGCGCGCCCCGATCCATCTCGTCCGCGACGGCGACACGCTCACCCTCGGCGACCTTCATCTGCGAGCGCACGTCGCCGACAGCCGCTTCCGCCGCGCGCCGGAGAACAACGCCTCCATCGTCCTGCAGGTGCACGCGGCGAAGAAAAGCTTCCTCCTCACGGGCGACATCGAGAAGGAAGCGGAGCTCTGGTTCTCCGACCGCGGCCTGAAGGCGGACGTGCTGAAAGTCGCCCATCACGGCAGCCGCAGTTCCACGTCTCCGGCGTTCCTCGACAACGTGGCGCCGCGGCTGGCGGTCATCTCCTGCGGCCGGCACAACCTCTTCGGCCACCCGCACGCGTCCGTGACGGAGGCGCTCGACGAGCGGCGCATCCGCACCTGGCGCACCGACCTGCACGGCTCGATCGACGTGGCCGTGCGCGACGGCCATTTGTACGTCACGTCGCGAAGGGACTAAAGTGATGGACGCTCACGATGTCGACCACGATCCTTCGTCTCGGACTCTGGACGCTGATCATCGTCCTGGCGCTGTACGTCCTGGCCAGCACGTACGCGAACGAGCCGTGGGCCGAGCTGATCCCGATGGCGATGCTGCAGCAGGCGCTGCTGGTCGCCGGCGCGCTCATCGTCCTCGGCATCATCCTGCGCGTCCTCGGCAAGGGCGCGGACGCGGTGAAGAAGAACCGCTGTCAGGTCTGCCGCACCCCCATCCCGCCGGGTGCCATCTACTGCCGCGCGCACCTCCGCACGCTCCTCGCCGAAGAGGATGACCGGACGCACGCGACGAAGGTGCGGCGGCGGTGAAGCGCGGGCCGAGGGCTGAGTGCTGAGGGCTGAGTGCTGAGAAGAATGCATCCACTCAGCACTCAGCCCTCAGCACTCAGCACTCCTCTGATCGTCACTCCTCTGATCGTCATCGCGGGCCCGACCGGCTCCGGCAAGTCGGAGCTCGCGTTGCGACTGGCGCATGCGCTGGACGGCGAGATCGTCAACTACGACTCCGTGCAGGTCTACCGCGGCTTCGACATCGGCAGCGCCAAGCCGCCGCCCTGCGAGCGCGCGCTCGTCCCGCATCACCTCTTCGACATCGTCGACGCCGATCAGGAATTCAACGCCGCCGACTACGGCCGCGTGGCGCGAGAGGTGTGTGCGTCGCTCATGTTGTCGAACATCAGGCCGATCCTCGTCGGCGGCACGTTCTTCTATCTGCGCGCGCTGCTGTCCGGGCTCCCGGAGATGCCGGGGCGCGACGAGGCTCTGCGCGCGCGCATCCGCCGCATCGCCGCGAGTCCCCGAGGCGCGGCGCGGCTGCATCGCTGGCTGTCGAAAATCGATCCGCGAAGTGGTAGAAAGATCGCCCCCGCGGACCGCCACCGCGTCGAGCGGGCACTGGAGGTGTGGATCACGAGCGGCCGCCCCATCTCGAGCTGGGAACCGGAAGCGGGCGACGAGCTGCCGGCCATCAAGCTCGGCCTGCGCGTCGACCGCGCGCGTCTCGCGCCGCGGCTCGATGCCCGCGTCGAGGAGATGTTCCGCCGCGGCCTCATCGAGGAGACGCGCGCGCTGCTGGAGCGCTTCCCCGCCACTGCCCGCCCGTTCGGCACGATCGGCTACCGGGAAGCGGCCGCGGTCGTGCGGGGCGAAATGACCGAAAGCGCCGCCATCGAAGAAACCAAACGCCGCACGCGTGCGTACGCAAAGCGGCAAGTGACCTGGCTGCGCTCGGAGCGAAACGTGCACTGGGTGGACGCCGACGACACGGATCATGCATTCGCGGCCGCGCTGCGAATCATCGAGGACAACGCTTGAGATCGACGACAGCCATTTTTCTCGCGGCGCTGCTGCTGCTCGCCGCCTGCGGCCCGACCGCCACGGTCCTGCCGCCCGCGGTCACTCCCCCGGAGGAGATCCGCTACTTCCCGCACCCGCTGACCGGGCGCACGCTCCCGCCGCCGCTGGGCGACCGCTTCGAGGCGGCGTACCGCTACGGCATGGCCGGCAACGAGGCCGAGGCGGAGCGGATCATCGCCGAGCTGCGGCAGCGCAATCCCGACGTGCTGGTGCCGTCGCTGCTCCTCGATGCACTCCTCGACGTCCGCGCCGAGCGGCTCGACGAGGCGCTGGATACGCTGCGCAGCGTCCGCGAGCGCGAGCCGGACAACGTCACGGCGCGCGTGTACGAGGCGGAGATCGCCATCCGGCAGAAGCAGACCCGCCTGGCGTACGACCTCTACCGCCAGCTTCCCGACGTCCCGCATGCCGCCGAACGGCTGCGCGAGCTGGAAGGGGCGCTGTTCAACGAGCTCTACGCCGCCGCGCAGAGCGCGCCCGACGCGGACGCCGTGCGCCTGCTGCGCGAGGCGCTCACCTTCAACGCCGGCGCGGTCGAGCCGCGCATCCTCCTCGCGCAGAAGCTCGTCGCGCAGCGCAGCTTCGACGAGGCGCGCCGCGAGGTCGAGCCGCTGCTCGACACGGCGCCGGACCGCCCCGAGGTGCAGGAGATCCTGGCGGAAGTCGACGTCGGCCGCGGGCGCTATCAGGAAGCGATCGTGCGGCTGGACCGCCTCGCGCGCCGCACGCGCGACGCGCGCTACCAGCGCCGCCTCGACGAAGTGAAGAGCGAGTGGAGCGCGGCCAACATGCCGTCGCACTACCGCGCCGCGCTGGAGAGCACCGCACTCACCCGCGCCGAGCTGGCCGTGCTGCTCTACTGGACCGTGCCCTCGATCCGCTTCGCCCAGAACCTCGGCGTCCCGCCGATCGCCGTCGACGTGCAGGACGTCTCCGGCCGCGAAGAGATCATCCGCGCCATCGCCATGGGGCTGTACGAAGTCGATCCCGTCACGCGCCGCGTGAGCCCCTACCGCACCGTGACCGCCTCGCGCTTCTCCACGCAGCTCGCCCGCGTGCTCTCGCTGCGCGGCGCGGCGTGCGCGCGCGGCGTCGCGCAGGACAAGGTCCTGAGTGCATGCGGCGTCGAAGATCCGGAGGCAGCGTTCCCGGGAGACGCGACGATCACGGGACGCGACGCCCTCCGCTACCTCGAGCAACTCGCGAAAAAACTCTAGGAGTGCGGCGGCGACGAGCCGCCGCTTTCCTATCCGGCACACGACCGGTGTGCCGGATAGAAAAGCGGCAGCTCGTCGCTGCCGCACTCCTAGAAGACGCTGAGGCGGGGGAGGCCGTGGTGCTCGCGGACGAGCCGGCGCAGGTGCGCGTCGATGGCGCGCTGCTCCGCGCCGGGGACCATGCGCGCGGCCTCCTCGCGCAGCGAGGGAGTGGCGAGCGCGGCGATCATCTCCTCCTCGAGCGCCATCAAGGCCTCCTCGATGCGCGGCAGGCTGCGCAACGCCGCGAGCTCGCGAACGCGCGGCGCATAAGCCGCGGCCGCCGAAGACTCGAGGGCAAGAGCGAGCAACTCCAGGCGGGACGACGGGTCCTCCTCGGGAGTCTCCCCTTCCGCTCCCACGGCCAGCGCCTTGCGCTCGTCCCACATCTCCTTCACCGCGTGCTTGCAGTAGCTGAGGCTGTTCACCTTCTTGCCCGCGGCCTCGCGTTTGTCGAACACCGCATCGATGGCCTCGATCACGACGGGCAGCGGAATGCCATTCGCGGCCCACTGTTGCATGAGTGCCCAATCCTTCGCATTGAGGATGAACGGGGTACCGCGGCGCTGGGCAAAGTGCGCTTCGATTTCCTGGAAATACTCCACGGACACGACGCGCACCCTACGATCGGCTACAATCTCCCGTCAACCCACGGAGCCCCTTGTTATGGAATCGGTCCCGCCGCGCGCGGAAGTCACAGTCTATTCGCCGCTGTTCTCCCCCTTCCGGCAACCGTTGGTGGGTGCGCCCGTGTCCATCGGGCGAGCGTCCGACTGCACGATTCCGATCAAGGACCGCTACCTCTCCCGCAAGCACGCGGAGATCATTCCCGCCGGCGCCGGCTGGATGCTCAAGGACCTCGGCAGCGCGAACGGCACGTACCTGAACGGCTCGCGCGTCGAGCGCGACGAGCAGCTCCGCACCGGTGACCGCATCCGCCTCGGCGACACCGAGATCGTCTTCGAGACCGCGGGCATCAGCACCGACCGCTTCTTCGCCGTCCCCGATCAGGGGCAGGGAACGAATCCCACCATCGCCATCCCGGTCCTGGACATGCCGGACCGCCCCGAGGAGCAGGACGTCTCGCGACTGCAGACGCTCACCCTCCTCGCGCGCGAGCTGATCGAAGACCGCCCGATGGACGAGCTGTTCGGCTTCATCACCGAGCGGATCATGGAGCACCTCCATCCGTCGCGCGTGGCCATCGCGCTCCTCGGCGCGGACGGCCGCTCGTTCACGAAAGTGGAAGTGCGCCGCCAGGACCAGACCGACCAGAGCGAGCTGACCATCAGCCACACGCTCCTCACCTCGGTCGTCCAGGAGAAGAAGGCCCTCGCCTTCGTCGACGTCAGCGTCGACGAGAAGCTCCGCCGCGCGCAGTCGATCATCATGCAGGGCATCCACTCGATCCTTTGCGCGCCGCTGATGATCGGCGAGGCGGTGGTCGGCGTGCTGTACGTCGATTACCTCTTCACGCAGCGATCGCTCTCCGAGGAGGACGTGCGGCTCGTCGCGCAGATCGGCCGCTTCGCGGCGATCAAGCTCGAGACGACGCGCCTGCGCGAGGAAGCGATCCAGAAGCGGATCATGGACGAGGAGCTCAAGACCGCGTCCAGCATCCAGCGCCGCCTGCTGCCGCCCGCGCCGTCCGGCATCGCCGGCTTTACCTTCGTCGGCAGGAACCAGCCTTGCCGCACGGTCAGCGGCGACTACTACGACTTCATCGTCCGGCCCGACGGCAGGATCTACTTCGTCATCGGCGACGTGAGCGGCAAGGGCGTCACCGCGGGACTGATGATGGCCGGCCTTCAGGTCGCGTTCCGCATCTTCGCGAAGAGCGATCCCGATCCGTCGAGGCTCGTGACGCAGCTCAACGTCGCGCTGAAAGAGAACCTCCCGCAGTCGAAGTTCGTGACGCTCTTCCTCGGGCGTCTCGACACGAACACGGGCGCGATCGAGTACGTGAACGCGGGCCACACACCGCCGCTCCTTCTGACGAAAACCGGCGCGGTGGAGCTGACCGAGAGCGACCTGCTCCTCGGCGTGGTCTCGCGCGCGGAGTTCACCACGCGGCACATGCAGCTCGAGCCGGGCGACTCGCTGATCCTCTTCACCGATGGGGTGACCGAGGCGCGCAATGGCGAGGGAGCGGACCTCGGGTCGACGACCATCGGCGACGCGCTGGTGCCGCTGCACGGCGGCGAGGCGAACGTGATCGCCGACTCGGTGAACGACATCATCCTGCGGCACGTCGGCGACGCGGAGAATCTCGACGACGACGTCACGCTGCTCGTCGTCTCGCGCGCCGCACTGTCATCCTGAGCTGCGCAGACAGCGAAGGATCCCCCGCTGGAACGCCACGCTCGCTCCGTCGGCAGGGGGTCCTTCGCCGTCTACGCGGCTCAGGATGACAGCGCGAGCGCCGCTTCATCAGTTCTTCATCGCGGTTCCGTAGCGTGCGCTCATGAAGATCGCACGCTACCTCCTTCTCCTCTTCCTCCTCACGCACGCCGCGCTCGCGCAGGATCCCGGCGAAGAGCGCGCACTGGGCTGGGTCCGCGCGTACAACAGCGGCAGCGCCGAACAGATGGAAGCGTTCGCGCTGGCGCACTACACGCCCGAGGTGCTGGCGCGCCGCGACGCCGCGGGCCGCCGCGCGCTGTTCGAGCAGATGCAGCAGCGCCACGGCAAGCTCACCGTGGAAAGCGTCGCCGCCGAGAACGGCGAGCTCCGCCTCGAGGTGAAGCCGGAGCGCGGCGGCGCGATGGCGCTGACGTTCCGCGTCGAGCCCGCGGCGCCGCATCGCATCGCCGGCCTGGCGATCGACATCGGCGGTCCGGCCGAGGATCGCGGACCGGCACTCCCGCCGCTCGAGGGCATCGCCGCCCTCGACGACTACATCCGCAAGCTGGGCGACTTCTCCGGCACCGTGCTCGTCGCGAAGGATGGCGAGGTGCAGTTCGAGAAGGCGTACGGCCTCGCGAACCGCGCGAAGAACATCCCGAACAAGACCACCACGCGTTTCAACCTCGGCTCGATCACGAAGGACTTCACCAAGGTCGCCATCGGCCAGCTCGCGCAGGCGGGCAAACTGAAGCTCGACGCGCCGATCCTCACCTATTTGCCGAACTACCCGAACAAGGAAGTGGCGCAGAAGGTCACGGTGCAGCAGCTCGTCGATCACACTTCCGGCCTCGGTGACGTCTTCACGGAGCGCTTCTGGAAGACGAAGCCGGAAGTGATGGAGACGCCGCAGCACTTCATCGACTTCTTCGCCGCCGATCCGCTGAAGTTCGAGCCGGGCAAGGGTGAGGCGTACTCGAACTATGGCTACGTGGTCCTCGGCGCGATCATCGAGGCCGTCTCCGGCCGGAGCTACTTCGACTACATCCAGAAACACGTCTTCGACCGCGGCGGACTGGCCGGCTCCGGCTTCTTCAACGTCCGCAAGCTGCCGGCCGACACCGCCATCGGCTACACGCTGCGCGGCGGCGGCAGCGAGCCGCGCGACAACTCGGAGATGCGCCCGAGCGTGCGCGGCATCCCGGCCGGCGGCAGCTACTCGCCCGCGCGCGACCTGCTGCGGTTCGACCGCGCCCTGCGCGCGAAGAAGCTGATGAACGATGAGTGGACGCGCTGGATGTTCCACGGCGACCCGAATGCCGAGGTCACATGGGCGGGCGGCTCGCCCGGCGTGAACGCCGCGGTGTCGAGCAATGCGACGTGGACGGTGGTCGTGCTGACCAATCAGGATCCGCCGCGCGCGGAGAAGCTCGCGCCGAAGATCCTGCAGTCGCTGCGCTGAGCGGCACGCGTTCATGCCGCCAACACGAGGGAACGACCGGGGGGCCTCCGGCGGGCCGGTGCGACCGGCAGCGCTTGTTCAGGCACGTGCGCTCCCGAGACGCGCGATTCAGGCAACAGGCGTGCGGCCCGGCCAGGCCAACCAGCGCTGCCGGCCGCGCCGGCCCGCCGTCGTTCCCTCGTGCGTTGGCGGAGAGAGTGCGACGTTCACGCGGCAAGTCAGCTCAGGCCCTGCTCGCGCGCCCACTCCTCGATGGCTTTTGTGGCGCGGTCGTTCTTGAAGTTGAAGAACGACCGCTCGACGCGGCGGTCGGCGAGGAGGATCTGGCGGAACTCGTTGTGATTCTCGGCCGCGGCCGCCAGCGGCGCGCGGTACGGTGCGAACTCTCCCTGCAGCGTCTCCACGAACAGGCGCCGGTCCTCTTCCTCGCTTTCCGGCGTGCGCGTCGGGATGCGCCGGAAGCGGCCGGGGTCGCCCGGCGTCTCCGCGTCGAGCGGAAGATCGATGATGTCGCCCGTCTCGACGTCGAGGTAGTGAGCGAGGGCCACGCCGAGGTAGGCGACTTGCAATCCGTCGAGATCGAGCATTCGCGGATGATATTGTCTGCGATCGCAGCTCGTAGTGGTTAGCTGTCAATTCTCAACAGCCTCCTAACCGCTAACAACTGAACCTCATGAGTCAGGACCGGCTCGACGCGAGCCTCGACATCGACCTGCGGCCGACGATCGAGATCGTCCGGATCATTCAGGAGCAGGACGCCCTCGTGGCGGGCGCGGTGGCGGCTCAGGCCGAGCGCATCGCACACGCCGTCGACGAGATCGCCGAGCGTCTGCGCCACGGCGGGCGCCTGTTCTACGCGGGCGCCGGCACGAGCGGACGCATCGCCATGCTCGACGCCTCCGAGCTCCCTCCGACGTACGGCATCAGCGCCGACCTCGTGCGCGTGCTCATCGCCGGCGGCGAGCGCGCCTACTTCGAGGCGGTCGAAGGCGCCGAGGACGACGAAGACGCGGCCATCGCCGCGGTGAACCTCGAAGTGACAGCGGACGACGCCGTGGTCGGCATCGCCGCCTCCGGGACCACGCCCTACACCGTGGCCGCGGTGCGGCGCGCGAACATGCTCGGCGCGCTGACCGTCGGCGTGACGAACGTCGCCGCCTCGCCGCTGGCGCAGCACGTCGACATCCCCATCGTCGTCGAGAGCGGCCCCGAGGTCATCATGGGATCGACGCGCATGAAGAGCGGCACCGCGCAGAAGCTCGTGCTCAACCAGCTCTCCACCGGCGTCATGATCCGCCTCGGCCACGTCTACTCGAATCTCATGATCGACATGCCCGCCACGAACGAAAAGCTCCGCAACCGCGCCGTGCGCATGGTGGAGCTCGCGGCCGGCGTCCCGCGCCTGACGGCGCTGAATGCGATTCGCGAGGCGGAAGGGAACGTGAAGGTGGCCACGGTGATCGCGCGGCGTCGCGTCACGGCGGACGAAGCGCGAGCGCTGCTGAGTGAGAAACCGTTGCGGGAGGTGTTATGAAGTTTACCCCGAGCGACAGCGAGGGGTCTCGGGTGCACCTTCGCTGCATGACCCACAGGCGCCGCAAGCGGCACCGGAGATCCCTCGCTTTGCTCGGGATAAAGTTCAAATGAGCCGTCTCGAGCGTCTCATGCACGTCGCCACGAAGTACTCGCGACGCATCCGGAGCGCCGGCGTCCCGCCGGCTGCCGTGGCGGCGTCCCGCGCCGCCACCCCCGGGCGGGCGGGGGAACGCGGCAAGTACCCCCCCCCCCTCCCGCCGGGCGGCGAGACGCCGCCCGGGCAGCCGGCCGGACGCCGGC
>DASUSL010000283.1:0-2786 GCA_036375135.1 Thermoanaerobaculia bacterium | reverse complement strand
TTCGCCACCGCCTCGGCGATGTTCGGCGCGATGAGCGTCTACGGCCGCATCACCAAGCGCGACATGACCGGCTGGGGCTCGTTCCTGATCATGGGCGTGATCGGCCTGATCGTGGCCTCGGTGATCAACCTGTTCCTGAAGTCGGGACCGCTGGACATGGCCATCGCCTCGATCGGCGTGTTCCTCTTCGCCGGCCTGACCGCGTACAAGACGCAGTCGCTGAAGCAGTTCGCGCACGCGGGCGGTCCGCAGGGCCAGACGCTGGCGATCTACGGCGCGCTGTCGCTGTACATCACGTTCATCAACCTGTTCCTCAGCCTGCTGCGGCTGATGGGCAACCGTCGCTGACTTTCTGCTACGGCCGGGCGTGAACCGCCCGGCCGTACGCGATGAACGCCATGAGCAGGCCGAGCACGCCGCTCATGATGATCGGCCCGGTCTCGCTGTATTTGACGTGCACGCCGATGAAGACGAGGCTCTCGATCGCCAGGATCGTCGCCGCGAGCACCGTCAGCCGCGGCTTCCGGCGAAGGATGCCGGGCACGATGAGCCCGACCGCGCACGCGAGCTCCACGATTCCCAGCGCCATCCACGCCTCACGCGGCAAGGCGCCGAAGGACGGGACGTCGTGGCTGATCTGGTCGAACATGAAGACCTTCATGATTCCCGACGCTCCGTACAGAAGCGCGGCGAGGACTTGCAGGATCCATAAGAGGATGTTCATCGGCGATGCATCTTAAGACGCCGGCCGCAGGGAACGCGCACACGACGGCGTGATCGCGCACCGAACAGGCGGGATTGGCTGTCCTCCACCGGGGGGGCGGGCTGAAGCCACGCCCCACATTGGGCATCCGCGACGCGTGAGCCGCATGTGGGGCGCGGCTTCAGCCCGCCCCCCTCGTCGCCGCCGTCAGGGATCGAAGTGAACGTGCCGCTGGTGGGCTACTATCCCGCCACACCGCGGCCCGACCGCGGCATCGTGCCCGACGTTCTGATTGAGTGATGCGCCGACTGCTGATCGCGATCGCCTTCCTCCCACTCGCCTGCGCGACCGGCGGAGGAGGTCCGTCGCTGGCGGCGCTCCTCGAGAAGCAGTGGCAGCGCGAGCTCGCGCAGAACGTCGTCACCCGCCAGGACCTCGGCCTGCCGATCGAGCGGTTGCCGGAGATCTCGTACGCCGAGGCGGAGCGCGACGCGGCGTTCGCGCGCGAGCAGCTCGCGGCGCTCGCACGCATCGATGCATCGAAGCTTTCAGACGATGAGCGGATCACGCTGGCCATCCTGACCGCGTTGCAGCACGAGACGATCGACGCCCTCCCCCACTTCTGGCTGCAGTTCCCGGTGACGCCGTACGCATCGCCGATCCGCGGCGTGAATCTCGTCTTCTCGCGGCTGCCGTTCGCAACGGAGGCGGACAAGGGGCACTACCTGCGGCTCCTCGACGATCACGCGCGCTTCATCGATCAGATCGCGGACGTGGTGCGCGAGCAGCAGCGGCGCGGGATTCTCCTGCCGAAGGCGGAGATCGCGGTCGCGCGGACGCTCTTCACGACCGCGGCGCTGCATCGGAACGACGAGCGCGTGCGGGCGAAGATCGCGGAGCAGAACGAGCCGGCGATGGCGCGGCTGGCGGCGATCTTCTCTCCCGAGTACGAAGCGGCGGCGCCGGTGGAAGTGGGACTGGGACATCAGCCCGGCGGCGCGGAGGCGTACCGCTATCTCGTGCGTCTGCACACGACGACGTCGATGACGCCGGAGGAGATCCATCAGCTCGGGCTGCGCGAAGTGGCGCGCATCGACGCGGAGATGACCGCGGTGCGCGAGCGCCTCGGGTTCACCGGAACGAAGGCGGAGTTTCATCAGCACCTGCGCAGCGATCCGCGCTTCTTCGCGAAGAGTGCCGAGGAGATCGGCGAGCGGCTGGACGCGCAGGTGCGGCGGATCGAGCCACACATCGGCACCTTCTTCGCCGTCAGTCCGCGCGCTCCGTACGGCGTGGCGCGGCTGCAGCCGGCGCTCGAGCCGGCGATGACGTTCGGCTACTACCAGCAGCCGACGGCGAGCGAGGCGACGGGACGCTATCTGTACAACGGCTCGAAGCTCCCCGAGCGCAATCTCCTCTTCGCGCCGGCGCTGATGGCGCACGAGCTCGTGCCCGGCCATCACTTCCAGATCGCGCGGCAACTGGAGAACGAGTCGATCCCGCTGCTGCGCCGCAAGCGCTATCACACGGCGTTCGTCGAGGGATGGGGCGAGTACGCGGCGTGGCTCGGCGAGGAGATGGGTCTCTACGACGATCCGTACGATCGCTACGGACGGCTGATGATGGACATGATGCTCTCCACCCGCCTCGTGGTCGACACCGGCATGAACGCCCTCGGCTGGCCGCGCGAGCGGGCCATGCAGTTCATGCGCGACCACACGCTGCTGTCCGAGACGGAGATCGCCACGGAGACGCTGCGCTACGCGGTGGACATCCCCGGACAGGCGCTGGCGTACAAGATCGGCAGCCTGCGCATGATCGAGCTGCGGCGCCGCGTGGAGCGCGAGCTCGGCGCGCGGTTCGACATTCGCGCATTTCACGAGTGGGTGCTCGGCAGCGGCTCGATGCCGTTGCCGGTGCTCGAGGAGCACGTGATGCGGCAGGTTCGCGAGTGACGTAGGACAGGCTTCCGCCTGTCCACGCGTGCCACGAAGCGAAGAACGTGCGGCCGCACGAGGGGGGGGCGGGCTGAAGCCGCGCCCCACATGCGGCTCGCGCGTGCCAAATGTGGGGCGTGGCTTCA
>DASUSL010000282.1:0-30027 GCA_036375135.1 Thermoanaerobaculia bacterium | reverse complement strand
CCGATCGTGGCGCATCCCGAGATCCTGCGGACGCCCTCGCTCTGGAGGCAGTTGGGCGAGCGGCTCTGCATCGAGAACATGGACCACCGGAAGACCACCGGCCGCACTCCCGGCGAGTTGCGCGAGCTGTTCGAGATCTTTCCCGACGCCGGCTTCTGTCTCGATCTGGGACATGCCCGGCAGATCGATCCGACGATGGCCTCCGCGCTGGGCATGCTGCGCAAGCTCGGCGATCGCCTGCGGCAGGTTCATGTGAGCGAGGTCGGTTCGCGCGGCGAGCATCTCCCGCTCGGCTCCACGGCACGGCTCTCATTCCGGCAGGTCGCGCATCGCCTCCCTTCCGACTGCCCGCTGATCATCGAGTCCGTCATCCCGCTCGAGGCCATGGAGCGAGAGCTGAGTGCCGTCGCCGCCGCGCTCGAGTCCGCGCCGCCGCAGGTCGCGATGGCGTACTGACTCAGCGTAGAATCCGTTCATTCGTTCCATAAGGAGGCTTTCATGCTGAAGCGGGTTTTTCTCGCCGTGCTCGTATTGCTCGGCACCACCACCTGGGCGCCGCCGGCGCAGGCGTTGCCGAATGAGATTTACACCGAGTACTTCGACTGCAACGTGCAGTTCATCGGCTGGCGCCTGATCGAGTGCGACGCCACCAGCACTTCCGGCGGGGCGCAGAGCGGCTACTACAAAAGCGTCGAGAGAACGCGCTGCGACGGGACGAGCTCTAACGTGACCTGGTACCAGTGCTCCGGCGGCACCTGCACCGTGATCTCCTCGCCGCCCGTGCCGCCCCCGCCGGGCGTGTATTACTGCTGAGACGTTTCGCCGCGCGCTCGAGGACGGCGGTCACCGTCTGATCGCCCTCCTCGGCCCGCAGCGCGTCGAGCACTCTCCGGATCAGCTCTGCATGACGATCGGTCATGCACTCCTTCTTAACCAACCCGCGGCGCGCTGTGCGAAGAGGGACGCGACTTCCTACGCGGGTCTTCGCGAAACGCCGACAAAAGGCGTCAACTCTCACCCTTCGGCGGAATCGGCACTCCGTAGTCGCGTTCATACGCCTCGCGCATCCGCGCCACGTGAGGGATGAGCTCCGCATGCTCGGGTCGCGCGCCAGTTCCTCCGCCGCGTAGTAAATCTCCAGAGCCTTGGCCTTCGCCAGCCGATGTGCGTAGTCGATGGCGGCTTCGAGCTCCCTGGTGAGCGACTCCAGTCCGTCGGCCAGCGCCGCGTACTCGAAGTCCTCCTCGGTCAGCATCCCGCCGAGGTCCGGCGCACGGCCGTCGACGCCCGGAGGCGGCAACCCGGGCTGCAGGTACGGAATGGCCCTGCGGATCTCGGCGAGTTGCCGCAGGATCGGCTCCGCGTCCAGCTTCTTCGTGATCATGGTTCTCGCACACAGGCCGCGGACGAGCGCACACAGCCCGCGGACGAGCGCACCCATCGCGTGGGGGATGGCGCGCCGCCCTACTGACGAGGCGGATTACTTGCGCTTGAGTGCGGTCAACCGCGACTTCGCCTGCTGGTTCTCCGGGGAGATCTTCATCACGTCCTCGTAGCAGGTCTGGGCGCGGGAGATCATCCCCTGCGCGCGATAGAGGTCGCCCAGCGAGATCATGGCGTCGACGTTGTTCGGGTCGATGGAGAGCGCCATCTGGAACGACTCCGCGGCGTCGCGGCGCCAGCGCGGGTTGCGTTCCTGACACGCGCCGAGCAACGCCCAGGCGTCGGCGTGGTCGGGGACGAAGTGCACGCACTGCTTGAGCAGCACGATCGCGCCGTAGTAGTCGCCCTGGTTCGTCAGCTCCTGCGCCTTCACGTAATTCTGTTCGGCCAGCGAGCGCTGGGTGAGGCGCTGCTGGATCGACACCGCTCCTTCGCCGCGGCGCGAATGCAGGAGCTTGTCGTACTCCATGCGCCGCGGCGCGTACGACAGCGTCTCCAGCGCCTCGTCCAGGCGGCGGTGAATGGTCATCAGCGAGTCGCGCACGATGGGCGGGTACGTGGGCGGGTCGTACGCCTTCTTCTTCGCCTCGTGCGCGGAGACGATCTGCACGCGCGTCGCGGCGCGCGGGACGTCGAGCACCTGATAGTGATCCAGCGTGGCGAGCTGCCGTGAGAAGGCGACCGCGCGCAGCGAGCGCTGGTCCGAGGAGCCGATCGCGGCCAGCAGCTCCAGGTCGCGCTGCATGTCCTCCGAATCCGCCGCTGAGTGCTCGATCGGGCGCTCTTCGTAGACCGTGAAGATGCCGAGCGACATCATCGCGATGACCACCTTCGCCACCAGCACCGACTGCGAGGCGAAGCGGCGGAGGAACACCTCGATCGACGCCGGCTCCGCCAGAGCGGCCACGATGCCGCGCTCCTGCTCGGTCAGCGGCAGCGTCTCGACCGAATAGCGCGGCTCGCGCGCCGCATGGATCATCCGCTTCAGGTCGCCGAGGGAGCGGCGGAGCACCAGGCCGTTCGTGATCGAGCGCACGCCGTCGATGAGCAGCGTCGCCGTCGACTGCAGGAAGACGCGCTTCTCCGGCGGCAGCGCCTCGTCTTCCGTGAACGCGGCCGTCCCCTCGTCGAGCGAGAAGAGCGGCAGCACCTGTCCGGTCAGCCATTCGCGCAGCAGCGTCTGCCGGGTCGAGAGGTCGAGGATGCCGGCCTCATGGAGATGGCCCGCGGCATCGTTGGGGTCGTCTCCGAAGAACCTCGCCGCGTCCTCGGACGTCAGAATGCCGCGGCGCACGAGGTAGTGCGGAAGGGAGTCCTCGGGGGCCGCCGACACCGACATGATCAGCTCGCCCTGCGAAAAATAGAGGACTTTGCGCAGCATTCCCTTGAGGATCGAGAGGTAGCCGGTCCTCCGGTGTTGCAGGATCTCGCCCGCGACCACCACGAAGGGCGTGATCTCAATCCTTTCCAGGCTCACGGTTTAGCAAATGGCTTTTAGCACAACTGGCACCAGCGGCGGGAAGGTGGCATGTTTCGGGCTGGTTGTCTTCTCGGAATGCGGGTAGCGATGATGAAGACCATGACACGAATCTTTCTGGCGGTGGCGCTCCTCTCGATCACCGTCGTTGCAGGTGCGCAGGAGTTCGCGACCGAGACGTACGAGTTCCTCCTGGCCAAGCTCGCCGCCGATGAGGGGCGCTTCGACGAGGCGCTGAACCGCATCGACAAAGTCATCGACAAGTCTCCGGACGATCCGGTGCTGCGCTACGAGCGCGCGATGATGCTCATCGACGCCGGCCGGATGGAAAAGGCCGAGGCGGAGCTGCGCGCGGTGCTGGCGAAGACGCCCGACTTTTACGACGCGAACCGCGTCCTCGGCCGGGTGCTGCTCGACCGCGGCACGACCGACCGCGCGCGCGTCGAGGAGGCGCTGCGCTATCTGCAGGCGGCCTACAAGGCCACGCCGGACGACTTCTCGACCGGCCTCGCCGTCGCGCACATCCTGACGTCGCTGAATCGCGTCCCCGAGGCGGAGCGCGTGCTGGCGGCGATGGTCGAGCGCGCGCCGGACCAGCGCGCACTCAACTTCCAGTACGCGCAGGTGCTGACCAAGCTCGGACGCGGCAGCGAGTCGAAGCAGTACCTCGAGCGCGTCGTGGCCGTCGATCCGACGTACACGCCGGCGATCATGCAGCTCCTCGACATCTACGAGCAGCAGAGCGAGTTCGCCAAAGGCGCCGCGCTCCTGCAGCCGCTCGTCGACGAAGATCCGCTCAACCTCGAGATCCAGCGCCAGCAGGCGTTCTTCTACCTGCGCGGCGGCGACTCGCGCAATGCGCGCGACCGCTTCCGCGCGCTCGTGCAGGCCGATCCGAAGGACGCGCGCTCCGCGTTCTATCTGGCGGAGTCGCTGAACGACCTCGAACAGTACGCCGAGGCCGAAGAGCTGTTCCGCAAGCTGCACGAGGCCGATCCGAAGGACACGGACGTCATCGCCAGCTACGGCCTGAGCCTCTCCGGACAGAAGAAGTGGGACGAGGCGTCGAAGCACTTCCAGCACCTGCTCACCATCGGCGATCTGCCGGATCACACCAGCGCGCTGGCGCGCACGCAGCTCGCGTACATCGATCTGCAGAAGGAAAACTACGAGGCGGCCATCGAGACGGCGAAGTCGATCTTCGTCTTCCGCGACAAGCCGAACACGCAGGCCATCAACATCGCGCTCGAGTCGCTGCGCAAGCAGAAAAAGTACGCGGAGATGGTGACGCTGCTCGACCCGCTCCTGCAGAAGTTCGAGACCGATCCGTTCCTCAACGCGCGCTACGTCGAGGCGCTGTCGCGCTCGGGGCAGAAGGGGAAGGCCGCGCAGCACGCGGCGCTGCAGGCGAAGACCGGCACGCGCAACGTCATCGCCGCGGCCGAGGCGTACGTGCAGGCCGGTGACGTGCCGGGAGCGGCGGCGCTGATGAAGGCCGCCGCGAACGCGAAGCCGGACGACGTGGAGCTGCAGTTCCAGCTCGGCTCCGTGCTGGAGCGCGCCGGCGATCGCGAGGGGGCGGAGAAGGCCTTCGTCACGCTGCTGGAGAAGAACCCCGATCACGCGCCGTCGCTGAACTACCTCGGCTACATGTGGGCCGAGAGCGGGAAGAACCTCGAGCGCGCGCACGACATGCTGATCAAGGCGGTGTCGCAGGAGCCGACCAACGGCGCCTACGTCGACTCGCTGGGCTGGGTCTACTACCGGATGGGGAACCTCGAGCTGGCGGAGAAGTATCTGACCGACGCCACGAGCCTCCTCCCGCGCGATGCCACGGTGCACGAGCACCTCGGCGACGTGCTGGCCAAGCGCGGCGACATGCAGCGCGCGCTGCAGAGCTACCGCACGGCGCTGAGCCTCGACCCGGAAGGGAAGGAGACGGAGAAGATCCGCTCCAAGATCGCCGAGCTCGAAGCGAAGAAATGAAGCGTCTCGCGGTAGCCCTGGGACTCGCACTCATCACTGTCTCGTGCCGCACCGGCCGCCCCGCGGGCGCGCCGGTGGCGGCGCTTTCGGCTTCGTCGCCCGAGGAGGCGGCGGCGCAACTGCGCGCGCTGCGTCAGTCGTTCGGCGGGATGCGCTCGCTGATGCGCGTGCGCGCGACGACGAACGGACGCACGCAGTCGTTCCGCGCGCAGCTCGCGGTGCACGACGCGCGGCGCATGGAGCTGATCGCGTACACGCCGGTCGGCACGACGGCGCTGAAGATGACGGCGGACGGCGACCGCATCACCACCGATCCGCCGGTCGCGCCCGACGCGTTCGCGTTTCTGCGCGCGGCGGAGCTCACGCCCGCGGAGACGGGGATGCTGCTGCTCGGATTGCCGCCGCGCGACGGGATGGATGTCGAGGTGCGTGAGACCGGCCTCGCGTCGGCCACCGCGGGAGGCATCACCGTCGTGTACGATCCGCCCGCGTTTCCGGCCAGGCGCGTCGTGGTGACGCGCGGCGCGGACCGCGTCGAGATCGAGCATGAGGAAGTCGTACGCTGATCAGCGGAGCGCCGGCGTCCCGCCGGCTGCCCGGGCGGCGGCTCGGCGCCCGGCGGGCGGCGGCGAGGACGCCGCCGCGGCAGCCGCCGAGGACGGCGGCGCTCCACTGAAGTCCTACGCGAAGATCAACTGGGCGTTGCGCATCACCGGCCGGCGCGCCGACGGCTTTCACGATCTCGAGGCGGTCTTCCAGACCATCTCATTGCACGACGAGCTGACGTTCACTCCCGCGTCCGGTCTCTCGCTCACGTGCGACGAGCCAACCATCCCTGTCGACGAAACGAATCTCGTCATCCGCGCCGCGAAAGCAGTGGGCGCGGACAACGTCGCCATTCATCTCCGCAAGCGCATCCCCGCCGGAGGCGGCCTCGGTGGCGGCTCGTCGAACGCCGCGGCGGTGCTGCAGCAGTTCGGCAGAGACAACCTTCCGGAGCTCGCGCTTTCCCTCGGCTCCGACGTTCCCTTCTTCCTCCTCGGCGGCACCGCCTACGCCACCGGCCGCGGCGAGGTGCTCACGCCGATGCCGCCGATGGCAAACATCCCGCTGCTCCTCCTCCTGCCCGAGGAGCGCATGCTGACGAAAGAGGCCTTCGCGCGCGTCACGCGCTATTCGCCGCCCCTCGGCCTCGACGCGTACCGCGACTTCGCCAATTTCACCAACGATTTCGAGGAGCCGGTCTTCGCCATGCTGCCGCGTCTCGCGACGCTGAAAGCGCGCCTCTACGACGCCGGCGCCACGTGGGCGGGGATGAGCGGCTCGGGCTCCACGATCGTCGGTGCATTCGCCGACGATCGCTCGCGCGACCGCGCGGCAGAACGCTTCGCGGACGTCCGCACCGAACGCTGCGTGACGCGCTAGCGTCTGGACTGCGGCAGCGTTGCTGCCGCTCTCCAACGTAGGGCAGGCTTCAGCCTGCCCGGGACAGGCTAAAGCCTGTCCTACGTTTCGAGAGCGGCAGCGAAAGCTGCCGCAGTCCAGACGGGTAGGGATTTCGGTTTTCGCGCAACTCCTCAGCATGCGCAAACAACCGAACGTTCTTCTGTTCATGGTCGACGAGCAGCGGTATCCGGCGTCTTACGACGGCCCGGTGCTGCGCAACTGGATGGATGAGAACCTGCGCGCGCAGAAGCTGCTGCGCGAGCGCGGCGTCGAGTTCCACCGCCACTACGCGCAGTCCACCGCCTGCGCGCCGAGCCGCACGTCACTCTTCACCGGCCAGTACCCGACGCTGCACGGCGTGTCGCAGACGGACGGCATCGGCAAGTCGGCATTCGATCCCGGCATGTCGTGGCTCGATCCCGACACCGTGCCGACGATGGGCGACTGGTTCCGTGCCGCCGGCTACGAGACGTACTACAAAGGGAAGTGGCACATCTCGCACGCGGACATCATCGTCCCCGGCACGAAGGACTCGCTGCTGACGACACGCGCGAACGGGCTGCCGATCCTCGAGAACGTCGACCTCTATCGCAATGCCGATCGTCTCGACCGCTTCGGCTTCTCCGGCTGGATCGGTCCCGAGCCGCACGGCGCGAATCCCGCGAACGCCGGCTGGATCCGCGACCCGCACTACCGCCACGAGGCGCTGGCGCTGCTGGACGCGCTCGAAGAGCGCCAGCACGACCAGCCGTGGCTCCTCGTGAACTCGTACGTCAACCCGCACGACATCGTCTTCTTCGGCCTGATGTGGGGGGCGAAGTTCGGCTTTCCCTATCCGACGCTCGAAGAAGTGCCGCCCATTCCCGAGCCGCCGACGCGCCACGAGGACCTCGGCACGAAGCCGCGCGCGCAGCAGAGCTACGTCGACACGTACGGGCAGATGTTCCTGCCGCAGCCGCCGGACGATCTCTATCGCCGCTTCTACTATTACCTGCAGGCCACCGTCGACAAGTACATCCTCGAGGTCTACCGCCGCCTGGAGCGCTCGCGCTTCTTCGACAACACCATCATCGTCTTCACCTCCGATCACGGCGACACGCTCGGCGCGCACGGCGGCATGCATCAGAAGTGGTACCAGGCGTACGAGGAGACGATCCACGTCCCGCTGATCTTCTCCGGCCCGCTGGTCGCGGGACACGGCCGCGGCGAGTACCCGCTCACCTCGCACGCCGACCTCACGCCGACGCTCCTCGGACTATGCGACGTCGACGTCGACGCGGCGGCGAAGGAGCTCGTGCGCACGCACACCGAGACGCGCCGCCTCGTCGGCCGCGACCTCTCCCACGCCGTGCGCGGCACCGCGCCGGTGAAGCCCGAGCCGGTCTACTTCATGACCTACGACAACGTGAGCCAGGGGCTCGCGCAGATCACCGGCCAGCGCACGTGGGATGCGGTGAAGACGCCGAATCAGGTGGAGACGGTGATCGTGGAGATCGACGGCGAGCTGTGGAAGTACTCGTGCTACGCGCAATCGCTCCCCACGCCATACGCCGGCCAGATCACCAATCCGAACATCCTCGCCGTCATCAACTCCGATGACGACGTGGCCCCGGAGTACGAGCTGTACAACGTGACCTGCGATCCCTACGAGCAGACGAACCTCTGCTACCCCGCGAACGAGACGGCCCGCTCGCGCGAGCTGCGTCCGCAGCTCCAGGCCCTGCTCGACGAGCAGCGCGCACAGAAGTGCCTCTGGCCGCTCACGAACGAGGGCGCGCCGCGGAAGGGTGGGGAGGGGGAGGTGGATGTGGTGCTGCCGGAGGGGCAGGCCGCGAGGGCCGCGTTCGCGCAGGTGTGAGGTTGCCGGTTGCTTGCGGTTCGTCATGAACCGCAAGCAACCGAGCAACCAGCAACACGGGAACTGTCCTAGACGCCGGCGACGGACACGTTCTCGAACACGAGACTCGGGGTCCGGTTCGAGGAGTAGGGGAACGGATCGTTGCCGAGGGCCACGAGCTTCTTCCAGAACTCGAGGTGGTTGCCGGAGAGGTTCATCTCCGCCACCGGCTCCGCGATCGCGCCTTCGCGAACGCGGAAGCCGACCACGCCGATCGAGAAGTCGCCGGTGCCGCTGTTGGAGTTGCCGCCGATGAAGCCGGTGATCAGCAGCCCGTCCTTGAGGTCGGAGAGGAGCTGCTTCTGCGACTTCGAGCCGAGCTTCCAGACCAGGTTCGACGGCGAGCCGCTGGTCGGCTCCATCTTCAGCTTCCGGCCGTAGTACGTATCGATGTAGTACGACTTGAGCACGCCCGCGTCGATGATCGAGCGCGCCTTCGCGGCGATGCCTTCGTTGTCGAACTTGCGCGAGGCGAACGCCTTCGGGATGAGCGGGTCGTCGGTCAGCGTCATCAGCGGGCTGACGATCTGCTGGCCGATCTTCCCCTCGAGGAAGGAGCGCTTCTGCTGCAGCGAGCCGCCCATGAGCGGTCCGAGGACCATGCTCACGAGACGTCCCGCGGCGCGGTTGTCGACGATGACCGTCATCGCGTTGGTCTCGCCCTTCTTCGAGCCGAGGCGGCTCAGCGTGCGCTGCGCGGCGCGAACGCCGACGCTCGGCGCGTTGGCGAGATCGGCGTAGAAGCGCGAGCCGGCGTAGTCGTACTCCTCGGGACGGCGGCCGTCGGCGTCCTTCGCGCTGACACCGGAGCTGACGAAGAACGACGTGCCGCGGTTCGAACCGGAGAAGCCGTTCGAGGCCACCAGCCAGTTCTCGACGAGGTTCGACGAATACGACGCACTGACGCTGGTCAGGGCCTCGGCGCCTTTGACGCCCTTCGCGGCCTCGTACATCGCCTTGGTCACGCGGCGGCCTTCATCGGCCGAGACGCTGCCGTACTTCGGATCCTCGAGCTGCAGGTCGAGGCCGGCCTGACCCTTGTACAGCTCCGGATCGGGCAGGGCGCGGAACGGATCGCCCTGAATGGTCTTGGCGATGGCCACCGTGTCGTTGATGAAGGTCTTCAGCGCGTCGGGGCGCAGATCGCTGGTCGAGGCGGTCGAGTAGCGTCCGTCGACGTAGAGCTGCAGCGCCACGCCGCGCGTGGTGGCCTCGGAGATCTTCTCCACTTTGCCGTCGCGGTAGTCGAGGGAGACGTCACGCACGCGATACGCGCGCGCCGAGGATTCCTTCGCGCCCGCGCTCTTCGCCAGCGCGATGCACGACTGCGCAACTGCGAGCATGTCCTGATCGTTGGTCTTTGCCATGGCTTATCCCTTTTTCTCCGCGCGGCCGCCGACCGTGATCGCCGAGACACGCACCGTCGGCAGACCCTGCGACACCGGCACCGACTGGCCGTCCTTGCCGCAGGTCCAGCCGCCCTCGTCGATCTTCAGGTCGTCGCCGACCATGTCGATGAGGCCGAGCACCGTGGGACCGTTGCCGATGATGTTCACGTCCTTGATGGGGGCGGTGAGCTTGCCGTCCTCGATGAGGTAGCCGTTCTTCACGTAGAAGGTGAAGTCGCCCGCGCCGATGTTGACCTGGCCGTTCGAGAAGACGTCGCAGTAGACGCCTTTCTTGACCGAGGCGATGATCTCGTCCGGCTTGTGCGGGCCGGGGAGCATGTACGTGGAGCGCATGCGCGGCAGCGGCGCGTGCTCGTACCCCTGGCGGCGACCGTTGCCGGTCGGCTTGACTCCGTAGTGCTTGGCGGAGATCTGGTCGTGCAGGTAGCTGGTCAGCGTGCCGTTCTCGACGAGCATCGTGCGGCCGACCGGGTTGCCCTCGTCGTCGACGTTGATCGCGCCGCGCGCCGATTCCTGCGTCCCTTCGTCGACGATGCTGACGAACGGCTTGGCCACGGCCTTGCCGATCTTGTCGGAGAAGATCGAGGTGTTCTTGCGGTTGAAGTCCGCTTCCATGCCGTGGCCGATGGCCTCGTGCAGGAGGATGCCCGCCCCGCCGGCGCCCATGACCACCGGCATCTCGCCCGCGGGGGGCTGCACGGCGTCGAAGAGGACGACGGTCCGGTCGACCACTTCCTTGACCATCTGGTCCATGCGCTGCGGCGTGTAGTAGCCGAAGTCGGCGCGCGAGGCGCGGTTGACGCTGTTGTTCTCGCGGCGGCCGTTCTGCTCGGCCACGACGGAGAGGTACATCGAGGTCATCGGTTGCGAGTCTTCGACGATGCGGCCCGTCGAGTCGGCGATCAGGACGACCGAGCCCTGGTCCATGTAGCCGAGGCTGACCTTCTTGATGCGCTCGTCGGCCTTGAAGGTCTTCTCATTGAGACCGTTCAGCATGGAGAGCTTCTGCTGCGGGCGGATGTCGTCCCACTTGATCTTGACCGGGTAGCGGTTCGGCTTGTTCTCCATCACCTTGAAGCGCACCGGGGCGTCCTTGGACGCGCCCTGCGCGATGGCGGCCGCGGTCAGCGCGGCGCGCTTGAGGCCTTCGGCGGTGATGTCTTCGGTGTAGCCGTAGCCGGTCTGGTCGCCCTTGATCACGCGCACGCCGACGCCGAGGCCGACGTTCGCGGAGGCGCGGTTGACGGCGCCGTCTTCCAGCGTCAGGTTGTTGGTAACGCGGTGCTGGAAGAAGACGTCGGCGTAGTCGCCACCCTTCGACATCGCGGACCCGATGGTGTCGCGGAGCAGCTTCTCGGTGACGCCGAAGCGTCCAAAGTATCCGACTCCCGTTGTCGGCCCCGTCTCGGCGAGCGCCGAGGAGATGTGAAACAGATCCGAGACCGCCACGGTCGCCAGTGCTGCCGCGCCCGCACCGATCACGGTACGACGAGTGAGGCCTGAAGATTCGGCCATACGTTCTTCCTCCTGACTGAGTTCTGCATATTGAACGAGCGAACCGTCTGGTTGTTCGTGAACGAGGCGAAAAGGTTTTGTGACGGGGGCCTCGAATTTATCTGTAGCAGTGTGGCCGGAGATGCTCAGGGCGCCTCTCTTTCTCTCCCTTTTCCTCGCGTTTCCCGCTTCTGTCACGCTCTCGCTGTCGATCGTTCCGCCGCGGCCGATGACCGATGATCTCCGCGCGAAGTGGCGCGTGATCGCCACGAATCGCGGACACGAGGCGGTCGAGGACTTTCTGCTGCTCCTGTGGACCGGACCTGCACGCCGGAAGGAGAGGGACGCGTCAACGCGCGCTGCGTCTTCGATCTCCCCGCCGGTACGCCGCGCGAGAGAGTCGCGTGCGTCAGCCTTGGGCAACCAGCGCTGCCGGCCGCGCCGGTCGCTGCCGGTCGCACCGGCCCGCCGGAGGCCTCCCGGTGGTTTCCTCGGGTCGGCTGAATCACGACACCGCGCGAATCTGCGGTGCGCCTTCGTCCATGAACTCGAGGTACAGCCGCTCCAGGTCGATGCGCTGCAGGTCGGCGCGGGTCAGCTCCGCCACCTTGCGGCCGTCCTTCATGATGCCGATGCGGTCGGCGAGCTCGCGGGCGCGGAAAATGTCGTGCGTCGACATGAGGATCGCTTTTCCCTCGGCGCGCAGCGTCTCCAGGATGCGCACCAGCTCCGCGGCCGCCTTCGGGTCGAGGCCGGACATCGGCTCGTCGAGCAGCAGCGCCGGCGCGTTCTTGGCGATGGCGATGGCGATGCCGAGCTTCTGGCGCATCCCTTTGCTGAAGTCCTTCACCCGTCCCTGCATCGCCTTTGCGGGGAGGCCCACGCCGGCCAGGATGCGCTGGTAGTCGTCCCTGGTCAGGCCGCGGCGTCCGCCGAGCTGCGTGAAGAAGTCGAGGTTCTGCACGGCGGTGAAGTTGCCGTAGAGCATCACGTTCTCCGACAGAAAGGCGACGTGCTTCTTCCCCTCCAGCGGATCGCGGGTCATGTCGATGCCGTTGACGCGCACCGTGCCGCTGGTCGGCTCGATGAAGTTCAGCAGGAGATTGATGGTCGTGGTCTTGCCGGCGCCATTCGCGCCGAGGAGGCAGTAGATCTCGCCCGCGTCCACGCGGAGGTCGAGGTGGTCGAGCGCGAGGTTCCCTTCGTCGTAGCGCTTGGTGAGCTGGATGGCTTCGATCATGACGGTCTCCTTTCAGCGGCGGGCGAGCTTGATTCCGAACAGCACGATTGCGGTGGCGGCGGCGAGCAGGCTGCCGAAGACGCCGCCCGCGACCCACAACTTGCTCCGCGGCTTGACGCTGACGCGGAAGATCTTTTCCTCGGACGGCACCTGCCGGTCGAACGCGGAGCTGCGCGTGCGGATGCGGATCTCGTAGTCGCCGACCGCGGCGTCTGCGGGCACGGTCACGCGCATGCGCACGTCCTCGTCGCGATGCGGCTCGAGTGAGGCGATGGTGCGCGGCGTCAGCTCGACGCTCCAGTTCATCGGCGCCTCGATGGCGATCTGCGTGTTGTCGAGCCGGCGCGTGCCGCTGTTGCGCAGCTTCATCGTCGTCTCGATGGCCTTGCCCGGATCGGCCTCGGCGTACAGGCTCTCCGCCGCGAGCTCGATCCTGCCCACGCCGCGCGGCGTCAGCTCGAGGCGCAGCCGTCCCGCGCCCGCGCCGCCGGCGGCCACGACGTGAAACGCGATCGGCCGGTCGACGGGCAGTGCCTCGGGGAGGAAGAGCCGCAGCCGCAACGTCTGCTGGCGCACGCCGGCCGGGAAATGGATCTGCGACAGCCGCGCTTCGCCCTGCGCGTCGAGGAAGCTGTAGCTGATCTCGCGCGGCAGACCTTCGGCCGTGAGCTGGAAGCCGCGCACGTCGACCGAGGAGCGCTCGAGGTGGAGGTCGTACGTGGCCTGTCCGCCGACGTCGGCCTCCTGCGAGATCTGCATCGAGGAGATCTCGACGTCGCCGCCGCTGCCGCTCTGTTCGAGCTGCAGCTCGAGCTCCTGCGTCTGATTCTTCGTGGTGATGGTGACCAGCGCGCTGTCGACGTCCCGCAGGAGCTGGAACGTGAGCGTGCGCTCCTGGCCGTGGCGCAGCTCGGGGAGGTGGAGCTCGTACGGGAGTCCGACGGCGATGCCGCGGCCGGTGGTGCGGCCGGTGACGTCGGCGCTGCCGGTGTCGCGAATGGAGACGAAGAGATCGCGCAGCGCGCGCTTCTCCAGTCCCTTCGGCAGCGGCGCCGCGCCGTCGAAATTCGAGAGCATGCGGAACTGCGAGTCGTCGAGCGCGGAGGTGAGGTTGACCAGCGTGAGCTGCAGCAGACGCCGGCCGTCCTCGGCCTGCGTCTTCACGGCGCGGCGCACGGACACGCGCGGCTCGATGCTCAACAGCGAGAGCACCGCCTCCTGATAGTTCAGCTCCGCGCCGGTGACGCGCGTCTTCACCCCTTCCAGCTCGGCGCCGGAGATCAGTCCCTGCTGGAAGAGCTCCTGCTTGCGCGCCTGCTCGGAGCGCAGCGCCTGCAGCTCGACCTGCTTGCGCCGCACCTCGAGCATGCGGCTCTGCTCGGTCTGCGCGAGCGCGGCCGGCACGGACAACACGACGGCGAGACAGAAGGCGATCGTTCTCATGACGGGTCTCCCTGAGGCCTGACGACGACCATGCTTTTTGTGCTTTCCCGGAAAGCATGGGCCGCCGCCGCGACGATGTCTGTGATGTTCAACGTCCGCAGGCGTGCCTCGACGCGGGCGGGGTCGGCGCCGAAGAGGCGGAGCGTGCCGGTGGCGTACGCCTGCGCGCGCGGCTCCTCGGCGCGTTTGCGCGCATCGAGGAGGTAGAGCTTGCGGCAGTGCTCGAATTCATCGCGGCCGACCTCGCCGTCGCGGAGGCGCTCGATCTCGCGCGCCGCCACGTCGATGGCCTCCGCCTCGCGATCCGGGGCAATGGCCGCGAGCAGCGCGAAGTAGCCCTCACCGAAGCCGGCCTGATTGAGACCGGTGACCGTGTACGCAACGCCGTCCTCGCGCATGGCGCGCGTGAAGCGTCCGCGCACGGAGTTGTTCGACGGACCGACGAGCAACGCTTTCACCAGCTCGA
Organism: Thermoanaerobaculia bacterium; assembly: GCA_036375135.1. Classification (GTDB taxonomy): domain Bacteria; phylum Acidobacteriota; class Thermoanaerobaculia; order Gp7-AA8; family Gp7-AA8; genus QHVT01. The sequence goes on along the minus strand of DASUSL010000282.1, from coordinate 15,726 downwards.
GCGCGGGCCAGCTCTCTTCGTCGAACGGGATGCCGCGGAAGCCGATGGCGAGCGCGCCGAACGGCCACGGCTTCTCGACCGCGAATGATTGCGGCTGGCCGCGCTCTTCGAGGTGCGGCTCGAGCTCGCTCGTGACGAAGAGCCTGCGGTGACAGGCGACGACGTCGTCGAGCGTGATCGTGTCGGGGGTCTCGCTTTCGCAGAGGCGATACGGGTGCGTCTGGTAGAGCGCTTTCTTCAGCTCCATCTGCAGCGCGCGCATCGGGCGCAGGCGCAGCGGTTTCGCCTTCTCTTCCTCGAAGCCTGCGAAGGTGGGCTGCAGCGCGAGCGCGCGCAGCGTGCCGGGATCGTCGCCGGAGAGGCCGACGAAGTTTTCGTCGCAGAAGGAGTAGTACGTCTCGGGCGCGTTGCGCGTGAGGAGGCGGGCCATGAGGCTGCATGCGGGCCCGGCGAAGACGCCGCCGCGGACCAGGATGTGCGCACCGTTCGAGAGCGGCGGCTTTGCCGCGGTAGTGCGGACCGACATGTTCCCGGTCTGGTAAATGCGGGTCATGTAGGCGCGGACGTCGTGCGTCGTCACGTCGCGAACGAGGGATGGGTAGCCGCACACCGGCGGCTCTTCGCCGCGCGCGAGCCGGTCGTGCGATTGCTCGATCTCGCGGAGCACGACCTTCTTCTCCGCCTCGAGACCGGCGGGATCGAGGGTCACGCGCTGTACGGCGTCCTGGAAGCAGCGCAGCGAGGTCGAAACGTCTTCCGCGGCGACGCTCCAGCGGAACGACGTCGCTTCGCGCGAGGTGAAGGCATTCAGCAGCGCCGCCGTTCCGGATCGCTCCATTTCCGCGGCCGCGGCCGTGGCCACGAGATGCTCGGCCAGGTGCGCGATTCCGCGCCCGCCCGGCTGCTCCTCGGCCGCGCTTCCCCCGCGCACGCTGCAGACGATTTCCGTGAGCGTCATCGCATCACCGCACGTCGTAGCGCAGCATCTTCACGAACGCGGCGCTGAAGAAGAGGAGGACGAAGGCCGCCAGCACGGCCACTTCGACGAGCACGTCCTGTCCCGCGGCGGCGCGGCTCTCGAAGCGGAACGGCGGGACGTCGGACGCGCGCACTTCCTTGTCGCGGCCGAGGGCCTGCTGCTCGCGGATGAACTCGTGGAACGTGCGGCGGTAGCGCTCCACCGCTCTCTCGAAGCGGAGCTGCTCGCCGGCGCCGACGAGCGCGAGCTCGGTCACCGCGAACGAGAAGCCTCCGTACGGGGAGACGCGCGCCAGGCTGCGTCCGCGCTCCACCACCCGCGATTTCTGATTGAGGAACTGCTCGTTGTTGCGGGCCACGTTCGCGGCCCAGAGCGGCTCGACCACTTCGCTCCAGTACTTCCTGGTGGCCGCGGTGGCCTCTTTCTTCGACAGGCCGCGCGCGAGGTACGACTTGCGGATCTCGCGGTAGTCGTAGCCGAGGCGGTCCTGGCGCGCGGTGGCGGTGCGGACGTAGTCCGGCTCCGGCTCGCGCATGGCCGCGAGATACGGCGCGGCACCGGGGATGACGTAGACGAGCAGGACCCAGACCAGCAGCGCCGCGGAGACCGCCGGATATGGGTCGCGAAAGATCGTGGAGACGAGCAGGCCGAGGGTCACGAAAACCGCGAGGTAGAGCAGCGAGATCGCGGCGATGAGGGCCAGGCGCAGCATGCCCGCGCCGCTGAGACTGACGGCCGGGCTGAAGAGCGCCAGCCCGAGGGAGAGCAGGAACGCCAGCAGAAAGGCGATGGCCAGCACGGCGTTCAGGCTCGCCCATTTGGCGAAGAGGAACGTGCGCAGGCTGACCGGGTTCGTGAGCGTGAGCTTCAGCGTCCCGCTCTGCCGCTCGCCGTTGATCGCGTCGTACGACAGCAGCAGCGCGAGCAGGCTGAAGATCACGCCGACGACGAAGCGGAAGTCGACGGCGGCGAAGAGCTCGCGCAGCCGGTTGCCGACCAGGTTCGTCTCCGGCGTCGGCCCGTCGAAGTTCGACAGCCAGAACGACTTCGGCAGCGCGCGGTACACGCCGGAGATGAGAAAGGCCAGCTCGGGCGGACGGCGGTCGACGATGCGGCCGCCCATCGACAGCGCGCCGAGAGGCGTGTCGGCGCCGGTCTCGTACGAGCCGATCTGCCGCGCGTGCTCCGCCTCGAACTGCCGGTACGAGCGGACGTCGTCGCCGTGATCGTGCAGCAGCACCCACGAGCTGCCGGTGAGGAGGAGCGTGCCGATGACGACGGAGAAGACGAAGCGGCTGCTCAGCAACTGAAGGAGAACTTCTTTGCGGAAGAGCGTGAGGAACATCGTCGTCTCCTTTCAGCGGAGGTCGTAGCGCTGGAAACGGCGCAGCGCGAGAAAGCCGAACAGCGCCAGCCACCCCACCAGCAGCGCCGCGTCGGAGGCCGCGCGCGCGAGCAGCGACGCCAGCGTGTCGCCACGGCGGAAGAAGACCGGCTGCTCGGCCTTCGGGTTCTGCTCCATCTCGACGTAGACGAAGCGGCGCAGCCGCGAGAGATACGCGCGCACCTCGTCGAGATAGCGCTCCGCGTTCTCGCTCGACGTGCCGGCCAGCACCGCGGTGGCGAGCTGGTACGAGCCCGCGGGCGACGTGCGCGCCGCGGCCTTCATCCACCGTTCCTGCGCCGCCACCTGGCGCGCATACCGGTTCTCGATCGCCTCGGTGGCCTGATTCGCCTTCGGCCATTCAGTCCGGAACGCGTTCTCCTTCGCCAGGATCTGATTGCGCGCGGCGTTCGTCTCCGCGGTCACCACTTCGATCGACGGCACGCGCCGCAGGTGTCCGGCCAGCAGCATCAGCGACTGCGAGAGCACGAGCACCAGCACCGTCCAGGTGAGCAGCGAGGCCACGAAGGCGCGCGCGGAGCTGGCGGTGGAGGCGGAGATCATCGCCCCGACCATGAAGAAGACGCCGAGGTAGAGCAGCGAGACGACGGCGATGCCGGCGATGCGCAGCAGCGCCGCGCCGTCGACGTTCCCCGCGTCCATGGCCACGAGGATGGCCACCGATCCGAACAACCCGAGCAGGAATGCCAGCGCCAGCGAGAGATAGCTCCCCGCGCATTGCCCGAGGAAGAAGCCGGTGCGCGAGACGGGATTCGAGAAGACCAGCGACAGCGTGCGCCGCTCCTTCGGTCCCGCGGCCACGTCGAAGGCCATCATCAGCGCGAAGAGGCTGAGGATGTACTGCACGATGAAGCCGAGGTCGGGCGTCGGGAAGAGCGCCAGCAGCGGGTTCTCGTACGCCGCGGGCGGCACGCGCTCGACCTTCGTGCCGGCCACGCTCTTTCCTTCGTAAATGTCCGCGTCCACGCCGTGAATGAGCACGCTCAGGAGCTCGGGACGGTTCAGCAGCGGCGCGAGGTCTTCCTGCGCCGCCGCGCCGGCCTCGTAGATCTTCTGCCGCCGCTGCAGCTCGCCGACCGTGAGCGCGGTGCTCGCGCACATGAGCGCGACCGTGACCAGGAGCAGCACCACGGCCTTGCCGCTGAGGATGTCTTCACGAATGCGGTGCAACAGCGTGAGGCGGATCATGGTCATCCTCCCTGCGATGCGTAGCGCGTGATGCCGCGCGACCAGGCCATGGACGCGCAGAGCGTGAGCACGCCGATCCAGACGAACTGCCGCGCCAGATGCAGCGTCACGTCGGGACCGAGCACGCCGTGCGCGTAGATCGTTCCCGGCACGTAGTAGATCCCCTCGAACGGCAGCCAGCTCGAGAGCGCGGCCAGCGGCTTCGGCAGCACGGAGATCGGGATCAACTGTCCCGAGAACAGCATGAAGACGCTGAAGATCATGTCGCGGATGCCGAAGATCCGCTCGAACCAGAACGTCAGCGTGCCGATCAGGAACTGGATCAGGAAGAGGATCGTGAAGCCAGCCAGCACGCTCACCAGAAACGCCGCCACGACCAGCGGGTCGCGCGGGAAGGGCAGCCCGAGCGCGAAGGAGAAGAGCACGAAGAACGGCAGCCCGATGACGATTTCCACGAGCGGCGCGCCGAGCGAGCGGAAGAAGACGAACGGGCCGAAGCTGATCGGGCGGGTCAGGTAGACGTCGAGCGTTCCCTGATTGATGTCGTTCCAGACCTCGTAGTTCACGGTCTGCACCGGCTCCACGACGCGGCGCAGGAAGTGGACGACGAGGTAGTAGAGGATCATGTCGCGGAAGGCGAAGCCGCCCACGCGATCGGTGCCGCTGTAGATGATGCGCCACAGCAGGAAGACGATGGCGAGCTGGATGGGGCTGTAGAGCGTCCACGCGATCACGTTCGCGCGAAAGTGCGCCACGCTCTTGAGCCGCGCGCGGAGGACACCGAAATAGCAGCGGAAACGGTCGCGCATGGTCAGCCTCCGAACGCCTCGTAACGAGCCAGCGCCTTGCGCCAGCTCAGGCGGAAGAGCGTCATCCAGACGATGGCCAGCAGCGCGGCGATGCCGAAGTAGCGCGCCACCGATTCCGCCTTGCCGAGGAACACCAGCACGGGAAAGGTGGAGATCGCGGCGATCGGCACGATCCAGGTCAGGAAGCCGCGCACGCCGAGCGGGAAGAGCGTGATGGGGTAGCGCTCGAACTCACCGGTGAGATTGACGAGCGAGCTGAGATACGAGACGTCGCCCCACCAGAAGCTGAGCATGGCCACGCATCCCTGGACGAGCAGCATCAGGAAGCAGCCCAGGATCATCAGGCCGAGGCTGAGCAGCACGTTGGCCGGCGCGGGGCGGAAGCCGAAGTACGCGCACGCGCCGCCGAGGATCAGCAGCGCGGAGATCATCCGCTGCGCCGAGGGGATGGCGTTCACTTCCTCCGCCACCAGCGCGAAGAGCGGCGAGACCGGCTTGCACAGATACTTGTCGAGCTCTCCCTTGATCACTTTCTGCGGGAGGCGCAGCAGGCCGGCGAACCAGAGCATCACCGAGTTCGAGACCAGCGTGAACGCGCTCAGCACGACCAGGTCGGGAAACGTCCAGCCGCCGAGGTCGTGCGCGGTGAAGGTGAGCACGCTCTTCCAGAAGACGATGAAGATGGCCTGGTAGATCAGGCTGTGCACGATGCTGGTGAAGAAGTCGAGCCGGAACTCCGACATGTTCCGGAACGAGATGGCCACGAAGCGGTAGAGGAGCCGCGCGTATTTACGCCACATGCTGTGCGCTCCTGCTGCGTGCGAAGAGCTTCTCGACGATGCTCTCCAGCGTGGGCGGAATGACGTTCAGGTTCTCCAGGCGCGAGGAGGCCATGAGGTCGCCGATGACGCTCACCGCCTCCGCGCCGTCGACCTGCAGGCGGTACTTCGACGCACTCCGCTCGACGACCTGCGTGCGCCCCAGCGCGGCCTGGAAGCGGCGGTCGTCGAGCACCTGCAGGACTTGCAGCTCGACCACTTTCTGCTCGTCGCTGGCCTTGAGCGCGGCGATGTCGCCGTCGTAGATCAGCTTTCCCTTCTGCAGAATGAGGACGCGGCGGCAGAGCTCCTCGACGTCGAACATGTTGTGCGTGGTCAGGACGATGGTCACGCCCTCTTCCTCGTGCAGACGGCGGAGGAAGCGCTTGAGGTTGAGGCGCGCCAGGATGTCCAGGCCGATGGTGGGCTCGTCGAGAAAGACCACGCGCGGCCGGTGCAGCAGCGAGGCCACGATCTCCGCGCGCATGCGCAGCCCGAGGGAGAGCTTGCGTACGGGCACGTGCAGGATGTCGCGGATCTCCAGGACGTCGGCGAAGTGGTCGAGGCGCTCTTCGAACTCCTTCGACGACTGGCCGTAGATGTCGCGATAGAGGCGCAGCGAGTCGATGACCGGGATGTTCCACCAGAGCAGCGTCTTCTGCCCGAGCACCACGCCGATGTGATGCGTGTAGGCGATGCGCTGGCGGTACGGCACGTAGCCGAGGACGTCGATCTCGCCGGAGGTCGGCGTGAGGATGCCGGTCAGCATCTTGATCGTCGTCGACTTGCCGGAGCCGTTCACGCCGAGCAGCCCCACCACCTCCCCCGCGCCGACGTCGAACGAGAGGTCGTCGACGGCGCGCAGCTCCTGGGACGGGTTGACCACGAAGCGGCGCAGCTTCGCGGCGAGGCCCTGCCGCTCGTCCTTGACCGGCACCCGGAAGCTCTTGGAGACGTTCTGTACGTGAATGGCCTGCATGGCGTTCCTTTCAGAAGAAGCGAATCGACGGCGGCGGCACGACGGGGCAGAGGTGATCGGGCGCGAAGAGGCGTCCGCGGATGAGCAGCGAGCGATACGCGCAGCGGATGCGCCAGTCGCACGCTTCCTTCAGGCCGCAGTCCGCGCATTCGGTGTCACCGAACGCCTCCGCGCCCGGCTCGACGAACGCCCGCAGCCGCTCGCCGTTCCAGATCTCGAGCAGCGACTCCTCCCGGACGTTGCCGACGATGGCCTCGTCGACGGTGAGCAGGCGGTCGCAGATACTGGCGTTGCCGTTGCCGCCGATCACCAGGCCGCTCCGTCCGCCCGAGCACGACGAGAAGCCGTCCAGCGAGAGCGAGGCGTCGCGCGGATCCTGCAGCGGACACAGGTCGACGCTGACGTCGGGCAGCTCCTGCTTCAGCGCATGAACGCGCTTCGCCATGGCGCGCAGCTCGGCGCCGCCCGCGAAGAGCGCGTCGTCGTGCTTGAAGCTGCTGCGGATGTACGACGCCAGCGAGATCTTCCGCACGCCGCGCGCGGCCAGGATGCGGATCAGCTCCGGCACCTCGTGCACGTTGCGGCTGGTGACGACGGTGTTGACCGTCGGCTCGATGCCGTAGCGCCGCAGGAGGTCGATGTTGCGGAATGCGCCGCGCAGGTAGTTGCGGTGCCCGACCATGCCGTCCGCCTTGTCGGGATCGGCGGTGTCGATGCTGATCTGCAACTCGTCCAGCCCCGCCGTCTTCAGGCGCGCCACGGTGTCCTCGGACAATCCCAGCTTGGTCGAGGTGGCCACGAAGACGCCGTTCTCGATGAGGTAGCCGATCAGCTCCGGCGTGTCCTGCCGCACGAACGGCTCGCCGCCGTGGAAGGTGAAGAGCTGCACGCCCGTGGCCACGCAGTCCTCGAGGAAGACCAGCGCCTGCTCGTGCGTCATCTCGTCGCCGACGTCGGAGACGCGCCTGGTGCTGATGCAGCAGTAGGCGCAGTCGAACGGGCAGCGCTCGGTGATCAGCCAGGCGATGGAGACCGGCGCGGAAAGGCGCTGCAGGTTCGGATTGCCGCTGGGGCGATAGACGAAGTCGACGGCGTTGTAGCGCTGCGCGTCCGGCACCGGCTCCGGCCACTCGCGCACGTACGCGCGCAGGTCGCCGTCGAGACGGGCCAGCAGTTCCGCCGCGCGTTCTTCCTTCAGATGAAAGGCCTCGGTGAGGACGCGGTGCAGCGACTGGCGGTCGTGCTGTCCGTCGCAGAGCGCGAGCAGCACGCCCAGGAGCGGATGCACGTGGCGCGTGGCGCCGTTGTCGTCGCCGGAGACCAGCACCACGCACTCCGGCTCCCTGCGCATGCGGACGGGTTTTCGCAGCGTGTAGTACATGGTCAGCACCCCACCGTTCCGGAGTTTGCGATGTAGGGACAGTTGCGTTGCGGGCCGTAGAGCGTGCCGCTGGTGAGGCTGGCGTCGTACCAGCAGCGGCCGCGCTCGTGGCAGACGTCGAACAGGTCGCAGTCGAAGCAGAGCGTGCCGGCGTACCACTCGCGCGGCGGCTTCATGGAGGCGAGCATCTCCGCGGAGTTCCACGCCTCGTACACCGACTGCGTCTTCAGGTCGCCGACGACGAGCTCCGTTCCGGGCAGGCGCTTGTCGCAGCGCGAGACGCGTCCGTCGGGCAGCACCAGCAACGAGGTCGTGCCGTTGTGGCAGACGAAGCGATCGGGGCCGAGCCCCGCCGGCGGAATGGCGTCCGGATCGTACGAGAACGCCACTTTGATGGCGTGCCCTTCGGCCGCGAACGCCGCGCACCAGTCGCGCAGCCGGAGCAGCTGCTCGTGCGCCGGCATGAGGCGGTCGTTGCTCCCCTCGTCGTGCGTGCGCGAGTAGACCACCAGGCCGACCCACTTCACGCCGAGCGCCTCCAGGCTGGCCACGGTCTCCGCGACGTGCTCGATGTTCTCGCTGGTGAGGACGCACTTCGCGTAGACGGGGATCTTCCGCTCGACGAGCCGCTCGATGGTGCGGCCGATCTCGCGCGCGAAGTGGACGACGCCGGTCATGCGCCGCGCCAGCGCGGGCTCGAGCGCGTCGATGGAGAGGTAGATGCGCGGCATCCCCGCGTCCGCGAGCCTGTCGACGGCGGCGTCGGGGATGAACTGTTTGGTGATCACTTCCGGCGTCATTCCCGCGGCCAGCGCCTCGGCGATGAGGTCGTACGCGTCGTCGCGCAGCAGCGGCTCGCCGCCGGTGAGGAAGAACGTGTGCGCGCCGAGGCGCGCCGCCTCGCGGATCACCTGGCGCATCCGCTCGTGCGTCAGCTCCGCGTCCTTCGCCTTCACGCCCGGCTTCGGCGCGGCGTAGCAGTAGACGCAGCGGCGGTTGCAGTAGCGCGTGACGAGCCACTGCAGCGTGAGCGGGAAGAGCGCGCGGTCGCGCGGAAAGACGACGTCGCGCGCGCGGAAGCTCGCGCCACGCGGCAGTCGCGTCAGCAGCGCAGCGGTGTCTGCATCGACGTACGACCTGCCGTTGTCATTCTTGAAATGCGCGCGGAAGCAGAGCCGCGCGTCGTTGACGATCTCGTTCATCGACTCGACCGGGGTCACCAGCTCCCCGGCCAGCCACGCCGCGACCTGCTCGTTCGTCTCGCCGCGGTCGAAGCGCGCCAGGACGAGTGCCAGCAGCGGATGCAGCACGAGCGGCGGCAGCTCCGCCATTCCTTCCTGCGGGATGTAGTGCAGGACGTTGGACTGCAGCCGGACCTTCGGGCCGAGGCGATTCATGCGCTCCTCCTCGTCTGCAGGCAGGGCCGCGGGATGAGCAGTGCCGGCGACGACCACGCTTCCAGCAGCGACTGCGTGCGCAGGTCGCCGAAGACCGCGTGCTCTTCCTCGAGCCATTGATTGCAGCGGCTGACGCGGCCGTCCGGCAGCATGTGCAGCGCGCGCACGCCCTGCTCGCACGCGTGCGGGGCGCCCTTCGTTTCGGAGACGAGCTCCAGGACGCCGGTGTACATCTGCTCGAGCGCGGGCAGCGCCTCGTGCAGCCAGCGCGCGCTCTCGGACGACAACGCCAGCGCCTCCGCCTGCCGCGCGCGCGCCTGGCCGGGGAGGAAGGTGTTGAGCTTGATCGCGTCGACGCCGAGGTTCACCGCCAGCTCCGCGAGATCGGGCAGCTCGCGCACGTTGCGCTCGGTGACGATCGGCGCCAGCGTGACGCGGATGCCGCGCGCGATCAGCTCCTGGATCGTGCCGGTGATGTCGCCGAAGAAACGGGGGTCGCCGACCAGGCCGTTGGCGGTGGCCGGGTCGGCGGAGTCGAGGCTGATGCGGATCGACGGCAGGCCGGCCTCCGCGAGCTCTCCGACCTGCGCGGCGCTGAGCGCGTACTTCGTTTCGACGTCCAGCTCGTAGTCGAGCGCGACCAGCATGGCGATCAGCTCGACGATGTCTCTGCGCAGGAACGGCTCGCCGCCGGTGAGCAGCACGCCGCGCACGCCGGCGTCCGCGCCTTCGGCGAAGATCTCCTTCGCGCGCGCGAACGGGAACACGGCGTCGGGCGCCTCGTTCGTGCGGCGCGTGGCCATCGCGCAGTAGCGGCAGCAGCGGTTGCAGTAACGCGTCACGCGCCAGGAGATCCACTGCGGCACGGGCAGCCGCTGTCCCACGCGCGGCGGCGGCACCGGCATCACGAAGTCGGCCGGGTTGTACGCGACGGGCTCGACGTCGAGCGTCTCGCTGTCGACGAGGAAGCGGCGGTACTGCGCCAGCGTCATCTGCATCAGGCGCGACGCGGCCTCGCGCGTGAAGGCGAAGACGTGCGCGGCGATGTGCTCCACTTCCTCTTCCGTGCGCCGGCCGTCGAGCAGCGCCAGGATCACGGCGCAGAGCGGATGCACGTCGACGCGCAGCCGCGCGTCGCGCCACGTGCGGCGGCGGAGGACGATGCGCTCGCGCTCGCGGCGCAGCGTGACGCCGGGATCAAGCGTGCGCGGCATGGTTCCTCCGCGCCTTGAACGCGCCGATCGGGCAGTGCACGTCGGGCGCGTACGGCGTCTGGTATTTGAGCAGCGAGGTGAGCGAGCAGCGTCCGCGGCGCTCGTTGCAGTCGTCGAACTTCCGGCAGCGCGCGCAGACCGTGTCCGCGTACGCCTCGCGCGGCGCGCAGTTGAGCTGCGCCAGCCGGTCCGACTGCCACACGTCCATGATCGACTGCGTGCGCAGGTCGCCGTACGTCAGCGCCTCGCTCAGCTTCCAGTGCTCGCACTTGGTGACCCGGCCGTCGGGCAGGATGGTCATGCCGCGCGACCCTTCCATGCAGCCGCGCCCGACGCCCTGGACGTGCGCGTCCGTGCGGTCGTGCCGCAGCTCGAGGCGCAGCCGCGGATGGCGCTCCGCGAGCTCCACCGCTTTCGCGCGCACCCACTGCGTTTCCTCGGGCGGCACTTCCAGCGCGGGATCGTGGCGGCCGCACGTCTTGCCGTAGAAGTCGACCAGCACGTGCACGACCTGGAGCTCGCTGGCCAGTGCCACCAGTCCCTCGAAGTCGCGCACGTTGAGGCTGGTCAGCACGGGACGCAGCACGACGGGCAGTCCGTGATCGGCGGCCGCCTTCACGGTGGCCACCATCTGCTCGAACGCCCCCGGGATGCCGGTCAGGTACGCGACGGCTTCGGGGCGATGCGAGTCGAGGCTGATCTCCAGCGTCTTCACGCCGGTGCGCACGAGCGCGCGCATCCGCTCGCCCGTGATCAGGTCCTTGGTCAGCGGCACGACTTCGATGCCGTGCTCGATGATCACGCCGATCAGGTCGATCAGGTCGGGGCGGAGGAACGGCTCGCCGCCGGTGAGCAGGACGTTCGTCACGCCGATCTCCGCGGCCTCGTCCATCAGCTCGGCGAAGCGCGCACCGGAGAAGGTGGCGTCCTTTGCCCAGCCGCTGGCGACGAACTGCGCGTCCTTGTAGCAGTAGCGGCACTTCTTGTTGCAGACCTCCGTGACCACCCACATCAGCCCGGCCGGCGCGGCGTCGCGGATGCCGTGCAGCTCGCGCCGCGACGGAAAGAGCAGCGAGGCCGGATCGAGCGCGTCGTTCGTGGCGCCCTCGACGAGGAACTGGCGATAGCGCTCCACGGTGGAGCCGACGAGCTGCCGCGCGTCTTTCGCGGCCCGTCCGAACACCTGCCCGGCGATGGTCGCGACGTCGTCGATCGTGCGCGTGCCGTCGAAGAGCGCGAGCACCGCGGCCTGGATGGGATGGAGGCGAAAGACCGGCGCCGGGGGGAAGCGCGGATTGCGGCGGGAAAGGAGCACGCAGCCTTCTGTTTCCACCTTCTCCAGCACCATGTCGCGTTCGAGTGCGAGTGCCATCGGCCGGCCTCCTTGTTCGAGAGAGCTCCCCGGGCGGACGGGCCGCCCGGGGTTGCCACTGGAAGTGACGTGGTGGGCGTTAGGTGATGTCCTGATCGTTGCCGCCGCCGCCATAGAGGCAGCACTTCTGGCACTGCTCGATCAGCAGCGCGAAGGTGTCGTCGTCGACGGTGACGAGATTGCGGTCCACGGCTTCCTTGAGCATTTCGATCGTGTTCATTCGGTTTCTCCTTTTGCCCGGTGGTCCACCGACAGCCGGATGCGACGTCCCTCGCGAGGCTGGTGTGCACCATTGCGCCGCGCTTCCAACTGTCCTTGACCGGGTTGCTCCGTCATGGAGCAATGGAGATACCGCTGGCCGCCAGTACGGCAATATTCCTGGAAGTCGTTGCGGAAGGAGACACTTGCGCGTTCCACCCGCGCCGCGGCACGCGCGCGCCGCTTACCGCCGGCCGTAACCGCCTACCGCGGGCCGTCGGTCAGAGGCCGAGTTTCTTCATCTTGTGGACGAGAGTGGTGAGTGGCAGTCCGAGGAGCCGCGCCGCGTGCGATTTGTTGTGGCCCGTCAGGCGCAGGACTTTGTTGATGTGCTGCCGGACGACGGCGTCGAGCTCCATGTCGTCCGGAGCCTCGCCGCCCTGCGTGTCGCTGCCGATGGCGGTGCGCGCGTGCTCGGCGCGGAACTCCTCGTTCGACACGGCCGCGGAAATGCGCGTGACGAGATTGCGCAGCTCGCGCACGTTGCCGGGGAAGTGATACTCGCTGAGCTGCTGGTAGAAGTCCGGCCGCGCGCACGCCGCGCCGGTCATGTGCAGGCAGGAGACGCACGGCGCCACGAGATCGCGGCGGTCGTGCCGCCCGTTCGACACGCACACTTTCTTGAGGAAGTGGCCGGCCAGGAGATGGATGTCGTCCTTGCGGTCGCGCAGCGGCGGGACGTCGACGCGGAAGACGTTCAGGCGATCGTACAGATCGGCGCGGAACGTTCCCTCCTTGACCATCTTCGGCAGGTTGCGGTTCGTGGCCACGATGACGCGCACGTCGATCTTCATGGCCTTGTCGCTGCCCACGGGCCGGATCTCCCCCTGATCGAGCACGCGCAGCAGCGAGGCCTGCACGGGCTGCGACATGTCGCCGACCTCGTCGAGGAAGAGCGTGCCGCCGTCGGCCGACTTGAGCAGCCCCTCGCGCTTCGAGTCGGCGCCGGTGAAGGAGTGCCGCTCGTGGCCGAACAACTCGTCGGGGAGCAGCGAGTCGGCGAAGGCCGCGCTGTTGATCGGCACGAAGGGCATGGCCCTGCGGCGGCTGTAGTAGTGCACCGCGAACGCCGCCACCTCCTTGCCGCTTCCGCGCTCGCCGAGGATGATCACGGGACTCTTCGGGTCGGAGGCGGCGACCTTGATCTGGCGCTCCATCTCCAGCAGCTTCGGACTGCTGCCGACCAGGGCCACGTCGAAGCCGCGCCCGGCCGCGTGATCGCGCAGCAGCAGGCGCGAAACGACCAGGCCCGCGATCTCCGCCACCTCGCGCAGGCCGCGCGCATCGGCGGCGGAGAAGGCGTTGGCCCGCATCGACTCCATCTGCACGAAGCCGATCGTGTCGCGGTCGCGGATCGGCTCGCGGAGGAGGGAGTGCGTGTCGCGGAAGAACGGCTGCGGCTCGCCTTTGCCAGCCAGCTCCTTCATCTCGCCGCGCGTGCGCAGCGGCCTGGCCTTCATCGGCAGCAGCTCGACCGCCGCGCGATCGGCCACGTAGAGCGTGCCGCCGCCGTCGGCGCCCGTCGCACGCGCCGCGAACTCGAGGATGATCTCCAGCGATTCCTGAAAGTCACCGCCACCGGACGCCGTGAGGGCGAACAGGTCGGAGAGACTGCGCGTGGGTTCCACCCGGCGGTCCATGCGTCATTCCTGATGGATGGTGAAGAGGACTCAGCGTAAACCCGGAAGGAGGGAGAGTCAATTTACGCGACGCGCAACGCCGAGAGCCGCGACTCCACCGCGCGCTGCGCGCGGGTGATGGCTTCGCCGTCGTTGCGCAGGTAGAACGAAAAGTTCGCGCCGAAGAAGAGCGCGTTCAGCTCGAAGGCGAGCTGCGACGGGTCGACGTCGGGACGCAGGTGACCTTCGTCCTTCGCCATGCGGATGGCGCGCTCGAGGGCGCCGATCCAGTCGTCCATCAGCCTGCGCACGCGGTCCTGCACCGGGCCGGGACGGCTGTCGAACTCGAACGACGCCGCGGCGAAGAAGCAGCCGCCGGGGAAGACGCCGCGGCGGATGTACGACAGCCACGACTCGCAGATGGCCATCAGGCGCGGGAAGCCGCGCGGCTGCTGCAGCGCCGGCGTGAAGATCTCGCGGATGTAACGCTCCGCAGCCATCTCCACCGTCGCGAGCTGCAGCTCCTCCTTCGACCCGAAGTGCGCGAAGAGGCCGCTCTTCGACATCCCCAGCTCCTCGGCCAGCCTCCCGATGGTCAGCCCCTCGAGGCCCTCGAGCGACGCCAGGTCGACGGCGCGCTCGAGGATGCTCTGCCTGGTGCGGCTTCCCTTCATGCGTAGGCGGGGAGGTCCTTCCGGAGATCGTCGTGCGCGACGACGAAGTCGCGGCTCCACTTCTGCGGCGTGCGCGAGGCGGGATCGATGTTCACCACGGTGCGCTCGCCGCGGGCGAACGGAGTGCGCCCGTCCTGGCTCGAGACCAGGAAGCCGTACGTGCAGGTGTAGTCGTCGAGATCGTTCACCCAGAGCTCCACGCGCGCGGCCGGCGCGTCGATGGCCGGCGCGAGCAGCTCGAGCGCGACATCGCCGGCGACCGGAGCGCGGCCGTCGAGGGCGATGATCGCATGGTCGACGTGCTCGGCGAGCTGCGTCGAGTCGGCCGCGGCGGTGCGGATGGGGGAGAAGAAGACGAATTTCGGGTTCAGCATGAGTCGTGTTCCTCCAACGGCAGAGAAAATAGCACGAACGTTCGTAAATCGTCCAGTCTTTTCTTCTGGAGAGCCGCTCATGCGCCGTTCCCTCCTTCTCTTTCTTCTTTTCCTCTGATTCCAGAGCCACGTCGCCATTTCCCGGAGAGAGGAGTGACGGTGGTCGTGCTGATCAACGCCGTCGACCTACCACGCCGGACTGGGCCACGTCGATCGTGAATCAGGTGGCGCTGGTGGCGCTCTGAGCGTGACCGCTGGTCGGGGCAGCGATGAGAAGGTCTCTCCAGCGGGTCAAAAGGTCGACGACGGGAGCGAAGCGCAGCGGGTGCGGCCGGACCAGTTCATAGAGGACGTTCACCATGACGTAGTCCGCTGCGGACGAAGTCACCTCGTCGATGACGGCCCTGGTCCTCTCTTCATCCTTCCCGTTTGGACGGGGCCACTCGTCCCTGTGCTTCCAGAAGTTTGCGGCGGCATTGATCAATTCGATGGCCGATTGCCCGCCTGGCAACGTCGGTGGATGTCGAATCGCCTGTGCCTTGTTCGGCACCAGTTGGGGATACGTCGCATTGATGTACTGCTGACAGGCAACGAAGCCTAGCCCCACAACCGCCTCCATGCGATCGCAGAGACCGAGACCGTCTGGGTCTGAAGACCGCGTCACTTCGTCGTCGATCCGGGCTATATGGTGATCGATGACCTCGAGAAGTTCGACCAGCGAGCCCAGATCGGAGTCACATACGCCGTTTTCAGCCAGCAGGAACATGTCGCGGTGTCTCCGGAAGTCAGACCGTCCGACGTCCTCTGTATTGATTCATCTCGGTTAGGAACGCGCCGACATCGCCGTCGGTGACGCGACCTTTCGGGACCACATAGCCCTGCACGTCGTTCAGCATGACGAAGATGTGCGTGGCGCTTTCGGCGACGGCACTGATTCCGGCCCAACGCTCCGTCGAATGGGTGATGTCGCATTCCGCGGATAAGCCTTGCTGCGCCGCCTCCATCGCGTGTCGTCCGCGCAGGCACGGCAGCTCGCGGCGGGTCATGTGGGATCGGGCGTGCGCAATCACGTAGCGCGGCCAGTACCATACCCATACGACCGCCGCCACGAAACCGGTCCTCAATCCTTATAAATCTCCACGTGCGGCGTCCCGTCCGTGCCGATCCAGCCGCGGTACATCCCCTCGCTGTTGAACGGCGTCGCAAAGTTCCCCTTCGCGTCGAGGACGATCACGCCGCCCTCGCCCTTCACCGGAGCG
>DASUSL010000281.1:0-7072 GCA_036375135.1 Thermoanaerobaculia bacterium | reverse complement strand
ACCAGCGCGCGCGGCGAGCCGTCCTCCGCCGCCGGAAAGACGCGGAACTCCACTTCGTCGACGCCGTTCGTCCCCGCGTAATGCGGATTGCGCACGAGCCGGAAACTCTTCGCCGACTGCAGCAGCCGCAGGTTCGGACGCTGCTCGAACAGGAACGGTCCGGTGCCGAGGAGCTGCGCGCCGCGGTCGAGGACGATGGAGGTGTTGGACTGCGACAGCGTGAGGTCGAAGCGCGGGTTCGGTGCCGTCAGCGTGAACCACACGCGGTCGCCGCGCACGTCGATGGTGGTCTTGTCGCGCAGGATCTTCGCACCGCGCAGCGACCGCGCCGCGAGCTCGGCGGTGAGCGGCGTGCCGTCGCTGAATTTCGCGGGACGCACCGCGGCCGAATACTGCAGACGCCCCTCGGGATGCAGCGGCTCGAACAGGAGCGGCCGTGTCTGCAGCTCCCCCGCGGCGATTGCGTACGGAGCATCGAAGACCTGTCCGAGGACCAGGTCGCTGATGTTGTCCGCCGAGTCGCGCGGATCGATCTCGCAGATCGGCGTGAGCAGTCCGATGCGGACGAGCTTCGAGGCGGCGACCGTCATGAGCTTACGAGATCGTGATGCCGCAGAGCGTGACCACGCCCGTGGCGCTCACCGAGACGTTGCGCATGCGCCGCGAGTGCACGACCACCGACTGTCCGTAGATCAGCGGCACGAGCGGCGCCTCATCGCGGATGATGCGGTGCAGCTCGCGCTTGTTGTCCTCGCTCGGGTCTTCGCGGAAGCGCATCAGCGCCGCGTCGGCGGCGGCGTTCTTCCAGCGGCTGTGGTTCGAGTGGTTCTCCCCTTCGCACATCTTCGACCAGAGCAGCGCCTCGAAGTAGTCGGCCGGATCCGGCGTGTCGGCGATCCATCCCGCGAGCGCGAGATCGTAGTTGCCGCGCACGAGATCGCCGAAGAACTCCTCGCTCGTCTTCGTCTCGCGCAGCTCCACGGTGATCCCCACCTCGGCCAGCTGGCGCTGCACCGCCTGCGCGAGCGGCAGCGGCTTGGGCATGTACGGCCGCGGCGCCCAGGGCACGAGCAGCGAGAGGCGTCCCGGCTTCGCGCCGCTCGAGTCGAGCAGGCGTTTGGCCTGTTCGCGGTCCATCGACGTCAGGCCGGTGGCCCGGCCCATCATCGGCGGGAGGAGGTTCACGGCGATGAACGCCGCGGGGTTCTTGTCGAACGACCGCGCCGCCAGGTCGTGGAGGTCGAGCGCCAGCGCGATGCCGCGGCGCACGTTCGGATCGGCCAGCACGCGGCGCTCGCAGTTGAAGAAGAGGATGCCCGTCGAGTTGCCGGGCTGCAGCGCCGGGGCGACCCCGCTGATCTGATTCGCCGAGACGTCGGCCATCGTCAGCGCGGTGGTCAGGTCGACCTCGTTCTGGCGCAGCGACTCCAGGAGCTGGCGCGGCGTCCCGTCCTCATCGGCGGGGCAGACGCGGAACTCCACTTCGTCCACGCCGGTGCGGCCGTGGTAGTGCGGATTGCGCACGAGGCGGATGCTGCGCGCCGACTGCAGCAGGCGCAGGTTCGGCCGCTGCTCGAACATGAACGCGCCCGTGCCGATGAGCTGCGTGCCGCGGTCGAGGACGATGGCCGTGTTCCCCTGCGTGAGGGTCAGGTCGAAGCGCGGATTCGGCGCCGTGAGCGTGAACCACACGCGGTCGCCGCGCACGTCGACGCTGGCCTTGTTCTGCAGCACTTTCGCGCCGCGCAGCGAGCGCGCCGCCAGTTCCGCGGTCAGCGGCGTGCCGTCGGAGAACTTCACGCCGGGCAGCACCGCCGCGGAGAACTGCAGCCGCCCCTCGGCGCGCAACGGCTCGAAGAGCTGCGGGTGCACGCGGGTCTCGCCCGCGGCGATCGCGTACGGCGCCTCGAAGACCTGTCCGAGGACCATGCCGCTGATGTTGTCGACCGCCTCGCGAGGATCGAGTTTACTGATGGCGCTCAGAACGCCCACGCGCACGATGCGCGCAACGACCGGCTCTGCCGACGTGATGGTCATGCTGACTTCCTTCCGGGTGGGGTGGTGGACTGACGCCTGGAGTTTACTACGTAATCCGGGCGATGACGAAGGTGACGTCATCATTCGGCGGGGCGTCGCCATGCCACCGGGCGGCGAACGCCTCCAGCGACGCGATGACCGCGGACGCCGTCGCGCCGCGCGCGGCCTCGGCGAACGCATCGAGCGCCGCGCCGTAGCCGAGCTGCTGCCCTGCGTCGTTCATCAGCTCCGGGAATCCGTCCGTCAGGAAGAGCACCGTATCGCCCGCCGCGAGGTCGACTGTCGTCTGCTCGTACGTCGTGCCGAGGGTGCCGAGCGGCGTCGCGCCGAGGGCGATCTCGTCGACCGTGCCGCTGGCCGCGCGGTGCACGAGCACCGGGGGCATGCCGGCCGAGGAGAGCGTCAGCCTGCGTTTCTCGAACACGCCCAGAGAGAGGGCCATGGCCATGCGTCCGAGGTCCATGCGCTTGATCTTCTCCGCGGCGTCGCCGAGGAAGGCCGCGGGAGACGTTTTGCGCGTGTAGCCGGCGAAGAGGGTCTTGATCACCGTGACCATTGTGCCGGCCTTCGCGCCGTGGCCCGTGGCGTCGCCGATGGTCACGGCCAGCACGTCGTCTTCGAGGTGGAAGTCGTAGTAGTCGCCGCCGACCTCGGTCGCGGTGCGCGTGTAGACCGCGACGTCGTACGCCGGATGGTGCGGCACTTCCTTCGGCAGCATGGAGAGCTGGAAACGCCGCGCCTCTTCGAGCTCGAACGACTTGCGGTCGTACTCGACGGCCATGAGGCGCTGCTGCAACTCCTGCTCTTTGCGCGTGCGCTCCTGCTCGACGAGGCGCTCCTGCTGGCGGCTCAGGTCCTCGGCCATGCGGTTGAACGCCTTCGCCAGTTGCCCCAGCTCGTTCTTCGTCTTCACCGGCAGGCGCGTCATGAGGTCGCCCTGCGCGATGCGCTCCGCGCCGTCGGTGACGATCTTCACGTCGCGCGTGAGATGGTTCGACAGCGGCACGATGCCGATCAGCGCGCAGGCGATGAGTCCCATCCCCAGGCCGAAGTTGCGCGCGGCGGTGCGGCGCAGCTCTTCCAGGTTGTCGCCGACGGGACGGGCCACCCCGATCTTCAGGCCGCTCTGCGGATCGGTGGACGCGGTGACGATCCAGCCCGGGATGTCCCGAAGCGAACGATCCTCGCGCACGCGCTGCGGGATGCCGAGGCGCTCGAGCGTGGCCCGCTCCGCGGGCGTGCGCGTGTACACGGTGCCTTCGCGGTCGAGCGCGAACGGCACTTCGCTGCCGTCGTCGGTGGCGCTGCCGAGGACGCGGCGGATGACTTCATTGGGACTGATCTGCGCCGTGATCTCGCCGATGAGCTCTCCCTGACTGCGCACGGGCACGTTGAACTTCTTGCCGAGGATCAGCGAAGACTTCTTCGCGGTGCTGGCGGCCTTCTCCACGTCTTTGGTCGTGGCCTTGCGGACTTTCACCTCGGGAACGGGAACGGGGACCGCGGCCACCTGCGGCGTCCGTTCGACCGGCGCCGGCTCGACTTTCGGCGTCGCCGCGGGCGCCGGAGGTGCGGGCACGCGCGCCGGATTCACGCGCACGAATCGCCGCGACTGGCGCATCGCGTCGGTGGCGCGCCGCGCCTCGGCGATCTGCGCGTGATACGAGCGGCGTTCCTCCGCGACCACCTTGCGCAGCTCTTCCTGCGCGGCCATGAGCTCCTTGCGGATGTCTTCGCGCTCTTCGGGATCGAGTTGTGCGTGCCCGAGTTGCGCGCCGAGCTTCGCGATCTCGCCGATCAGCTCCTGCTGCTGTTCCGACATCACGTAATGCGCGATGGCGGCGGGCACGTGCGGCAGGTCGATCACGACACGCTCGCCGGGATGGAACCCGCCCGCGCGCGGATGCGGCGGCGGGCCGAGCGGCGCCACGGTCACTTCGGCGATCCGCGGTTCGGCTTCCGGCTGCGGTTCCGGCTGCAATGGCGCCGGCGCCTCCGCGACTCTGGGCACCTCGGGCGGCTCGGGCTTCTCCGCTTTCTCGACCGGCGCCTCTTTCGGTTTGGGGATCGGCTGGAACTCGAGCGCGTCGACGAAGGACGCGGCCTCACCCATCACGGTGACGATGTTCGAGCCGGCGTCGGCGTTCGCGCCCGTGGGGATCGGCAACGCGGAGACGACGGCCAGGCGCTGGTCGAGCTCGGAGCGGATCAGGCCGAGCCGGCGGTCCATCTGTCTGGTGAGCCGGGCGGTCTCCTGCCGCGACGCCGTTTCGAGCGCGCGGCGCGAGGAGTGATAGGAGTACGTGACGATCGCCGCGAGAGGAACGACGGCCAGCACGAACGCCGCGAGGATGATCTGAGTCCGGATCCGCATTTGTGTTTCCGGAGTGTAAGACGAACGAACTACCGGAAAGTTTAGGAGTGCGGCGCCCCAGCCGCCGCTTTTCTACCTCGGGCTCGGCGAAGTGCCCACTTCCCAAAGCGGCGGCCGGGCCGCCGCACTCCTGGACTAGGTCCACTCCTCGCGGCCGGTTCTTCCCTTCCCCGGCGTACGCGAGCCTTTTCTCCGATCGACGTCCGGCACCACCACCTCGCGATGCGGGCGCGTCCGTTCGAACTCCTCCACGAAGCGCGAGGCCTCGTCGATCACTTCGTCGAACGTGGCCATGACCGGCGCGGCGGCGCGGAGGCGCTCGCAGTGCTGGCGGTAGGCCTCGCAGCGGCGCGCGGCCTCGTCGAAGCGGGCTGCCACGCGCTCGTCCTCGGTGACGCGGCGCTCGAGGTAGCGCTGCAGGTCGGGGACGCGCTCGATGTGGCTGCAGAAGAGGATCACGTCGTTGCCCGCCATCAGCGCGCGCTCGGTGATCTCCTCGTACGAGCCGAGGTCGGAGACGGCGTGCATCTCCATGTCGTCGCTGATCGCCACCCCGTCGAAGTTGAGGAAGTTGCGCAGCAGGTCCGTGGTCATGCGCCAGCTCAGCGTCGCGGGAAGATCGGGCTCGTCGATCTGCGGGTACGTGCCGTGGCCGATCATCACCGCGCCCGACTCGTTGGCGAGGCGCTGGTACGGGACGAGGTCGCGCTCGACGAGGCGGTCGACCGGGAGGTCGATCACCGTCGCGCCGTAGTGCGGGTCGGCCGAGCCGACGCCGATGCCGGGCCAGTGCTTGAGGCACGAGGCCACGCCCGCGCCGTGCAGTCCGCGCATGAACGCGCCCGCCAGCTCGACCACCGTCTCCGGATCGCGTCCGAAGATGCGGCGCTCGAGCCCCTTCGGCGAGATCTCGGCGCTGGCGATGTCGACCACCGGCGCGAGATCGATCTCGATGTCGAAGTAGCGCAGCGCCACGCCGATCACCTTGCCGAACCATTCGGAGAGCTCGGCCGGCCGCTCCCCTTCTCCGAACGCCTCGGCGCTCGGGAGGCCGGGGACGATGTGGCGCAGGCGATCGACGCGGCCGCCTTCCTCGTCGATCATGAACAGCGGCGGCCGTTTGGCCACGCTCTTCACCTCGGCCACGAGCTCTTTCAGATGTTCGGCACTGTCGATGTTGCGGCCGAAGAGGACGACGGCGTACGGAGCGGCATCCGCGAGGATGCGCTGCTCGAGGCGGGTGAGGCTTTTGCCGGCCAGTCCGATGCCGAGAATGTCACGTCGGGTCATTGCTTATCGATTCACTCCGCCAGCTTCTGCTTGAGCTCGTAGAGCACGTTCAGTGCCTCGCGCGGCGAGAGTGTATCGAGATCCACCTCGCGCAGCGCATCGACGACACCCTGCTCGCGTGAGGAGAACAAGCCCAACTGTCGCGTCTGCGGCCCGCGTTTGCGGGTCTCTTCCACGACGTCGCGCTCTTTGCGCTCCAGCGTATCGAGGATCTCCCGCGCCCGCTCGATGACACTTTGCGGAATCCCGGCCAGCTTCGCCACCTGGATGCCGTAGCTCTTGTCCGCCGCGCCGGGCACGACCTTGCGGAGGAAGATGATCTGCTCGTTCCACTCCTTGACCGCGACGTTGAAGTTGGCCACGCGCTGCTTGGTCTTCGCCAGGTCCGTGACCTCGTGGTAGTGCGTGGCGAAGAGCGTGATGCCGCTGCGCGACGGGTTGTCGTGCAGGTATTCAATGATGGCCCAGGCCAGTGAGAGGCCGTCGAAGGTGGCGGTGCCGCGGCCGACCTCGTCGAGGATGATCAGCGAGCGGTCGGTGGCGTTGTTGAGGATGTTCGCCGTCTCGTGCATCTCGACCATGAACGTCGACTCGCCGCGCGCGAGCTGGTCGGACGCGCCGACGCGCGTGAAGATGCGGTCGCAGATGCCGAGGCGCGCCTTGGCCGCGGGAACGAACGAGCCGGCCTGGTTGAGGAGCACGATCAGCGCGACCTGGCGCAGGTAGGTCGACTTGCCGCCCATGTTCGGGCCGGTGATGACCTGGATGCCGTTCTCCTCGCGCCGCACGTTGGTGTTGTTCGGGATGAAGCGCTCGGTGGCGATCTGCTCGATGACGGGATGGCGGCCGTCCTCGATGCAGAGCTCCGCATGCTCGCTGAGCTGCGGGCGCACGTAGCGGTTGCGCACCGCGACGGTGGCCAGCGACGCGAGGGCGTCGATCTCGCCGACGGCGCGCGCGGTTTCGAGGATGGCCCCACTCACCGCCGAGATCGCGCCGAGGAGCTCGTCGTAGAGACGCAGCTCGATGGCGATCGCTTTCTCTTCCGCCCCGACGATCTTCTCCTCGAGCTCTTTGAGGTCGGGCGTGATGTAGCGCTCCGCGTTGGCGAGCGTCTGCTTGCGGATGTAGTCGAGCGGGACCTTGGCCAGGTTCGATTTGGAGACTTCGATGTAGTAGCCGAAGACGGAGTTGAAGCGGATCTTCAGCGACGAGATGCCGGTGCGCTCTTTTTCCCTTGCCTCGATCTGGAGAAGGATCGTCTTCGAGTCGCGGGCGATGGAGCGCAGCTCGTCGAGGTCCTTGTCGATGCCGTCCGCGATCACGCCGCCGTCGCGCACGAGGAGCGAGGGCTCGGGGTGGAGGGTGCGG
>DASUSL010000280.1:0-12286 GCA_036375135.1 Thermoanaerobaculia bacterium | reverse complement strand
CTACGACTTTCCCACCGGCCTCACCCCACCCGTCACTTTCCACCGCAACCGCCGCATCGGCTCCGCCGGCGCCTGGGTGGTGGAGGTGGATGGTGGCAGGGCCAAATACGTGAGCGCGCGCTGAGAACATGCGGAGCGCCGCGGCATGCGGAGCGCCGCCGTCCCGGCGGCTGCCCGGGCGGCGTCCCGCCGCCCGCCGTCGGGGGTGGCGGCGAGGACGCCGCCACGGCAGCCGGCGAGGACGCCGGCGCTCCGCTTGGTCCCGGCGCCGGGACGGCGCCGGAGGCAGCCGGCGAGGACGCCGGCGCTCCACTTGGTCGCGGGGCCGCGCCGGCCGCCGGAGGCCTCTTCGTCGTCCCCGCGTTGGAATTACATTTGCTTCCGGCCCTCCATACTTGCATCTGGGAGGATTTCTCGTGGCCTTTCGTTGCACCGTTCTGGTTCTGGTTTCCCTCATGTCCCTGGCCGTTGCGGCCGCCACTCCGGACGTCGACGAGATCGTGCGGCGCCACCTGACCGCCATCGGCGGCGCGGCGCGCTGGCAGAGCATCGACAGCCTCGTCGTCCGCGGTGCGGGTGAGTACGGCAACTTCACCTGGGTCTGGAAGCGGCCCGGAAAAATGCGCACCGAGGAGCGCGAGAGGGACGGCGCCGTGCCGCTCGTCACCGCGTACGACGGCTCCGTCGGCTGGCAGACCAACCCGTTCCGCAGCGGCGCGCCGAAGAAGCTGGGCGCTCCCGAGCTGCAGCGCTGGCAGTCCGGCGTGGCCATCCGCAGCGACCTCCTCGATCTCAAGGGCGCCACGCTCTCGCTCGTCGGCCGCGAGAAAGTGGCCGGCCGCGACGCGTACAAGCTCTCGCTCGAGCATCCCGGCCGCGGCGACGTGTTCCTCTGGATCGACGCCGAGTCGTACCTCCTCGTGCAGCGCGCGCGGACGGCGGCGGCGCCGTGGGGCGAGGTGAAGACCGTGCCCACGCCGCTGCGCGACTACCGCAACGTGAACGGCGTCATGATCCCGCACCTCATCGGCGGCACGAAGCTCGTGACCGAGGTCAACGCCGCGATCGACGACGCGCTCTTCGCGCCGCCGCAGACGCTCCGCTGACCATGATTCGCGCAATCGCCGTACTCGCGCTCACCGCGCTGGCGCCGCTCGCGACGGCGATCGAGGTCCGCGGACGCATCGTCGACGCCGGCGGCAAGCCGGCGGCGCGAGTGCCCGTGGAGCTCGCGTCGTACAAAGGGGAGACGCTTGTCCGCGCGGCCACCGACGGCAGCGGCGCGTTCCGTCTCGACGCGCCGGAGGCGGGGATGTACCGCGTCGTCGTGCGCGCGCCGGATGCGATCCCGATGGAGGCGCGCCTGCTGCCGCTGCTCGACGCGGTCGAGCTCGCGCCGCTGCGCCTCGAGAAGAGCGAGCCTTTGCGCGTCCGCGCGCAGCCGGGCGCGCGTGTGGCCGCGCGGCCGCTGCGTCCGCGTCCGCGCGACGGGTGGACCGACGCCGATCGCGGCGGCACGGCCGACGCACAAGGGACGCTGCTCGTCCCGCGGCGCGCAGGCGAGTCCGTGGAGGTCGCGACGCCCATGGCCCGCGCGCGCACCGAGGCGTCGGAGGTCACGCTGCGCGACGAGAAGCCGTGCGCGCGGCAACTCGTCGTCCGCGACGCGGGAGGCGCGGCGGCGAAGAACGTGCGCATCGTCACCGAGTCCTTCGTCCTCGGCACCACCGACGACCACGGCGCCGTCACCGCCACCGCCGCCTGCGGCCGCGAGCTCTTCCTCGAGACGGCGGCGGGACCGCGCATGCGCGTCGCGCCGGGGAGCAGCGAGATCACGCTGAGCGCGCCGCAGCCGATCGCCGGGCGCGTCGTCGACGCCGACTCGCGCACGCCGATCGCGAACGCGTTCGTCTGGTCCGACGACGATCCCGCGGGCTTCGTCCGCACCGACGCGAAGGGCGCGTATGCACTCGCGCGCACGCCGTCGCGCGCGGCGGCGGCGGGACATCTCGCCAGCGCCGCCGGTCCCGTCTTCGCGCTGCAGCCGACGGCGGGCATCACCGGCGTCGTGCTCGACGCGAACAACCGTCCCGTCGGCGGCGCGGAGCTGCGCATCCGCGAGGCGGGTGCATCGCGCGACGCGCTGTGGCCCGAGGGGCTGCCGTCGCGCACGACGTCGGGGGCGAACGGCGCGTTCCGGCTCGAGGCGCTGCCGCACCGCTCGTACAGCGTCGAGGCGTCGCACGCCGGCTTCGCGCCGTCGGCCGTCGTCGTGAAAGAGAAACGCTCCGGCGTGGAGATCGTGCTGACGCCGGGGCAGAGCGCGTTCGGCAAAGTGACCGACGAGAACGCGAGCCCCGTCGCCGCGGCGGAAGTGCGGCTCACGCCGTCGACCGACGCGCCGCGCTTCCTGCGCACCGTCGACGCGGAGGAAGCGCGTGTCGTCTTTACCGACGGCGAAGGGAACTTCCGTCTGGAAAATTTGCCGCGCGGCGCCTTCGATCTCGAAGTGCGCGCTGAAAATTTTGCACCGGCCACCATGCGCGGCGTGAACGTCGATTCCGATCGCGCGGCGGACGTCGGCGTGATCGCGCTCGAGCGCGGCATCGTGCTCGAAGGTCTGATCATGGACGCCGACGATCGTCCCGTCGCCGGCGCGACCGTGCTCGCGTATCCGCCCAGTCCGGCGGGCATCCGCGGCGCGGGGGTGAGCCGGCTCGCGGCTGCGGCGGGCGAGGCGCGCGAGGCGACCTCGCGCGGCGACGGCCGCTTCGCCATCACCGGCCTCCGCGCCGGCGAGACGGTCGAGGTGACGGCGCGCAAAGCGGGCTTCGTCGCCACCACGCTGCCGCAGCTCGAGCTGCCGCAGCGCGACCCGGTCACGATCATCCTGGAGCCCGGCTCGCGCGTCAGCGGGCGCGTGTCGAACGAGCAGGGAGAAGCGGTCGTGGGCGCGGTGGTGAGTGTGCGTCCCTCCGACTCCGCGCTCCCGCCCGGCCTCTCCGGCCAGACCATCACCAGCGACGCCGCCGGCGCGTTCACGCTCGGGGAATTGCCGCCGGGCAAGTTCGCGCTCGCCGCGTCGGCGCGCGGCTATATGGCGGCCGAGGCGCGCGTCATCGACGTGCGCAAGGGAGAGCAGCTCGACGACGTCACGCTGACGATGCGCCGCGGCTCCGTCGTCGAAGGGGTGGTCCTCGGACCGAACGGCGCGCCGGCCACGGGCGCGCGCATCACCGTGCGCGGACGCCTCACGCCGGAGCGGATGCTCGACCTCGAGGTCGCCGGCAGCGTGCGCACGGACGGCGAGGGACGCTATCGGATGGAAGGCGTCAGTCCCGGCCCGCAGACCATCGTCGCGAACGACGACCGCTACGCGCGCGCGTCGCGCGAGGTGACCGTGCAGGCGGGCACGAACCGCGTCGACTTCCGTCTGACGGAAGGAGCGACACTCTCCGGCCGCGTCGTCGACGGATCCGGCGCGCCCGTTTCCGGCGCGAACATCTCCCTCGGCGTGGCGCGCGCGGAGATCAGCGACGCGTCGGGCGCGTTCCGCTTCGCCGCGCTGGAGTCGGGCAACTACAGCCTGGTCGCGCGGAAGGACGGCTACTCTTCCGCACGTCAGGACGTGCAGCTCGCCGGCCGTCCCGTGGAAGGCGTCGAGCTGCGGCTGCAGCAGGGCGGCGGCGTGATCACGGGACGCATCAACGGACTCGCGCCCGCGCTCGTGGCGCAGCTCCAGGTGCGCGCGATGGAAGTGCCGCTCAGGAGCATGGACGGCATCCGCGAAGGGCGGGCCGAGGCGCAGGGAACGTATCGCATCGAAGGGGTGCGTCCGGGGACGTGGAGCGTGACCGCGCGCCACACCAGCGGACGCGAGGCGCGCCGCGAGGTGACGATCAGCGAAGGCGCGGGGCCGGCGCAGGCCGACCTCGACTTCGGCGGCGGCGTGACTTTGAGCGGCTCCGTGCGCCGCGCCGGCCAGCCGGTCGCGGGCGCCTCGGTGCAGGCCGGCGGCTCGACCGCGGTCACCGACGGCGCGGGCTTCTTCCAGCTCGACGGCCTGACCGCGGGACAGCACACGCTGACGGTGACCGTGGCCGCGACGGGCGTGCGCCACACGCGGCCGGTCTCACTCACCGCCGATCAGCAGCTCGACATCGATCTCCCCACCGCCCGCGTCTCGGGCGTCGTCGTCGACGAACTGACGCGCGCGCCGCTCGCGGGCGTGGTCGTCTCCGCCGGCACGGCGCGCACGACCTCGAACGGCGACGGCACCTTCACGCTGACGGACCTCCCCCGCGGCACGCATCGCCTGACGGCGCTGAGCGCGGACGTGACGGTAGAAGTTGTTTCCGACGATGCGGCGGTGGAAGGAATGGTGATCGCGGTGCGGCAGCAGTAACTTAGGAGTGCGGCGGCGACGAGCCGCCGCTTTCGTATCCAGTTCGCGCAGCGCGTGCCGGTAGAAAAGCGGTGGCTCGCCGCCACCGCACTCCTGAAATGGGTTCAGCCGCAGGGCGTGAGCAGTGCCTGCACGCGCTTCACGAACGAGCCGTCGCTCTTCTCGGAGGCCAGCGGCGCGTCGGTGAGCAGAATGCGTCCCGTGGCCGCGTCGGAGACGAAGACGACCGGGCTGACGGTCACGCCGGCGTTGGCGAGAGTCGTCTTCAGCTCGCCGACGTGCGTGATGGGGAACGCCGCCTTGAGGTCGGCCACGTTCTGGCGCGAGACCGCGCCGTCGATCTGCGTGTAGCCGTGCACGCGCAACGCCGCGCCGTGCTCCGACTTCAGCGCGCCGTTCCACTGGTTCACCAGATCGGTGATGCACGAGATGCAGTCGTGATCGATGGAGAAATAGATGGCCACGTCGAGCGCGCGCGGCTGCTGCAGCGTCTCGCCCGCGAGGGGACGGCAGCGGCCGAACATGCTCGCCGAGTAGATGGTGCGGTCGGCCTTCGTGCGCAGCAGGTTCACCTGCGCCTTGACCGAGTCCTGCGCCGACACGCGGTCGCGCAGCTTCTTGTTCTGCAGCATGAGAAAGCCCTGGCTGGCCACGATCGCGGCCACCAGGGCGCCGATGATCCATTTGCCGGAGTCGCTACCCGTTCGTGCGCTCAAGTCTGGCCCTCGTCAGAATTTTTCCGTCGGTGAAGAAAAGGTCGCCGTTGCGGTCGAAGCGCATCGTGGAGATGTTCTTGATCGGCAGCGTGAATGCGAATTGCCGCAGCCGCCCGTCGGGTCCGAACTTGTAGACGTCGTTCCCGCGCTTCCAGTCTTCCGGGTTGCTGTAGACGACGTAGAGATTGCCCGCCGGATCGACGGCGCAGGCGCGGTGCACGAGGATCTCCGGGATCACCTGCCCCTTCTCGTCCTTCGGGAACTTCCAGTCGAGGTCGCGCGAGGTCTCGAGGATCACGCGCCCGTCGTAGCCCACCTTCTGGATGCGGTTGAGGAGCATGTGGATGATCCACAGGCCGTCGGGCGCCGCGCAGACGGTGTTGTGCGAGCGGAGCACGTCGAGCCTCTCGCGGTTCGGGTCGGCCTTGCGGATGTCGCGCTCGAGGCGGAAGTTCCGGTCGTACGCGTAGACGAACGAGCCGTTCGGCACGAAGGGACGCGAGAGATAAAAGCGGCCGTTGGCCCAGTTGATCTCGGCCGGCTGTTCGACTTCCGGCACTTTGATGCTGGGGAAGACTTCGCCCGCGGGCCCGAGGACCTCGATGCGGCCGTTGCCCTTGTTGGCGACGTAGAGACGGCCGTCGGCGAAGGCGAAGCGGCGGCTCTTGCTGAGCTGCCCCGGCCCTTCGCCGCGTCCGCCGAACTGCTGCAGCAGACGCCCGTCCGCGCCGAGGCGGGAGATCTTCTGCTCTTTCATGTCCAGCACGTAGACGTTCCCCTCGGCATCGAAGTCGATCGAGGAGGCGTAGCTGAACTGCTTCTCGGACGGCTGGTCGCCGACCGTCCAGACCGGACGCAGCGACTCGGCGGTCGTCTTCGCGTCGACGCCGGTGCCCTCGTTCGTCACGAAGGCCACGCCGGCGCGCTGCACGACCGTGCCCTGCCACCCTTCCCGGGCGCAGGCCAGACAGAGAGTGAGTGAGAGGAGGAGGAGGAGAAGAAGTGAGCGGCGCATATCGTCGGTGGGGCGGCGGAAGGACCTGCCTTCCGCCGCGTTGCCAGGTTTGCGATCAGACTTCCGTTCCGTCGCAGACGTAGCCGTAACGGCTGTGCATACAACCGCACCACATGCCGTCGCAGAAGTCCTGGCTGCCGCCGCCGGCGATGCAGCCTTCATAACGGTCGGTGCAGGGGGTGTCGGATTCCGCGGCCAGGGCGTGCGCATCGGTGGCGACGGAGACGTTGAGGACGATGGAGAGGGCGAGGACGGCGAGGAGCGAGACGATTCCGAACTTCTTCGACATGACTGTTTCCTTCAATTCTCTGTTGACGGTTGACTGATCACACAAGCCGGTCTCATCAGAAGAAAGGAGAAGGGCGTCAGCTCATCGACTCGGCGGGGGGCGGCCTGGATGCGGCGCAGTTCGCAACACATACCTCCTGATTCGATTGACGTGCGTCTCGGCGGAATGCCATCACTATGCCAAGGTGCAGGTCCGGAAGGGGGGCTGCGGCACATTTCGTATCGCGGCTACACTCGCGGGCGATGGTGCCGCTCGCACGCCGCCTCCTGTTCCGCAACCGCGGCGGCTTTCTCGTCACGGTGGCCGGGGTGGCGGCCACCGTGTCGCTGCTCCTCTTTCTCTTCGCCGTGCACGCCGGCGTGAAGGACGGCTCGACCCGCTACGTGCGCACCGCGGACGTCGACGTCTGGATCGCGCAGAAGGGCTCCGACAACATCCTCAAGAGCTCTTCGTTCCTCCCGGCCTCGCTGGCGGAACGGGTGCGGCGCCTGGACGGCGTGGAGGCGGCGTCGCCGCTGGTGCGGGTGATCAGCAAGGCCGAGATCCGCGGCCAGCTCTCTTCGACGCTCTTCCTTTTCGGCTTCGACCCCGTCACGCGCCTCGGCGCACCGGCCGGGTCGCCGGCGCTGCAGCGCGGCGAGATCGTGCTCGACGAGTCGTTCGCCCGCAAGTACGCGCTGCGCGCCGGCGACACGATCGTCATGCAGCGGCGTGCCTTCCGCGTGGTGGCGTTGTCCGAGGGGACGAACGCGCTGGTCTCGCAATTCGGCTTCGTCCGTTTCGACGACGGCGCCGCGCTCCTCGGCATCCCCGACACGGCCAGCTTCATCGTCGCGCGGACGACGAAGCCGATCGCGCTGCCCGGCTTCGCCGTGCACGAGGCGAAGGACTTCATCCGCTATCACGAGGAGGAGATGGAGAGTGGCGTGCTGCCCGTCTTCGCCGCCGCCGCCGCGTTCGCGGCCGCGGTGGGCGGCTTCATCGTGGCGCTGATGCTCTACGGCTCCGCCCTCGAGCGCCGCGACGACTACGCCACGCTGAAGGCGATCGGCGCGGGACAGCGCTACCTGCTGCGGCTCGTCGTGGCACAGGCGTTGTTCGTGACGGCGGTGGGATGCGTGGCCGGCGCGCTGCTCACGGCCGCGATCACGCCGCTGCTCCTGCAACTCGTGCCGACGTTGACGCTGCGCTACCCGCCGTCGCTCCTGCTCGTGCTGCCCGCGGCGCTGGTGATCGGTGCGCTGGCCTCGTCCGCGCCGCTGCGCGTGCTGCGGCGGATCTACCCCGGCGAGGTGTTCCGCGCATGAGAGTGCGGAGGGCGGGCGGCGGGACGCCGCCCGGGCAGCCGGCGAGGACGCCGGCGGTCCGCAGAAGGCTCGACGCGCATCGCGCCGAGATGCTCGCGCAGCGGAGCGCCGGCGTCCCGCCGGCTGCCGTGCCGGCGTCCCGCCGGCACACTCCCCGGAGAACGCATGATCGAGGCGCGTGACCTGGTCAAGCAGTACGACACCGCCGTCGTCGACGGCGTGTCGCTCGACGTGCATCGCGGCGAGATGCTCCTCATCATCGGCCCGAACGGCAGCGGCAAGACGACACTGCTGTCGATGCTGGGAGGGCTGGTGCGTCCGACGCGCGGCAGCGTGCGCATCGACGGCCGCGCGCTCGAGGAGATGCCGCAGCGCGAGTTGGAGGAGTTCCGCCTGAAGCGCGTCGGTTTCGTCTTTCAGACGTTCCGGCTGATCGACGCGTTGAGCGTGCGCGAGAACGTGCAGCTCGTGCTCGATCTCGCCGGCTCGAGCAACAGCGCCGATGCGATGCTAGAGCGAGTGAACGCGCAGCATCTCGCGCACCGGAACACGAAAGCGCTCAGCGGCGGCGAGAAGCAGCGCGTGGCCATCGCCCGCGCGCTGGCCAACGATCCCGCCATCGTCCTGGCCGACGAGCCGACCGGCAGCCTCGACTCCGCGGCAGGGGAGGCGGCCATCGCCCTGCTGCGCGATGCCGCGCGGCGCGACGGGCGGGCGGTGGTGGTGGTGAGCCACGACACGCGCATCGCGCCGCACGCGGACCGCGTCGTACACATGCTGGACGGGCGGATATGAACTTCTTCGAGCGCCTCTGGCGCCGCATCACCTTCGACGAGCGGCGGCGCAGAGTGCGCCTCACCGTGCCGCATCCCGTCTTCGGCGACATGCATTTCTTCGGGCGCCGCGGCATTCGCGACGACGTGATCTCCGGCTGGTGGCAGCTCACGCCGCCCGGTTTCGCGCGTCACCTGACGGTCATCTTCCCCACTCCGGGAGGCACGCTGCACGACGGCGACCTGGCCCGCCTGCAGGCCATCCTCGACGATCTCGACGCTCTCTTCGAGCGCATCCGCCCGCACATCGTCGAGGAGTACGCGCACTGGGTGGGCAAGCCGCTGCCGTCGGACTGGCGCGACGCCTTCCGCCTCGACAGCATCGACCTCCCAGACATGGAAATGGGGGAGGACCAGTGGACGGTCGGGTACTGGTGCGAGGGGGCGCAGCACTGGTTCGAGATCGAGCTGCACGGGAACGAGGTCACGTACGTCTCCGTGGAAGGGTGAGAACGGCGCCGTGCACATGCTGGACGGGCGCCTCCCCGTCGTCCGCGGCGGCACGCGTACAATGAGCCCAACGTGCGCATCCTCCTGATCTCCCCGCGCGGTCCTCTCTATCGCCACAAGACCGGTATCTGGAAAAAGTCGCTCCGCTATCAGCCGCTCACGCTGACCACGCTCGCCTCGCTCGTGCCGCCGGAGCTGAACGCGGAAGTCGTATTGATGGACGAAGGGATCGACGACATCGATCCGAACGCCGAGGCGGACCTCGTCGGGATCAGCGCCATCACCGGGACCGCGCCGCGGTCGTACGAGCTGGCGGCGCACTTTCGCGGGCGCGGCATCAAGGTCGTCATCGGCGGCGTGCACGCCACGCTCGTGCCGGATGAAGTGATGCAGCACGCCGACGCCACGGTGGTTGGGTACGCAGAGGAGACGTGGCCGCAGCTCTTGCGCGACTTCGCGCGAGGGGAGCTGAAAGCGCGCTACGACCAGTCGCCGCATCTGAAACTCGAGAACCTCCCGCTGCCGCGGCGCGACCTGCTGCCCGCGAAGTACTACATCACCCCGCACACCATCGAGGCCACGCGCGGCTGCATCCACAAATGCGAGTTCTGCGTCGTGCCGTCGGCGTGGGGACGTCCGCTGCAGAAGCCGATCGGCGAAGTGGTGGCGGACATCAGGCAGATGCGGCCGAAGAAGCTGATCTTCCTCGACCTCAATCTCATCTCCGACACCGATTACGCGAAAGAGCTCTTCCGCGCGCTGATCCCGCTGCGCATCCGCTGGGGTGGCCTGGCCACGACCATGATCGCCTGGGACGACGAGCTGCTCGACCTGGCCGCGGAGAGCGGCTGCGGCGGCCTGCTCCTCGGCTTCGAGTCGCTCTCCGACGGCGCGCTGGCCGAGTCGCGCAAGAACTTCAACGCGCGCCTGGAGTACCGCACCGTCATCGAGAAGCTGCACGCGCGGAAGATCGCCATCCAGGGCTGCTTCGTCTTCGGCTTCGACGACGACACGACCGAGGTCTTCGAGAAGACCGCGCAGTTCGCGATCGACACGCACATCGACCTGCCGCGCTACGCCATCATGACCCCGTTTCCCGGCACGCCGCTCTACACGCGCCTGGCCAGCGAAGGCCGCATCCTGACCAGCGACTGGTCCTACTACGATGGTCAACACGTTGTCTATCGTCCGGCGCGCATGACCGCGGACGAGCTGCTGAAAGGCACCGAGCGCGCCTGGAAGATGACCTACAGCTACGCGGGCATGTTCCGGCGGCTGGCCGGCGCGCGCGTGCAGCTCCCGATCGCCATCCCGGCGAACCTCGGCTACCGTTTCTACGCGCACCATCTCAACAAGTACTACACCTGCGACTGGGCGCTCCCGTCCGCGAAGGCCGCGTAGCCATGCGACTGACGCTCATCCATCCCTGCATCGGCAGGCGAGTCGGCGAAAACTACATCCGCACGTGGCAGATGGAGCCGCTCGCGCCGGCGGTCCTGGCGGGACTCACGCCACGCGACGTCGAGGTGAAGTTCTACGACGACCGCATGGAAGTGATCCCGTACGACGAGCGCACCGACCTCGTGGCCATCAGCGTCGAGACGTACACCGCGCGCCGCGCGTACGAGATCGCCACCGAGTACCGCAAGCGCGGCGTGCCCGTGGTCATGGGCGGCTTCCACGCCACGCTCGTTCCCGACGAGGTGGCGGAGTACGCCGACTCGGTGGTCATCGGGGAGGCCGAGGGGTTGTGGCCGCAGGTCATCGAAGACGCGCGCAGCGCGCGGCTGCAGCCGACCTATCGCGCGCCGAAGCGTCCGTCGCTCGCCGGCGCCATCGCTGATCGCAGCATCTTCCTCGGGAAACGCTATCTGCCGCTGGGGCTCGTCGAGGCGGGACGCGGCTGCCACTTCGCCTGCGAGTTCTGCGCGATCCAGTCGTATTTCGCCAGCACGCAGACGCGCCGCCCCGCGGAGGAAGTCGTCGACGAGATCAAGCGGATGAAGAAGCCGCTCTACTTCTTCGTCGACGACAACATCACCTCGAACCTCGATCAGGCCAAGGAGCTCTATCGCCAGCTCATCCCGCTCAAGATCCGTTGGGTGAGCCAGGCCTCGATCAACGTCGCCCACGACGAAGAGCTGCTCAAGCTGCTCAAGGCCTCCGGCTGCCAGGGGCTGCTCATCGGCTTCGAGTCGCTGAACCCGACGAACCTGAAGAAGATGCACAAGTCGTTCAACACGATGAAGGGCGGCTACGAGGTGGCGCTGGAGAATCTCCGCCGCCACGGGATGCGTCTCTACGTGACCTTCATCCTCGGCTATGACGGCGACTCGTACGAGTCGCTGCACGAGGTCGTGCAGTTCGCCGAGCGCCACAAGTTCTACATCGTCGCCTTCAATCACCTGACGCCGTTCCCCGGCACGCCGCTCTACGACCGCCTGCAGAACGAAGGACGCCTCCTCTTCGACAAGTGGTGGCTCGACCCGAATTACCGCTACGGCATGGTGCCGTACGCGCCCGCCGGGATGACCGCGGACGAGGTCAAGGAAGGGTGCATCTCCGCGCGGAAGGACTTTTACCGCTGGAGCTCGATCGCGCGCCGGAGCATGGACCGCGTGAACGCCGGCTCGCTCTACATGGGGGCGAAGTTCTTCATGATCAATTACCTGATCCGCCGCGAGGTGACCGAGCGTCGCGACTACCCCCTCGGCGATCAGGCGTTTCGCGGCGAGCTGCTGAAGGTGCGTGCGTGATTGCGTTCTCGCTCGCCGCGCCTGCGGACGATGCGGGCATCCGCCGCCTGCTGGCGACGAACCCGATGCCGGGCCGCATCCGCCTCCGCTTCGAGCGCGAGCCGTCGTACTTTGCCGGCTGCGCGCCGGAGACCGACGTGCTGGTGGCCCGCGACGGCGAGCGCGTCGTCGGCGTGGCCTGCCGCACGATGCAGAAGCTCTATGTCAATGGTGCGGCCGAGGAGGTCGGCTACCTCGGACAGTTGCGCGTCGACCGCGCGTATCGCGGGCGGTTGCTGACCGCGCGCGGCTACCGCGTCATGCGCGAGCTGCACGAGCAAAGGCCGGCGCGCGGGTACTACACGACCATCGTGGAGGGGAACGCGCAGGCGGAGGGCGTGCTCGTGCGGCGCTCGCGCGGCGTCATGCCGCGATACCGCTTCCTGGACACCCTGGTGACGTGCGCCGTAAAAAATGTGGGGCGGGCTTCAGCCCGCCGCCCCCGGGGGAGACGGGCTGAAGCCCGTCCCACATTT
>DASUSL010000279.1:0-5254 GCA_036375135.1 Thermoanaerobaculia bacterium | reverse complement strand
ACGACCCTCTGACGCACGACCGCCTCACGCCGCGCCTGGCCGATTTCATCCTCGGCGCGGGCAAAGTCGTTCGCCAGCGTGCGGACAAATGGCGCGTGCCGACGCTGCTCATGTTCGCCGGCGCGGACGAGCTGGTGGATCCGCGCGGGAGCCGCGGCTTCGTCTTCAGCGCGCCGCGTTACGTGCTCAAGGCGCACGAGTTTGCAGGGGCGTATCACGAAATTTTCAACGAGACCGAGCCGACGCGCGGGGAGGCGCTGGCGATGCTGCGCGAATGGCTGGGGACGGCCGTACAATGACCGCGGTCCAATTCGTCCGATGCTCCCGCGGCTCGCGCTCGCCGTACTGCTGCTCGTCCCGCTGATCGCGCAGGCGCGCGAGCGGGCGGTGCTGGTCTATCCGAAAGAGCGCTCGCTGTTCCGGCGCATCTTCTACACCTCGCACCAGCGCGAGATCCTGGCCACGCTCACCGCGCGCTACGACATCCAGGTGCACCAGCAGGTCTCGGACGAACGGCAGCTCTTCGACATCGACGTCGACGGCGCGCAGCTCCTCGTCCTCTCCGCGCACGGCGATCCCTTCTCGATGTACTTCGGCAACCGCCGGAACCGCACGCTCGACGCCTCCGACCGCGCGCGCCTGGCGAGATTCTTCGAGCGCCTCGACCCCTTCGCGACGATCGTCCTGCAAAGCTGCCACACGGGACGCGGCTTCGCGCATGTGGTGAAGGCCGCGGCCGGTCCGAACCGCCGCGTCATCGCCGCCCGCGGCGAGATCCCCTGGAACGGCCTGCGCGTGACGTCGGTCGCCCCGTTCGACGTGGCCATCGACTGCCACGACGGCGGGCGGCGATGGGATTGCCGGGTCGAGTTGCGGTAGCCGCCGGCGTGATCGCGGCGCTCAGCCGTAGAACGACAGCGCCAGCACCGCCGGTTCTCCCTGCTCGATGCGGCGCCAGTTCACGAATGCCGCGCATTCGATCAGCGCCGCGTACTGCTCGGGGCATCGCGCCGAGAATGCAGACATCCCTTCCAGTTGCAGCGTCAGCACCGTGCCCGGCGCGACGGTCACGCGGGACATCCCTGCATCCGGATCGTCGAGATGCGTCATGCAGTCGATCCACGCGTCCATGTTGCTGCCGTAGCAGTGGGAGAAGCCGAGGGTGTCGGCGAAGAGCGCGTGAAAACCCGGCCAGTCGGTGACGCGGGTCATGTCGAGCGTGACGAGGTTCATGGCGCGCGTCGATGATAACGAGACTGATATCCTCCGCCGCGATGCGATTCAAGAAGAGCCGCTTCGGCCCCCGTCTCGTCGAGGCGGCGCGCGGCGGGCGGCACTACCGCGACGTTCACGTGTTCATCGGCGGCACCGGGGCCGTCGGCGGCTCCTCCGCGCTGCAGATGGTCGGGATGCTCGAAGAGATGATGACCATCAACCCGCCGGCCTCGCCCGACGACGTCCCCGTGCTGATCGTCACCGGGCGCAGCGACGACGAGGTGCACTCCTTCGAGTCCCGCCTCAAGCGCATGACCCGCACGCGCTGGGGCGCGGGCGTCACGCCGCGGCATTTCGAGCACGGCTTCCTCACCCCCGGCGGCGTGTACGTGGCGATCTCGAAGTTCGAGCTGCGGCCGATCCCCGGCCTCGAGATCGTCACCGACGCCGACGTCCATCATCGCGCGCAGGCCGTCGATGAGTTTCTCAAGGTAGCCAACGTCGAACGAGACGAAGAGAGCCTGCTGCGCTACGTCCGCGGCGTGAAGCCGATCACGAGCTTCCTCGAAGACCGGCGCGAGCGGCTGCGCGACTACGGCGACCGGCCGTTCCGCTCCGTGCTGCTCGGCTTTCCGCTGCCGAGCATCCTCGCGTATCAGACCGGCGGACTGGGCGTCGTCGGCGCCGCCCTCGGCCTCGGCGACGACTTCACCGCGCACATGAAGCACGCCTTCGAGCAGACCTTCGCCGACGACCTGGCGGCGGTGAGTGAGACGTGGGGCGCGCGCGTGCTCGTCGCGCACACCACCGGCGTCGGCGGCATGTACGACGAGACTCCCGACGGCGAGACCACGCTGCGGCTCGGCTTCGCCCACGCCGCGCGCGACGAGTTCCTGCGCAACAAGCATCACGAGGCGGTCAACCTCACGAAGAACTACGCGCAGCGCGGCGTGCTGATGCTCGTCACCGCGGCGGCCATCGGCATCGACGAAGTGCGCATGCGCGAGCGCATCCCGCTGCACGGCGGCATCGTCAAGGCACTGCGCGACGCGCCGCACGAGATCTACCGCGGCGCCCGCGAGCGCAAGCAGTTCGTGCAGCTCTTCAAGCCGGCCACGCTCTCGCTCGACGGCGCGAAGAACAAGCCGCTGCACTTCAAGAAGGGCGAGGAGCTGCGTCCCTCCTGGGTCATCCGCAGCGGCGAGAACGGCTTCTTCAGCGTGGCCAACGCCGACGCGCTCTATCGCGTGATGAAGGTGGCCTCGGTCTCCGAGCTCGGCCACGTCCTGGCCACCACCGGCCTCCTCGGCGACGACCCGAACCTGCCGTGGTTCGAGGACGGCATCTGCTACTACACCGAGACCGACAACTCGCGCGCGGTCTTCGATTTTCTCTACCAGCCCGTGCTCCTCGACGCGCAGCTCAGCGGCGTCGAGCCGCTCGCGCTGCAGGACCTCGGCTCGGCGAAGCATCAGGCCGAGCTGCACACGCTCGGGCTGTTCATCCTCCTGCACCGCCTGCGCACGCTCGACGTCGAGGCCCTCGAGGAGTATCCGGACGACTCGTTCAACGCGAAGAAGTTCTTCCTCGAGAGCTCGCGCGCGCTGACGTTCCGCGACGTCGACTCGTGGGACACCGAGACGCTCGCGCGCGATCTGCGCATCCTCGTCACCGCCGACAAGCCGGGGCAGCTCCTGCCGCTCAAGCCGCTCATCGACCCGGGGCAGTTCGGCGCGCGCGACGAGGCGCATCTCGCGGTGATGAAGGTCGTGCTCGACGCGGTCTTCGCCGTGACCTCGCTCGGCTCGCCGATCGTCGTCGAGGACGAAGACGGACAGACGATCGTTCGCAGCGGCTACTGGATCGCGCCGCTCGGCACCATCGTCACGCACGAGGACTCGCTGCAGCAGCTCCTGCGCGACGACGACACGCGCAACTTCCAGATGGCCGTGAACGGCTTCATCGACCTCCGCCCGCACGCCATCGTCTCCGACGCCAAGCTCCCCGGCGAAGGACGCGTGACCGAGCATCGCGACGAGGCGTCGCTGCGCGAGCGGCTGCAGTCACTCGAGCCGTACTCGTTCTTCGCCACCTGCGGGCTGATCGCCGTCCTGCACCGCCTGCGCGCCCTCGGCGCGATGCTGGCGCAGGCGCGCACCGACCTCGGCACGATGCAGGACTGGCTCTGGACCATGCGCCGCGACGCGCGCGGCCACACGTACGTCGTGCCCGGCGTCGTGGAGGCGTTGCGCATGGTGGCCGAAGGACAGGAGAAGACGACCGGCACGGAGTGGCTGGACGGGCTGTGGGGCTACGAGCGGCGACTGCCGAAGCAGCGCGTGGATGAGATTTTAGAGGCAGTTGCGAAACGCCGCCCGCCCACGGGGGGGACAGGCTGAAGCCTGTCCTGCGTTTTGCCTTTGTTCTGGCGATCGTCGTCGTTGCCGCGATCGTCTACGTTTCCTTCCACGCCACGCGGCAGTCCACCGCCGCCGCGCACTGGGTCGCGCAAACGCATCAGGTGCTCTCCACGCTCGAGCAGATCCTCGTGGCCACCGAGGCCGCGGAGACCTCGCAGCGCGCGTTCGTCATCACCGGCGCCGAACATTACGCCGCCGAGTCCGCGGTGCAGCGGCCGAGCATCGCCGCGAGCATGGCCGCGCTGCGCAAACAGGTGCGTGACGATCCCACCCAGCGCGAGCGCGTGAAGGTGCTGCAGCTCGCGCTCGACGACAAACTGCGCTGGATCGATCACGTGATCGACGTCCGCCGCCGCGGCGGTTTCGAGCCGGC
The DNA here is from genome assembly GCA_036375135.1 of Thermoanaerobaculia bacterium. Lineage (GTDB taxonomy): Bacteria > Acidobacteriota > Thermoanaerobaculia > Gp7-AA8 > Gp7-AA8 > QHVT01. Next base: position 1,246 of record DASUSL010000279.1, on the reverse strand, counting down.
GCGCGCGCTCAGCGTCACCGGAGAGGGTCGCGCCAGGATGCAGCGCGTCGCCGCGCTCATCGAGACCATGCGCTCGCACGAGTCGGGGATGCTCGCGCAGAGGCAGGCGCGTCACGCGGAGCAGACGCGGCGCGCGCAGTTCCTCCTCCTGGTGGGTGCGATGACGGATCTCACGCTGCTGGCGCTGGTCTTCTTCGTCGTGCGCCGCGACGAGCGGCTGACGCGCGAGCTCGCGCGCGCCTCCGAGGAGGCGCGCGTCGCGGCGGAGCGCAACGCGGACATGCGCGCGCAGTTCCTCGCCAACATGAGCCACGAGATCCGCACGCCGATGAACGCCGTGATCGGCATGAGCGGCCTGCTGCTCGGCACGAAGCTCGACGACAACCAGCGCGAGCTGGCCGGCACCGTGCGCAGCAGCGCCGAGGCGCTGCTGACGGTGATCAACGACGTGCTCGATTTCTCGAAGCTGGAGGCGGGCAAGCTCGCCGTCGAGCTGGACGACTTCGAGCTGCGGCCGGCGGTCGAGGCGGTGATCGATCTCGTCAGCGATGCCGCGAATCAGAAGCGCCTCTCCCTCGGCATCCTCTTCGATCACGCGCTGCCGCGTTACGTCCGCTCCGACGCGGGACGCATCCGCCAGGTGCTGACGAACCTCGTCGGCAACGCGGTGAAGTTCACGGAGGCGGGGGAAGTGCTGGTGCACGTCGACCTCCGCGAGCGTCACGGCTCGCGGCTCACGGTGCGCTTCGCCGTACGCGACACCGGCATCGGCATCGCGGACGACGTGCTGCCGCATCTCTTCCAGCCGTTCACGCAGGCCGACGCCTCGACCACGCGCCGCTTCGGCGGCACGGGCCTCGGGCTGGCCATCTCGAAGCAGATCGCCGAGGCGATGGGAGGGACACTGGTTGCGGAGTCGCGCGTCGGCGCGGGGTCGACGTTCCGGCTCGAGCTGCCGATGGAGGAGGCGGAGTGGGACGAGGGGTCGCGCGAGATCTCGCTGGCTTCCCTGCGCGACACGCGCGTGCTGCTCGTCGACGGCAACGCCACGAATCGCCTGCTGCTGCGGCACAACCTCGACGCGTGGCGGATGAAGACGGACGAGGTGGAGAACGGCGCGGAGGCGCTGGCGAAGCTGCGCGAGGCCGCGGCCGCGGGGACGCCGTACGCGCTCGTCCTCACCGACATGAACCTGCCGCAGATGAACGGCCTCGTGCTCTCGCGCCTGATCAAGTGCGACAAGGCC
>DASUSL010000278.1:0-13437 GCA_036375135.1 Thermoanaerobaculia bacterium | reverse complement strand
CCCAGGCCGCCTTGAAGTCGGTGAACAGCCCGATCAGCGGCTCGCCGATGGTCCCGGTGCCGATCACGTGCACGATGGTTTTCTTGGTCATTTAGGAAGAAAGCTCCTCAGGTGAGAATCGGCCGCGGATGATAGCAGAGGAGCAATTTGACAGGGCGGGAGGGCGGTTGCATTGTGTTGCGTATGGGGAAAACCGCGGAAGAGACGGATCAATCGGCCGAGCGGAGCCGAAGGAACGCCGAGATCCAGCGCGACCTCGATGCATTGCCGCCCGGCCACAAGCTCACCGGCGAGGAACTGATGTCGTTCATCCGCCGGCTGCCGAAGCTCGATCTGCCTGAGAACTGGACCTCAGCCGACGACATCCGCGAGCTCCGTGGTCCGCTTCCTGAAGATGATCCCGAGTACCAGCGCAACATCCTCCGTCGTCGTTGATGCCTCTGTGCTCATCGATGCACTCCTGGTCGGCGTTGCCGCTGCAGCTGCGCGTGTTATCGATGCCCAACGCCACGCGCCCGTGACCGTGGACGCTGAGTTTCTCCACGCCATGCGTCGGCGTTGGCTTGCGGGAACGGTTACTGACGAGGATGCACGACGTGCGCTGACGCTGTTCCGGCGCGTGCCGATCATCCGCTATCCCGTTGAACCGCTCGTCCCCCGCATCTGGTCCCTCCGCCGCAACATCACCGCCTACGATGCCGGCTACGTCGCCCTTGCCGAATCGCTCGATCTCCCTTTGATCACCCGCGACTCCCGCCTGGCCCGTTCGACCGGTCACGCCGCGCGCATCGAGTACATCGCGTGACGTGCCGCTGTCTGGCGGCCGGCAATTTGACAGCGAGGGAGGGCGGCTGCATTGTGTTGGGATGGGGAAGACGGTCGAGATTCCGGACGAGTTGCACGAGGTGCTGGAGGAACGGGCGCGCCGTGATGGAGTGACGGTGTCCGAGTTCGTTGCGACGGAGTTGCAGAAGCAACTGCGGACCACGCTCACGCCAGCCCAACTGCGCGAGCGGTTGCGCCAGGTTCCGCCGCTGGACCTCGGGAACCTCACGACGGCTGACCTGATCCGCGAGGGTCGGGAAGAACGCACGGACCAGATCCTCGATGCCATCACTCGTCGTTGACGCGTCGGCGCTGGTCGATCTGTTCATCGGCAGCCCGGCAGCGGATGCGATCTTCGAGCGCGTGTTCGGTACCGAGGCCGACATTCACGCGCCGCATTCCATTGACGTCGAAGTGGTGCATGCGATCCGCAAGCTGTGGCGGCGCGGTTTGCTCGTGGACCGCGACGTCGAGATCATCGCGGATACGTACTCGCAGATCAGAATCGTGCGGCACGACCTCGATCCCGTCATGCATCGGATCTGGCGACTGCATGACAACCACTCGCCGTACGACGCCGCCTACGTGGCGCTGGCGGAGTGGCTCGATCTCCCCCTCATCACCCGCGACGCCCGCCTGGCCCGTTCGACCGGTCACGCCGCGCGCATCGAGTACATCGCTTAGAATCGCCGCCCCATGGCCGCGAAGACGGAGTCCGGCGAGAAGCTGATCGCCTCGAACAAGAAGGCGTTGCACGACTACTTCATCGTGCAGAAGTTCGAGGCGGGGCTGGCGCTCACGGGGACGGAAGTGAAGTCGCTGCGGGCGGGGAGGGCCAACCTCAAGGACAGCTACGTCATCCTCAAGGACGGCGAGGCCTTCCTCTTCGGCGCGCACATCTCTCCCTACACGCACGGCAACCTCGAGAACCACGATCCCGAGCGGACGCGCAAGCTGCTGCTCCACCGGAAAGAGCTCGAGAAGCTGAAGAAAGAGACGACGGAGAAAGGGCTGACCGTCGTCCCGCTGCGGCTCTACTTCAGGGGAGCCAGGGTCAAGGCCGAGATCGCGGTCGTGCGCGGCAAGAAGCAGTACGACAAGCGCGAGACCGAGAAGAAGCGCGAGGCCGACCGCGAGACGGCCGCGGCCATCAAAACCGCCCGCGGCTGACCCGGGTGTGGCTGCACAGCCACAGTCGTGACCCTGAGCGGGGACAGGCGCAGCGCTTCCATCCGAGGCGTCTGGAAGCGTAAACGCCGCTGAGTGAGTGAGTTAGACAAAAACGAACGAGCGGTCGGTTCGTGGCACTTCCCTCGCTCCTGTCCCGCGGCAGTTATGTTCGTTCAACGCAAAACCATCAACACCTCCGTCAGCATCTCCGGCATCGGGCTGCACTCCGGTCTCTACACGACCGTCGAGCTCCGGCCGGTGCCCGCGGGGAGCGGCGTGACCTTCGTCCGCGCCGATCTCCAGGGGCTCCGCATCCCGGCGTTGCAGGCGTCCACCACCGCGCTCGACTACGCGACCACCGTCGGCAAGGACGACGTCCAGGTCGGCACCGTCGAGCACCTCCTGGCCGCGATCATGGCCTGCGGCATCACCGACCTCGACATCCACATCGACGGCCCCGAAGTCCCGATCATCGACGGCAGCGCCCTCCCGTTCATGCACCTCATCGACGCCGCGAGCGTCCGCGAGCTGGACGCCGAGGTGCCGGTGCTGCGGCTCAAGGCCCCGGTGGAGATCGTGGAGGGGGACAAGAGCATCCGCATCGTTCCCGCGAAAAACCTCGTCATCAAGTACAAGATCGACTTCAACCATCCCGTCATCGGACGGGAGTCGTTCCACTTCGACTTCGGCCACGACAGCTTCCTCCGCAAGATCGCGCCGGCGCGCACGTTCGGCTTCATGCGCGACGTCGAGAAGCTGCGCGCGGCCGGTCTGGCCCGCGGCGGCTCGGTCGAGAACGCGGTCGTCCTCGATGACCGCGGCGTCGTCAACGGCCCGTTGCGCTTCAAGGACGAGTTCGTGCGCCACAAGATCCTCGACCTGGTCGGCGACCTCGCCCTCATCGGCCGTCCCATCGTCGGCGAGATCACCGCGTATCGCGCCGGCCACGCCCTCCACTCCCGCTTCGTCGCCGAGATCCTGAAGGCCGCGGCGCAGCAGGAGGAGATGAGCGAGGAGACGGTCGCACCGCAGGGCTACGAGCAGTTCGCCTGATGTGGGGCAGGCTTCAGCCCGACGTAGGGCAGGCTTCAGCCTGATGTAGGGCAGGCTTCAGCCTGCCCAGGGACAGGCTGAAGCCTGTCCTACGTTGTGGTAAAAAAGCCACACGTGTCTCGCATCCTCTATCTTCTGCTCCTCCTGGCGGCGCCGCTCCGCGCGGCGCCGCCCAATCCCACCATCGAGAACCTGGCCGCCACCGCCGCGGCCGGCAAAGTCTCCGTGCGCTTCACCCTCGCCGGCGCCTTCGACAACGCCGAGATGATCGAGGCGCTCAAGAGCGGCCTCCCCACCAGCTTCACCTACACCCTCGAGATCTTCCGCGACCGCCCGAACTGGTTCGACGACTCGATCGCCGTCGCGACCGTCGAAGTCATCTGCACCTACAACTCCCTCACCCGCGAATATCTCCTCAACTACCGCCGCGACCGGCGCCTGGTGCGCTCCGAGACCTTCTCCGACCTCGCCGCGCTGGAGCGGCGCATGGCCAGCATCGACGAGCGGGACCTCTTCGACATCGGCGGCCGCAAGCCGTACAAGCTGAAAGTGCGCGTCAAGGCCGACCTCATGCGCGGCTGGCTGATGTACGTCATCCCGTGGGAAGTCTCCACGCGCTGGCGTGAGGCGCGCGTGCGATGAGCCTGCGCGAGCTCGTCCTCCGCTACCGCAAGGACCCGCGCTTCATCGTGTCGGTCCCGCTGGTCATCCTCGCGGCGACGAGTCTCATCTACTACATCACCCAGCAGGCCAAGCAGCTCACCCCCGACGCCCTCGGCAACCGCCTGCTGCTCTTCGTCCTCTGGAACATCAACCTCCTGCTGATCGTCGGCATCCTCTTCGTGCTGCTGCGCGGGGTGGTGAAGCTGGTGCTGGAGCGGCAGCGCGGCATCATCGGCTCGCGCTTCCGCACCAAGCTCGTCGTGACCTACATCGTCACCTCGCTGCTGCCGGTGATCGTGCTCTTCCTCGTGGCCACGGATCTCCTCCGCGTCTCCATCGACCGCTGGTTCGCGACGCCGGTGCGCACCATCGTCACGAACAGCGAGCGCATCGCGCAGAACGCGCAGGACCAGACCGCGAAGATGGCCGAGGGGGCGGCGCGGGAGATCGCCTCCAGCAGCGACGCGCGCGACGCCGCCCGCGTCGACGGCGTCCTCGCGCACGTGCGCCAGTTTCACTACGTCGACATGGCCGCCGTCTATCGTGGCGGCATCCTGCTCAAGGCGCAGGCCGACCCGCGCGCGCCGATCCAGGAAGTGGCCGACCCGAACGCGCGCTTCTTCGAGGAAGTCGCGCAGAAGGGGCGGGCCGTGAAGATCGACGTCGTCACGAGCGGCAAGTGGATCCGCACCGCGGTGCCCATCGCCGCGGACGACGTGGCACTGGCCGGCGTCTTTCTCCCCTCGACGACCAGCGAGATGATCGACCAGTCGATCATCGCCTACCGCGACTTCAACCAGCTCTACTCGCAGCGCGAGCGCCTCAAGGCCTCGCAGACGATGCTCTTCCTCGCGGTCACGCTGGCCATCCTCTTCGGCACGCTCTGGACGTCGATCTACGCCTCGCGCCGCATCACGGTGCCGATCAAGGCGCTGGCGGAGGCGACGTCGAAACTGGCCGAAGGCGGCTATGGACACAAAGTCGAAGTCGAGGCCACGGACGAAGTGGGACGCCTGATCACCTCCTTCAACGACATGTCCACGACGCTGGCCGAACAGCGCCAGCAGCTCACCGAGACCAACCGCTTCATGACCACGGTGCTGGAGAGCGTGAGCACCGGCATCATCGCCTTCACCGACGAGTTGCACGTGCTCTCGATCAACCGCGCCGCCACGCGGATGCTGGAGCTCGGGAACGTCTCCGCCGGCGCGTCGCTCTCCGACCTGTTGCGCGGCGACCTCGAGCCGGTGGCGCGGGCCATCCACGAGCTGACCAGCGGACGGGCCCGCACGCGCGAAGTGGCGGTCATCGTCGGCGGCGAGCTGCATTACCTCGAGCTCTCCGCCGCGCGGCTCGGCAGCGGCGCCGGCTGGGTGCTCGCGCTCGAGAACTCCACGCAGCTCGTGCAGGCGCAGAAGCTGGCCGCGTGGAACGAGGCCGCGCGCCGCATCGCGCACGAGATCAAGAACCCGCTCACGCCCATCCAGCTCTCCGCCGAGCGCATCGCGCGCAAGTACGGGAAAGACCAGCCGGGCATCGAGGAAGGGTGCCGCATCATCGTCGACGAAGTGGCGCAGCTCAATCGCATGGTCGACGAGTTCGCCCGCTTCGCGCGCATGCCCGCCATCCACCTCCGCCACGCGCAGCTCGCGGAGATCCTGCAGCAGGCGGTGAGCCTCTATCGCGACACGAAGCCGCACGTTTCCATCTCCGTCGACGTCGCCCCCGACCTCGAGCTGCTGATGGATCCCGAGCAGATCCGCCGCGCCGTCGGCAACCTGCTCAAGAACGCGGTGGAGGCCACCGAGTCGGGCGAGATCCGCGTCTCCGCGCGGCGCGCGCCGCACCGCGTGGTGATCGAAGTCGCCGATCCCGGCCGCGGCGTCCCCGACTCCGACAAGGACAAACTCTTCCTCCCGTACTTTTCGACCAAGGGACGCGGCACGGGCCTCGGCCTGGCGATCGTGCATCGCATCGTGCGCGACCACGACGGGCAGATCCACGTGCACGACAACCATCCAAGGGGGACTCGCTTTGAGATCGAACTGCCCGCATGAACCAGCGATGAGGGATCAACGATGAGACAACGGCTCGTCGGCGCTCATCGCTCATCGCTCAGCACTCATCACTCGTCATGGCCAAGATCCTGATCATCGACGACGAGCCGTCCATTCGCTCGACGCTCTCCGGCATCCTCGAAGACGAGGGGCACAAGACCACCACGTGCGAGTCGGGGGAGGAAGGGATCGCGCAGTTCGCACGCGACGAATTCGACCTCGTCCTGCTCGACCTCTGGCTCCCCGGCATCGACGGCCTGGCGGTGCTGGAACGCCTGCGCACCGCGGGCGCGCCGCCGGTGATCGTGATCTCCGGCCACGGCTCGGTCGACAGCGCCGTCCGCGCCACGCGCCTCGGCGCGTACGACTTTCTCCAGAAGCCGCTCTCCCTCGAGCGCGTGCTGCTGACGGTCAACCACGCGCTGAACGACCGCCGCCTCCGCGAACAGGTGCGCGACCTCAAACGCCACCTCACGCTCGAAGAGCTGCTCATCGGCGAGAGCGATCCGATGCAGCGCCTCGAGCAGCAGATCCGCAGCGCGGCGGCGTCACACAGCCGCGTGCTCATCACCGGCGAGAACGGCAGCGGCAAGGAGATCGTCGCGCGCACGCTGCATCGCCTGTCGCCGCGGGCGGAGCAGCCGTTCATCGACGTCAACTGCGCGGCTATCCCCGAGGAGTTGATCGAGTCGGAGCTGTTCGGCCATCGCAAGGGGGCGTTCACCGGCGCCATCGACGACCGCAAGGGAAAGTTCGAGCTGGCCGACGGCGGCACGCTCTTCCTCGACGAAGTGGGGGACATGAGCCTGAAGACGCAGGCCAAGGTGCTGCGCGTGCTGCAGGAGCAGACCTTCCAGCGCGTCGGCGGGCAGCAGACCATCCGCGTCGACGTGCGCGTCATCGCGGCGACGAACAAGGAGCTGGAGCACGAGATCGCCAACGGCAACTTCCGCAGCGACCTCTATTACCGCCTGAACGTCATCCCCATCCAGGTCCCGCCGCTGCGCGTGCGAGGCAACGACGTCGTGCTGCTCGCCGAGCACTTCCTCCGCCGCTTCGCCGCCGAGACGGGACAGCCGCGCAAGAAGCTCTCGGCGGGCGCGGCCGCGAAGCTGAAGGGGTATCACTGGCCCGGCAACGTGCGCGAGCTGCGCAACGTCGCCGAGCGGCTGGCCATCCTCCTCCCCGCCGAGACCATCGAGCCCGAAGACCTCCACCTCGGCGCCCGCGTCGACGCGCAGCCGGTCGACATCGCCGCCGATCTGCCGCTGAAAGAGGCGCGCGAGCAGTTCGAGAAGCAGTACATCCTCGACCGCCTGCGCGAGTTCGCCGGCAACGTCAGCCGCACCGCGGAATCGCTCGGCGTCGAGCGCAGCAACCTCTATCGAAAAATGGATGCGTACGGGATCAAATCGCGGGAATGACATACAGGGGTGCCGCGTTAGTTGCGATGCTTGACAGCGAAACGAGGCATCGCTAAAGTTCGCCGTCCGTAAGCGGGAATAACTCAGTTGGTAGAGTGCAACCTTGCCAAGGTTGATGTCGCCGGTTCGAGTCCGGTTTCCCGCTCCAAACGATCCTGATTCGAAGGGCCGCGCGAAACGCGCGGCCCTTCCTGTTTTCGCGATGAGACGCGGACTTCTCTACGGTGCCGTCGGCGGCGCGCTCCTCGTGCTGCTGAAGCTCGTCGAGTATCAGTACCTCGTGCGCGTTTATCCGGCCGAGGTGTATGGGGGCGTCGTGGCGGTCATCTTCATGGCCGTCGGCATCTACGCCGGCATCCGGCTGACGCGGCCGAAGGTCGTCGAGGTCGAGGTCGTCAAAGAGGTGCTGGTCAGTGCCCAGCCCTTCGCCCTCAACGCCGGCAAGCTCAAGGAGCTCGGCATCACCCAGCGCGAGCACGAGATCCTCGGCCTCATCGCCGAAGGGCTGAGCAATCGCGAGATCGGCGAGCGGCTCTTCGTCTCGGAGAACACGGTCAAGACCCACTCCTCCCGCCTTTTCGAGAAAATGAGCGTCAACCGCCGCACCCAGGCCGTCCAGAAGGGGAAAGAGCTCGGCCTGATCCCGTAAACGAAAGTATGACCACGCAAAATCACCCGGAAGTGTGACGACAAACTCCTGCCGGTGGAGCAAGTTGACACCATGAAAAACATCGTTCTGAAATACGGCCTCATCTCCGGATTCCTCCTCGCCGCCGCCTGCAGCGTCGTCTGGCTCAACATGGAAAAGATCGACAAGTCGATGGGCGCGGTCAGCATGGCCATCGGCTTCGGCTCGATGATCCTGGCCTTCACGGCCGTCTACTTCGGCATCCGCGCCTATCGCGAGCAGCAGAACGGCGCCATCACCTTCGGCCGCGGTCTCAGCGTCGGCCTGCTCATCGCCCTGATCACCTGCGCCTTCTACGTGGTCGGGTGGCAGATCGTGTACTGGAACTTCATGCCCGACTTCGCCGACAAGTACGCCGCCGTGACCATCGCCAAGATGCAGGCCGCGGGCGCGTCGGCGGCCGAGATCTCCACCAAGAAAGCGGAGATGGAGGAGTTCAAGGTCATGTACCGCAACCCGGTCTACAACGTCGGCATGACCTTCATGGAGATCTTCCCGGTCGGGCTGATCATCTCGGTCATCTCCGCGGCCATCCTGCGGAGGAAGCCCGAGGCGGCAGCCGTGCCCGCCACGGCGTAAACTCTCCCGCCATGGATCAACTGCGCGGCGCGGGCGGCACCGAGGGCGGCATCGGGATGTTCCTCATGGGCTTCGTGATGGCGGTGGCGGGCGGCTATCTGCTCACCAGCCAGGTCACGGTCACGAGCGGCTACTGGCACCTCTGGGGCTACAACGCGTTCGGACTCTCGCTGCTGCCGTTGGTGGTCGGGATCGGATTCCTCTTCTTCAACGGCCAGTCGCCCGTGGGGTGGGTGCTGACGGTGGCCGGGGCGGTGATCCTCTTCGTGGGGATCATCGCCAACCTCGACATCTACTTCCGCCCGACGAGTCTCTTCAACACGCTGGTCATGCTGGTCCTGCTCCTCGGCGGGATCGGGCTGGTGGCGCGCTCGCTGCGGCCGCGTGTAACCTGAGCGCACTCTGATGAGTGCTTCCGCGGGTCTCACGCCCGGCACGCTGCTCGACGGCAAGTACGAGATCCTCGGCCTGCTCGGCGTGGGCGGGATGGGGGAGGTCTACAAAGCGAGCCACGTGCACCTCGGCGCGTTCCGCTGCATCAAGCTGATCAAGCCGACGCTGATCGCCGAGGAGTCGTACCGCGCGCGCTTCCTGCGCGAGGCGCGGCTGGCCACGCAGGTCCATCATCCGAACGTGGCCGTCGTGCACGACTTCTCGGTCATGCCCGACGGCACGAGCTACATGGTCACCGAGTACATCGACGGCACGACCGTGCACGAGTGGGAGACGCAGAACGGACGCTTTCCGCTGCCGCTGGCGATCGAGGTGGCGACGCAGGTGCTGACCGGCCTCGACGCCATCCACCGCCGCGGCCTGCTGCATCGCGACATCTCCGCCGACAACGTCATGCTCGCCTTCGACGGCGACGAGCACCTGGTGGTGAAGATCATCGACCTCGGCGTGGCCAAGGACGTCTCCGGGCCGAACGTCGACACGACGCAGGCCGGCGTCTTCGTCGGCAATCCGAAGTACATGTCGCCCGACCACCTCGGCGAGCTCGAGGACGGCGAAGCGCTCGACGGCCGCGCCGACCTCTACTCCCTCGGCGTGGTGCTCTACGAGATGCTCACCGGCGTGCCGCCGTTCGTGGCGCGCACGCAGAACATGTACATCGTCAAGCACCTCACCGAGGCGCCGCGGACTTTCCGCGAGGCCAATCCCGCGTTCACTCCGCCGCCCGGACTCGAGGAAGTGGTGATGCGCGCGCTGGAGAAGAAGCGCGCGAAGCGCTGGTCGTCCGCGCGCGAGCTGGCGCAGGCGCTGTCGCAGTTCGCCAGCGATCCGGCGTCGTTCACGCGCACGGCCGTGCCGCGCATGCGCGCGAAGGAGCTGTCGGCCGAGGAGCGGGAGGCGGCGGAGGCGTGGGCGGCGGCGGTCATGACCGACACGTACGCGGCCTTCCGCGACTACCGCGCGCGCTTTCCGATGTACCACGCGGAGGAAGCGGAGCGCGCCATCGAGGAGCGGCTCGACTTCGACGCCGCCTCGGCGCTCGACACCGAGGAGGCGTGGGCGGCGTACCTCGAGCGCTGGTCGCACGACGCGCACGCGAAGACGGCGGCACAGCGGCTGGAGTCGGCGCGCGTGCGCGAGGAGACGGCGTACAGCGTCGCCCTCGAAACGCGCAGCGCGGTGGCCTGGCAGGCGTACCTCGACGAGTTCCCCGACAGCTCGCGCAGCGCGATCGCCGAAGCGTACCTGCGCGAACAACTCGCGTACGAGGCGGCGCGCGCCGAGGACACCATCGGCGCGTGGGGGCTGTTCCTGCTCAATCATCCGGATGGCCTGCGCGAGCACGACGCGCGCGAGCGCATCACCTGGCACGAGCAGGCCGCGGCGCGGCGCGCGCTGGCGCGGCAGGCCATCATCGAAGGAGACTTCAACGCCGCGTTCGAGGCGGGCACCGTGGCCGCGTGGGACGACTACATCGCCCGCTATCCCGACGCGCCGCGGCTCGAGGAAGGACGCCGCGCGCGGCAGGAGGCGGCGGAGTACGAGCTCGCGGAGCAGATGAACACGAAGGTGATGTGGCGCGCGTTCGTGAAGGCCTGGCCGGAGGGGCGGCACCGCCTCGACGCGGAGCTGCGTTTGCGCACCCTGTCATCCTGAGCCGCGTAGACGGCGAAGGACCTCCTGCGGTCAGGCGTGGCTCGTTCGTTTCAGCACGGGGTCCTTCGCCGTCTACGCGGCTCAGGATGACAGCTAGGCCCGCCAGAGCCACGGACGTCGCGCGTCCGCCACGGGCCGGAACGCATCCGCAAAGTGCGTGACCACGAAGCGCCATCCGGTCCAGTGCAGCGAGAGGATGTCGTAGCGCAGTTGCGCCTGCGGATGCTTCGCCGCCCACTGGTCGCCGAGCTTGATCATCCGCTCGCGCTTCGTGCGATTGACGGCCTCGTGTCCTTCGCCCGCGCTCACACTCTGCCGCGTCTTCACCTCGGCGATGACGATCGTCGCGCCGCGCTGGACCACGAGGTCGATCTCGCCGGCGGGGAGGCGCACGTTGCGCGCGAGGATGCGGTAGCCGCGGAGGCGGTAGTGCCAGGCGGCGCGGCGCTCGCCGCGTTTGCCGAGGTCGTGGGGGGAGAGTCGCATAGGCGCAGAGTCGCAGAGGCGCAAAGTCGCAAAGTCGCAAAGTCGCAGAGTCGCTCTTTGAGACTTTACGACTTTGCGACTCTGCGACTTCGTTTTCTACTTCCTGTGGAAGTGCCGCTCGATGTCGAGATGCTTGATGTCGACGATGATCGGCCGTCCGTGCGGGCAGGCGAACGGATTCGACGACCGCAGCAGCTCGGCCACGACGCGGGCCATCTCTTCGCCGGTGAGCGGGCGGTGCACTTTGATCGCCGCCTGGCAGGCCAGCGACGCGGCGATGCGCTCGCGGACGCGCGTCACGTGCGACGACTTTTCCTCGAGCGACGCGTCGATCACCTTGCGCAGGAACGACTCGACGTCGTTCTTCAGCAGCTCCGGCGGGACGGAGGCGATGGCGAAGGCGTTCCCGGAGAAGCGCTCGATGTCGAAGCCGACTTCGCGCAACTCCTCGAGATGCGACTCCAGCACCGCGCACTCAGCGGCTCCTGGCTCGTAGAGGATCGGCGTGAGGAGCTGCTGGGACACCGCCTGCCGCGCTTCGACGCGGGCGATGTAGCGGTCGTAGAGCACGCGCTCGTGCGCGACGTGCTGGTCGACGAGGCGCAGCCCGCCGGGCGTGTCCATGAGGATGTAGCTGAGGCGGTACTGCCCGATGACGCGGCCCTGCAGCGCGCCGAGGTCGGGGCGCTGCTCCTCCTCCGGCGGCTCGGCCAGCGCTACGGGCGGTTGAACGAGTGCTTCGGATTTCTGGAAGAGCGGGGTGAATTGCGGCGTCCAGCGCGGGCCGGTGTCGTAGCGCTGGGGGTCAAAGAGTGCTGAGTGCTGAGTGCCGGGTGCTGAGAGCGGGATCTCCTGCTCGCGGATCAGCGACGATCCTTCCTCCGCGCCGCCCAGCGCGCGTTTGAGTGCCTGCTCCACCGCCACGTGGACTTGCGACGAATCGCGGAACCGCACCTCGGTCTTCGCCGGATGCACGTTCACGTCGACGGCCTCGGGGGGCATGTCGACGAAGAGCACGATGGCCGGATGTCCCTCGAAGTCGAACGCCTCGGCGGCGCGGTTCGCGGCATGGGTGAGGACGCGGTCCTTGACCAGTCGTCCGTTCACGAAGAAGAACTGGTTGCGGCGGCTGCCGAAGCGGAGGCCGCGCGTGACGTAGCCGCTGGCGCGGGTCAGCCCGAGCTCGGCCTCGAAGTCGACCAGGTGCTCGGCCGCGTCGCTGCCGAGGATCTGCAGCGCGCGCTCGCGGCCGTCGCGCGCGGGAGGGAGATCGAGCACCACGCGTCCGTTGTGCTCGAGGCGGAAGGCGCGGTCGTGCAGCGGCAGCGCGTACGAGGTGACGACGCCGACCACGGCGCGGAACTCCGCGTCGGCGCTGCGGAGGAACTTCCGCCGCGCCGGGACGTTCTCGAACAGCTCGCGCACGACGATGGTCGTGCCGCGGTCGCGCGCGGCGGGGCGCACGCTGCGCTGGGCGGTCAGCGGGTCGCAGACGATCTCGATCGCCGAGCCGCTCTCGTTGTCGGACGTGGTCAGGGTGAAGCGCGACACCGAGGCGATCGACGGGAGGGCCTCGCCGCGGAAGCCGAGCGTGCGGACTTTCGTGAGGTCGTCGAAGTCGCGGATCTTGGAGGTGGCGTGGCGCTCGATGGCCAGCAGCGCGTCCTCCTCGGACATCCCGCAGCCGTTGTCGCGCACTTCGAGGCGGCTGCGGCCGCCGGAGTCGAGGAGCACGTCGATGGTCGTGGCGCCGGCGTCGATGGCGTTCTCGACCAGTTCCTTGACGGCCGAGGCGGGGCGCTCGACGACCTCTCCCGCCGCGATCTGGTTCACGAGATCGGACGGGAGGAGGTGGATGCGGGGCATGCGGGCGATTGTAAGGGGAACTGGCAGTGGCATTGCTCACCCCGCTGAACGTGGCTCGCCGAATCGCATCTCTCGCCGGAATCATCGTCCTGCTCGCGCTCGCGCTGACGCTGTTGTGGCGGGTGTATCTGCACCACGAGCAGGCCGATCCGTACGACCGCGACGAGGCGGTGACGGTGGAGCTCGGCAGAACTTTCCGCGATTCGACGAATCCGCACGTGCGTTCCTCCGATCCGCACGTGTGAACCGCCCGTCCGCACGTGTGAACGCCCGTCCGCACGTGTGAACGCCCGTCCGCATGTGCGAACGCCCGTCCGCATGTGCGAACCGCCCGTCCGCACGTGTGAACCGCCCGTCCGCATGTGCGAAACGCCCGTCCGCATGTGCGAACCGCCCGTCCGCATGTGCGAACCGCCCGTCCGCATGTGCGAACCGCCCGTCCGCATGTGCGAACCGCCCGTCCGCACGTGTGAACCGCCCGTCCGCATGTGCGAACCGCCTGTCCGCATGTGCGAAC
>DASUSL010000277.1:0-9385 GCA_036375135.1 Thermoanaerobaculia bacterium | reverse complement strand
CGCTTCGCGATCACCGGTACCACGAGACGATGGTGTAGCGCTCTCCTGCCGTCACCGGGGTCACCTCGTGCGTGGTTTCCGAGGGGAAGGCGATGAGTGAGCCCGGCTTCGCGGGCACGACGTCGCGCTTCTCCCAGTCCGGGTAGCGGCCGTGGAGGGTGAGCGCTCCGCCGCTGTAGTCGGCGTTCACGAAGAGCACGACGGAGATGCGGCGGTGGCGCGTTTCGTCGTGAATCAGCGACGTGTTGCCGTCCTGATGGGCGACGAAAAAATCGCCCGGCAGATAGCGGAGGAACTGCGGCTCCTCGAAGTGATCGAGCCCCACGTCAAAGTGCGACGCGAGGCGCGGCTGCGCGTCGGTCAGGATCGCATGAACGGCATCGCGCAGCGACGCGGGCACGTTGAGCTTCTGCGTCTTGCGCACGCGCAGGTCGACCGCGCGGTCGCTGCCGTACACGTTCGCATCGACGGACGTCGCGTTCCGCAGCGCCGGAAGCATCTCCGCGGGATCGAAGAAAGCCTCGAGTACGAAGATCACAGCCGCAACCTCTTCAGCGGCGGCGCCTCGCCGCGGCGCACGCGAAAGTCGATGATCCCGATCGCGGCGCCGCTCTCCGACTCCGCGATCACCCTCCACCGCCCCTCCGTCACCCGCTGCTTGTACGTATAGCCGCGATAGCCGCTCTCCCGCCCTCCGGCGATCGTGAACGGCACCACTCCCGCGTTCCGCCACTCCCCATCCGACTCCACCAGCCAGCGGTGGCGGATGGTCGTGCGGATCCCGCTCGGCACGAACACGGAGGTGAAGCAGTAGACCCGCTCCCCTTCCGTCCAGTGGTACTGCGTCGACGACGAAGCCCAGTAGCGACGCCAGCCCGGCGACTCCACCATGGCGATGTACTCGCCGCCGCGGCGCTGCACGGAATGCGCGATCAGCATCTCCTTCTGCACCAGCGGCACGGGCGGGATGAAGTTCAGCGCGTGCAGCACGACCAGCAGCGCCGCCAGCGCGAGCGACGGCTTGACCGAGGCCGCCTCGCTGCGCGACACGCGCCGCAGGGTGAGCACGAGCAGCACCGCTACGAGCGTGCCGAGGTAGAACCAGAAGACGGAGATGCTGCGGAAGAGGTGCGCCAGGGCGAAGTTGAAGAACATCGCCGCGCTCATCGTGAACAGCGTCCACGCCAGCGTCAGCTCGCTGTAGCGGTTCTGCAGGAACTCGTTCCCGATCAGCAGCGCCGCCAGTCCCAGCACCACCAGATACCCCGGCAGATCGCTCGAGCTGAGGAAGTAGAAGATGAACAGCGCGCTGAAGATCCCTCCGAAGAAGAACTGCAGCACCGCATTCAGATACTGCGAGCCGCGGAACGTCACGCCGCGCCCGAGCATCACCAGGATGGCCGCCGCGCCGGTGAGGTAGCCGAGCAGCAGGAAGAGGTCGAGCGACTTGATGGTGCGGCCGAGCGTCAGCGCGTCCCAGACGAAGCCGCCCACGAAGAAGACCGCCGGCACCCACGGCCGGACTCGCGTGTAGGTCTGACGGACTCTCTCCCGGACAGCCAAGCGGGCGAAGAATACTGAAACGCTTCGCCCTTTTCCCGCACTACTCGATATCGGAGAGCTGTACTCCCACACCAGGGACGGGCGCGGCGCGCGTGTGGGGCGCGCGCCGCGCCCGGATATCGCTGAAACGCTTTGCTGCATCGCTGCACTACTTCGTGAAAAGGAGAAACCTGCATGGCTACCACGACCAAAGCAACGAACCGCGTCTCCCTCTCGATCCAGCTCCGCAAGAACGTGAAGAAGGATCACATCAACGCGCTGCTCGAGCGGATCTACCGTCTCAGCGGCTGTCTCACCTGCGGCCTGAACGGCTTCGACCTGCATCTCGTCAATGAGGCGCTGGTCAACCCGGCCGTGAACGAGCTGGCCGGTGCGGAGCTCGACGGCATCGCCAACGTCACGCAGCGCTTCTGAGACCGGTGTGCGTGCGCGTGCCTCGCCCGCGCACGCCTCCCTACGATCCATGATCGGCACGAACTTCGTCCCCGACGTCGACTTCCTGGAGCGCATCCTCGGCACGGCCGACGTGCTCGAGATCCCGCCCGACGTCATCGCGTCGCACAGCGGTGCGATCGACGAAGACGCCATGGCCATGCTCGACGAAGTGGCCGCGCACGCCCGCCTGATCGTGCACGGCGTCGGACTCTCCATCGGCTCCGCCGATGGCTGGAACGACGATTACCTCCGGCTGCTCGACGCGCTCTTCGCACGTCTGCCGATCGCCTGGCACAGCGAGCATCTCGGCTACACGACGGTCGCCGGTGAGTCGCTCGGGACGATGCTCGTCCTGCCGCGCGTCGAGGAGTCGCTCGACCTGCTCTGCCCGCGCATCGAAGCCATCCAGCGCCGCTACGGCGTGCCGTTTCTCGTCGAGCACGTGGTGAACCTGCTGCCCGAGCCTCCCGAGGCCGACTACTCGCCGGCGGCGTTCCTGAACGAGCTCGTGCGGCGCACCGGCTGCGGGCTGCTGCTCGACGTGTACAACCTGCAGTGCGATGTGCACAACCACGCGCTCGACGTCGGCCGCTTTCTCGACGAGCTGCAGTTCGACGCGGTGCGCGAGATCCACGTCGCCAACGGAGTGGAGCGCGACGGCGTCCTGCTCGACATCCACTCACGCGCCTTGCGCGACGACACGCGCGCGCTGCTCGCACAGGTGCGCCCCCGCGCGACCAACGCGGAGGCGGTGATCTTCGAGCTCGTGCCCGAGGCGGTGCCGGTCCTCGGCCATGAAGCCATCGCCGCGGAACTGGAGCGCCTGGCATGACTCGCGACCTGGCCACGCTGCAGCGCGAGATGGCGGAGCTGATCCGCGGCGGCGCTCCCCCCTCGGGCGATGCCTACCTGGCCGGGGTGCAACAATCGGCGGAACTGAAGGTGCTCCGCGAGTGCATCGCCGAATGGCGCGAGCTCGTGCTGCGGCGGGCCTGCCCGCTCACCGTCGAGCTCCTGCGCGCGCGCGGCACCTTCGAGCCGGCCGTGCGGCGTCTGCTGCGGCGGGCCTGCCCGCCGTTCCGTCACGAGCTGGCGCTGGCCTTTCTCGCCGAAGTGGCGGCGGACGCCGATCCGCGGCTGGCCCAGGTCGCGGCCTTCGAGGCGGAGATGATCCGCCTGCACAACTGAGCAAAATATCGCGCGCGCTTCTTGCGTTCGTATCCCCGCGCATGTTGCCGCCGCAAACCGGGTTCGAAGAAGCCGCCGTCGCGGAAAGCCGCGAGAAGGTCGAGGAGCCGCCCCTCTTCAAGGTGCTGCTGCACAACGACGACTTCACCACCATGGAGTTCGTGGTCTGGATCCTCGAGTCGGTCTTCAACATGACCGAGGAGCAGGCCATCCAGGTCATGCTCAACGTCCACCTGCGCGGCCTGGGCGTGGCCGGCATTTACACCTACGAGATCGCCGAGACCAAGGTCGAGAAAACGACCGCCCTCGCGCGCGAGCACGAATTTCCGCTGTTAGTTACGATGGAGGAGGTATGAGAGGAAAGAGAAATGAGGAAAGAGGAAAGAGGCCGTCCGCCACGCCTGTCCGCTTTCCTCTTTCCTCCTTCCTCTTTCCTCTGTAAGAAAATGATCGCCAAAGCCCTGCAAGCCACCTTCGAATTCGCGGTGAACGAGGCCGTTCGCCGGCGGAACGAGTACGTCACGCTCGAGCATCTCCTCTTCGCCCTGCTGCATGACCGCGAGGTGGTGGACGTCGTCCGCGCCTGCGGCGGCGACGTCGACGAGCTCAAACAGCAGCTCGACGCCTTCATCAACAAGACCTACGAGCAGGTCGAGGAGATGGACGTCCAGCCGACGCTGACCACCATGCTCCAGCGCGTCATTCAGTACGCACAACTGCACGCGCAGAGCTCGGGGCGCAAGGAAGTCGACACGGGGCAGATGCTGGCGGCGATCTTCCAGGCCGAGAAGTCGCACTCCGTCTACCTCCTCCGCAGCCAGAACATCACCAAGCTGGACGTCCTCACCTACCTCTCGCACGGCATCCCGAAAGACGGACCGGCGGAGATCACGCCGGCCGGCATCGCCTCCGAGGACGAGGGGGCGGGTCCGTCGCGCGACCCGCTGAAGAGCTTCGCGGTGAACCTCATCGAGCGCGCGGAAAAGGGAGAGATCGATCCCGTCATCGGCCGCGCCCCCGAGCTCGAGCGCACCATCCAGATCCTCTGCCGCCGCCGCAAGAACAACCCGCTCTACGTCGGCGAGCCGGGCGTCGGCAAGACCGCCATCGCGGAAGGGCTGGCGCTGAAGATCCAGCTGGGCGACGTGCCGGCCGTGCTCAAGGACACGGAAGTGTGGTCGCTGGACATGGGCTCGGTGCTCGCCGGCACGAAGTACCGCGGCGAGTTCGAGGCGCGGCTCAAGGCCGTCATCGCCGCGCTGACGGAGAAGAAGAACGCCATCCTCTTCATCGACGAGATCCACACCATCGTCGGCGCCGGCGCGGTGAGCGGCGGCACGATGGACGCCTCGAACATGCTCAAGCCGGCCATCGCCTCGGGCAAGCTGCGCGTGATCGGCTCGACGACGTACGGCGAGTACAAGCAGTCCTTCGAGCGCGACCGCGCCCTGGCCCGCCGCTTCCAGAAGATCGAGATCGGCGAACCGACCGTCGAGGAGACGATCGAGATCCTGACCGGCCTGAAGAAGTATTACGAAGAGCATCACGGCGTGACGTTCACGCCCGAGGCGATCCGCCTCGCCGCCGAGCTGTCGGCGAAGTACATCCACGACCGCCATCTGCCCGACAAGGCCATCGACGTCCTCGACGAGGCGGGCGCACGGGCGCGGATGATGGGCACCGCGAACGCCGCCATCGACGTGCACGAGGTCGAGACAGTCGTGTCGAAGATCGCCAGGATCCCGCCGCGCACGATCGCGGTCTCGGAGAAGGACCGCCTCCAGCATCTGCAGGACGACCTGCGGCGCGCGATCTACGGACAGGATCACGCGATCAAACAGATCGTCGCCGCGATCAAGCTCTCCCGCTCCGGCCTCGGCAATCCCGACAAGCCGATCGGCTCGTTCCTCTTCAGCGGCCCGACCGGCGTCGGCAAGACGGAGCTGGCCAAGCAGCTCGCCCAGTCCCTCGGCGTGGAGTTCATCCGCTTCGACATGAGCGAGTACATGGAGCCGCATACCGTCTCCCGCCTGATCGGCGCGCCCCCGGGCTACGTCGGCTTCGATCAGGGCGGCCTGCTCACGGACGCGATCACGCGCACGCCGTACGCGGTGCTGGTGCTGGACGAGATCGAGAAGGCGCACCCGAATCTCTTTTCCATCCTGCTGCAGGTGATGGATCACGCCACGCTCACCGACAACAACGGCAAGAAGGCCGACTTCCGAAACGTGATCCTGATCATGACCACGAACGCGGGCGGCCGCGAGATGACGGACAGCGCGCCGGGCTTCATGCAGAACGCGGGCGCGTCGGGCCACGGCCGCGGCGCGATCGAGCGCACGTTCGCGCCGGAGTTCCGCAACCGCCTCGACGCCTGGATCGCCTTCGAGGCCCTCAGCTTCGAGACCATCCAGCTCGTGGTCGACAAGTTCATCGCGGAGCTGCAGAAGCAGCTCGCGGCGAAGAACGTGACGCTCGAGCTCCGCGACGCGGGCCGCGCCTGGCTGGCCAAGCACGGCTACGACAAGTCGTTCGGCGCCCGTCCGATGGGACGCCTGATCTCGCAGAAGATCAAGCAGCCGCTGGTCGACGCGATCCTGTTCGGCAAGCTCGCGGACGGCGGCCACGTGGTGGTGGACGCAGAAGGCGACGAGCTGAAGCTGGGGTATTAAAGTGCTGGGTGCTGGGCGCTGAGTGCTGAACGGCAACTCTCAGCACCCGGCACTCAGCACCCAGCACCCAGCACTCAGCACTCAGCACTTATGTCCACCTTCCCCGACCCTCGCTACGCACGCAGCGACGTCGTCGCCCTCGGCGAGGACTTGCGCGTGCAGACGCTGCGCGAGGCGTATCGGAAAGGGATCTTCCCGTGGCCGCACGATGAGGTGCCGCTGCCGTGGTTCTCTCCGCGCCGCCGGGCGGTGATCTTCTTCGACGAGTTGCACGTCGGCCGCTCGCTGCGCAAGGCCCAGAAGCGCGCGCCGTATACGTTCACCATCGATTGCGACTTCCGCGCGGTGATCGAGGCGTGCGCGGTGAGCGAGCGCCCCGACCAGGACGGCACCTGGATCGCGCCGGAGATCATCGACGCTTACACGCGCTTCCACGCCGCCGGCGACGTGCACAGCGTGGAGGCGTGGCAGGACGGCACGCTGGTGGGAGGCCTCTACGGCGTCGACGCCGGCGGCGTCTTCACCGGCGAGTCGATGTTCCACCGCCGTCCCGACGCGTCCAAGCTCGCGCTCCTCTTCCTCATCGAGCACCTCCAATCGCGCGGCGCGACATTCGTCGACTGCCAGGTCATGACCCCGCACATGGAAGCACTCGGCGCCCGCGAGATCCCGCGAGGCAAGTTCCTCGACCTCCTCGCGGAGGCGCAGGCGAAGGGCACCCGGCTGTTCTGACGCGGGAAGGCTTCATCGAGCACGGACCGACGGAGGTCATGAAAGCCGTCCACGAGGCTCGCAAGCGGAGAGGGCGCATCTGACGTGCAGCGCGTCGTCGACGAGAACGTCTTCCTCTCGACGCTCGTTCCGCAACGACGAGCAACGCGCCGCCGCCGCAAAAGCGCTCCTGCTGAAAGCCGAAGACGGCGACACGTCGCGCGCCGCAGGTGGCGCGCGCAACGAGTTACGTTCGGGTGCGGCGACGGTTGCTCGAAGTGGACCGCCGGCGTCCCGCTTGGTCCTGTTATCCTCTCGCCCATGCCCCAATTCTCCGTGGACCTCGACGTGCTCCGCCACGCTTTACTCGATCATTCCCTCTCGCAGGTGGGCGATTCGCTGCTGGAGGCGAAGGTCACTTCGCCGCTGAAGATCGCGCAGCTCGCGTTCTCGCCCAAGCTGGACGTGCAGGTGTTGAACCGCGCGGATGACCGCGATACCGACGCCGTGTTCGGCTCGGGCGACTCCGCGCACATCGCATATGCGACGCAGTCGGCGTGGCTGAAGTACACGCTCACCGCGAAGGCGGAGGCGAAGCTGCCGATCTCCGTCATCAAGACCAGCGGCGGGGCGGACGTGGCGCTGAGTGACTATCGCAGACACGCCGCGACCGACAGCGCATGGGGCGCGGTGACGCAGGACCTGTCCGCGCCGCGCACGCTGCTCGAGCTCGACGACGTGAAGGCGCTGCAGCCCGGCGAGGCATTGGCGATGGAGCTCGGCGGCGCGCTGACGGCCGCGGTCAGCTTCTCCTGGTCCGACCTTCTGGCGACGCGGCTCATCGACGTCGTCAGCGAGCTCCCCATCGCCATCAAGCTGAAGAGCGGTCTGGTGGCGAAAGCGTCCGTGAAGCTAACCGACCATTTTTCGATCGTCGTCTCGCGCATGCTCGACCGCCACTTCCGCTTCGCCGTGAAGAAGGCCGTGTCGCGCAGCCACGCGTACGGCATCGAGGTCTCGGTCGGCCTCGACGCCGGTGCGACCGACGTCGCCGCGGAGATCATCGCGCAGCTTCCGAACGACGTCGCCGTGAAGGTCGCAGACACGCTGGTGAGCCGGCTCGAGAAGGCGGTGCGCTGGAAGGCGGAAACCGGCTTCGCGTACGAGTACGCGCGCATCGACGAGAACGAGTCGATCGCCGACTTCATCCTCCT
Organism: Thermoanaerobaculia bacterium; assembly: GCA_036375135.1. GTDB lineage: Bacteria > Acidobacteriota > Thermoanaerobaculia > Gp7-AA8 > Gp7-AA8 > QHVT01. The sequence continues at coordinate 1,602 of DASUSL010000277.1, read as the reverse complement.
CGACGACTCGCTCCTGGCCGGCGATCACGCGCTCGTCCTCAGCGGCGACTTCGAGAAGGTGGCCGACGCGCTGCGCCGCGACCCGCAGTCGCGCACGCTGGTCCGCTACCTCAACGAGTCGACGCTCACCCGCCGCTCCTCCTTCGGCTTCTCCCTCGGCCTCGGCAAGTGGGCGCTGACGGCGAAGGAGACGAGCTCGTTCCGCATGACCACGCGCACGTCGCTGGACGGCTTCAAGCTGGTGACCGCGCAGGGGACGCGCAAGTACGACGAGAAGAACGTCCCGCAGAACGACTTCGAGTGGGTGATCGATCTGAAGGCGCAGATGGAGGACTTCAAGGAGCAGCCGGCGTCGCTCGACTTCGACTACGGCCTGCACCTGCTGGCCACGATCGAGCGCGGCGCGATCTCCGAGGGAGACCTCACGCGCGTGATCGACTTTGCGCGGATGTGGGGCGTGCAGACGCCGCCGCTCGCCGAGTTTGCGGAAGCCATCGGGAAGAAGGGCACGCTGCGCGTGCAACTGCTGCTCGAGCGCGGCGAATTACTCGCGGCGTTCGCGGAGGACGTCGACCTCGAGTCGTGGGCCACGCCGCTGGCCGCGGCAATGCCGTACAGCAGCAAGTTCCCGGAGCGCCGCACGTACGAGGCACGCATCGAAACGTACGCGAAGGCGTGGCAGGCGTGGCTGAATGACGGGCCACCCGCGCCGCTGCAGTTGCAGAGCGGCCTGGCCATTCTCGAAAAGCAGGGCGGCGTCGACACGTTCGCGCGCATCTCCGGCGAAGGACATCCGCACCTGCGGCAGAACCTCCAGGCGTTCGCGCGCGGCGCGAAGCGGCTGCACGCGCTCATGACGACCGCGCAGTCGCCCGCGGCGATCGGCAACGCGTACGACGCGCTGAGCGAGCTCTGGTCGCAGCGGCTGTACGTCGCGGCCCTCGGCTACTGGCTGGTCGCGCGCGGCGCGACGCGGGCCACGCTGCAGGTGGCGTACGACGATGTGACCGTTACGACGTAAGCGGAGCGCAGGCGAGACGCCTGCGCAGACAGCCGGCGGGACGCCGGCGGTCCCCCTGGCTAGAAGCCTCTCGCGCCGGGGAGCATGCCCAGCGGCCGGTCCTTCAACCGGTCCGCGTACTCGCCGTGTCCCGCCTCGATCAGCAGCGTCAGCTCCAGCAGGCGTGCCAGGCGATCGATCCAGCAGCGCGCGTCGTGCTCGTCGAGTGAGGCGAACGTATACGCCAGCGCGTCTGCCTCGCGGTGGAACTGTTTGCGGATGCGGGAGAGCAGCAGTTCCTGCGTCCCCTCCTTGTGCATCACGCGCAGCGCGTCGAGCACGAGGATGTTCGTCGTCCCTTCCCAGATCGGCAGCACCTGCGCGTCGCGCAGCAGGCGCGGCATCGGGCTCTCCTCGATGTAGCCGTTCCCGCCGATCAGCTCCATCGCCTCGGAGACGCACGGCACGGCGAGCTTTCCCGTGACCGCCTTCACGATCGGCGTGAGGATGCGCAGCAGCTTCGCCGCGTCCTCGTCGCCGGCGTCGGCGCGCACCAGCGCGTCCACCGCCTCGAACGTGATCAGCATCGCGCCGACGTGCTC
>DASUSL010000276.1:0-41803 GCA_036375135.1 Thermoanaerobaculia bacterium | reverse complement strand
TGCCAGGTCATCACGGTCACCAACCCGGCCAACGCCGCCGGCACGATCAACGTGCCGTTCAGCGAGACCTTCACGCAGTCGGGCGCCATCGGCTCGGCCACCTTCACCACTGCCAGCACGCTGCCGGCGGGTCTGACGCTGGCGCCGAACGGCGTCCTCTCCGGCACGCCGACGCAGACCGGCACGTTCCCGATCACCGTCACGGTGACGGACGCCAACGGCTGCACCGGCACGAGCGCCACCTACACCCTGATCATCGCCTGCCAGACCATCACCGTCACCAACCCGTCCAACGCGAACGGCACGGTGGGCACGCTCTTCAGCGAGACCTTCACTCAGAGCGGCGCCAACGGCACGCCCACCTTCACGCTCGCTTCCGGCACGCTGCCGGCCGGCATCACCCTGTCGTCGGCGGGCGTCCTCTCCGGCACGCCGACGCAGGCCGGCAACTTCCCGATCACCGTCACGGTCACCGACAGCAATGGCTGCACGGGCACGAGCGCGACCTACACCCTGGTCATCGCCTGCCAGACCATCACCGTGAACAACCCGGCCAACGCCAACGGCACGGTCGGTACGGCATTCAGCGAGACGTTCACGCAGACGGGCGGCATCGGCACGGTCACGTACTCCACCTCCAGCACGCTGCCCGCGGGCATCACGCTGAACGGCGCCACCGGCGTCCTCTCCGGCACGCCGACCGAGGACGGCACGTTCCCGATCACCGTCGTCGCCACCGACGCCAACGGCTGCACGGGCACGAGCTCCACGTACAACCTGACCATCGTCTGCCAGACCATCACGGTCACCAACCCGGCCAACAGCGCCGGCACGGTCGATGCGGCCTTCAGCGAGACCTTCACCAACACGGGCGCCATCGGCGCGGTCACGTACACGCTGGCCAGCGGCACGCTGCCGTCCGGCCTGACCCTGGCCGCGAACGGTACGCTCTCCGGCACGCCCGGCCAGCCGGGCAACTTCCCGATCACCGTCATGGTGACGGACGTCAACGGCTGCACCGGCACCAGCGCGACGTACACGCTGGTCATCGCCTGCCAGACCATCACCGTCACCAACCCGGCCACGAGCGCGGCCGTCTACAACGCGCCCTTCAGCCAGACCTTCACGCAGAGCGGCGTCGGCACGCACACGCCGGCCGTCTGGAGCGTGACCGGCACGCTGCCGGCCGGCATCACCCTCAACACCTCCACCGGCGTCCTCTCCGGCACGCCGACGCAGACCGGCACGTTCCCGATCACCGTCACGGTGACGGACGTGAACGGCTGCGCGGGCACCGGCCCGACGTACAACCTGGCCGTCGCCCCGGTGGCGGTGGCCGACTCGTTCAGCAACGCCGTGGGCAACACGCAGTACGTCCTCACCGGAGGCACGACCGCCACGCCGTCCACGCCGACGATCCAGATCGCCGGCACGATCGAGGTGAACGACCTCCCGAGCGCGGCCACGGTCACGGTCGTCGCGGGCACCTTCTCCACCACCAACGGCGGCAGCGTCACCATCGCCTCCGACGGCACGTTCCTCTACACCCCGCCGGCGCAGCCGGGCGTGGCCCCGTCACCGACCGACACCTTCACCTACAACGTCACCTCGGACACGGGCAGCACCGGCACCCCGGTGACCTCGGCGCCGGGCACGGTCACGATCAATCTCGCCAACCGCGTCTGGTACGTGAAGAACGACGCACCGGCGGGCGGCAACGGCCGCTCGACGGAGCCGTTCGACACGCTGGCCGAGGCGCAGACGGCGTCGACGGCGAACGACATCATCTACGTGTACTTCGGCAACGGCACGAATTCGGGCCAGAACAGCGGCTTCGTCATGAAGGCGGGACAGAAGCTGTACGGCCAGGGCATCGCGCTCGTGGTCAACACGCAGACGCTGGTCGCCGCCGGCTCGCAGCCGCTCATCGGCAACAGCGCCGGTGACGGCGTGACCGCCACCAACCTGACCGGCAACATCATCCGCGGCCTGAACATCACCGGCAGTGACGACGGCATCTTCATGACCACCACCGGCGCATCGGCGGGCGACATCGAGATCGCCGACAACACCGTGGCCGGCACGGCCAGCTTCGGCGTGCGCATCGCCACCGGCAGCACGAACACGGCGAACCTCTCCATCCACGACAACACCCTCTCCGGCGCGGCGGGGGCGATGGACATCACCCGCACCTCCGGCATCACCACCATCACCGCCTTCGACGACAACGTCGTGCCGGGCACCTCGGCTGGCGGCATCGTGGTCACCGGCACGGGCGGCGTGATCACCTTTGACGCCACGCCGGGCGGCGCCATCCAGGCGGTCTCGGGCGGCGCGACCCTCATCGGTACGTCGGTCGACCGCATCAGCAACACCGGCCTGGCGCTCCTCAACGTCGCCGGCACGCTGACCTTCACGGACCTCGACATCTTCACCGACGCCAATGCGGCGCTCATCGCCGACGGCGGCACGGGCGGCTTCACGCTCACCGTCGCTCCGACCGCGGCGACGATCGTCGCCAACGCGGGCGGCGCGGTGGCGCTGACCGACATCACTGCTCTCGACCTGCAACTCGCGGCCATGACGAGCACCAACAGCGCCTCGGAAGGCGTCTCGCTGGTCAACGTCACCGGCACCTTCAGCGCGCCGCTCGGCTCGACCATCACCAACGCCACCGGCACCGACTTCTTCATCAGCGGCGGCACGGTCAACTCCACCTACAACGGCACGATCACCGACGACCTCGGGACGCTCGTCTCGATCGTCAACGGCACCGGCGGCACGAAGTCGTTCACGGGTCTGATCAGCGACGGCTTCGACGGCGACGGCAGCGGCATCAGCATCTCGGGCAACAACGCCTCGACGATCATCGGCTTCTCGGGTGGTCTGAGCCTGGCCACCGGCAACAACGCGGCCTTCACCGCCACCGGCGCCGGCACGCTGACCATCACCGATCCGGCCGGTGCCACGGCCAATCGCATCAGCACCCTCAACGGCACGGCCCTCAGCGTCTCGGGCGGCGTGCAGATCGGCGCCTCCGGCCTGACGTTCGAGAGCATCAGCGTCGACGGCAACGACACGCTGCCGACCAACGGCATCCTGCTCAACGGCACCGGCTCGGCGGGCGGTCTGGTCATCACCGGCACCGGCGTCGCGAACAGCGGCGGCACCATCCGCGACACGGGTGATGACGGCATCAGCCTCACCAACGTGGCCAAGATCTCGCTGTCGCGTATGAACATCACCAGCAACCTGGGCAGCGGCATCTTCGGCAACACGGTGAACGGCTTCGTCGTGGCCGACTCTTCGATCACCGCCAACGGTGACGACGCCGGCGCCGACGAGTCGGGCATCCTCATCAGCGAGCTGTCCGGCACCAACGGCGGCGCGTTCCCGACCAGCATCACCGGCACGACCATCAGCAACAACTTCGAGTTCGAGCTGTCGATCACCAACAACGGCTCCGCGGTGTTGAGCAACCTGACCATGTCGGGCAACACCATCTCGGCCAACGGTCTGCAGCTCAACCACGGCAACCTGTTCAACTTCCTGTCGTTCGGCACCGGCTCCATGACGCTGAACCTGACCAGCGGCACGTTCACCGGCAACACCGACACCTCGGGCGGCAAGATCGTCACGGCCACGGCCGTCCAGTGCGACCACTCCGGCAGCGGCGGCACGATGACCTGCAACGTCTCCAACGCGACGTTCACCAACAACAACGTCGGCCCGCAGGCCTCGGTGGCCAGCAACGGTCAGATGGTGATCGACTTCAACAACAACAACATCCAAGGCAGCCGCGCCATCGGCGTGAACATCTTCGCCGACGCCAACGCGCCCTACACGAAGACGATCCAGGGCCGCATCCGCAACAACGTCATCGGGACCAACGGCGTGCCGAACTCCGGTTCCGCCACCGGCTTCCCGATCCGCGTGCAGAACGAGGGCCGCGTGAACATCACGCTGGTCATCGACAACAACGACGTCTTCGAGGCGGCCAACGCCGGCATCAACCTGAACCACGGCATCAGCTCCGCGAACGGCACCGGCACGTCGGCACTGACCGTCATCAACAACAGCGTCACCAACATCACCGCGTCGCGCGCGATCATCATGAATCAGAACGACATCATCGGCGGCGGCGCGCACGGCACCGTCTGTGTCGACATCAGCGGGAACGCCTTCGCCGGGATCGCCGGCCAAGCCGGCGACGGATCCATCATCCGCCTGCGCGAAGGAGCGCAGACCGGCGGCACGGCCACGTTCAACGTCCGCCAACTGACGCCGACGGCGGCAGCCAACGCGTCGGAACTGGATGATGCAAACGGGATTACCGCGGCACAAATCAGCATCAGTGGTACACCGACATTCAATGCCGGCACGTGCGCACAACCGATCAATTGAGATACGGAGAATTCCAGAAGTGAGAGAAAAACGACGGCGGCTCCGAAACCCGCCGTCGTTTTGTTTTGTGGGTGATCGAGGAAATTACGGGGCGACCCGTAATGAAGAAGGAGGAGAGATGTAATGGCCGAGCCCTTTTTATCGGAGATCCGCATCATGAGTTTCGTGTTCCCGCCGAAGGGGTGGGCGCTGTGTAATGGCCAGCTTCTGCCCATCAATCAGAACCAGCCGTTGTTTGCCCTGCTGGGGACCACGTTCGGGGGCGATGGGCGCGTCAATTTCGCGCTGCCCGACCTGCGCGGCCGCACTCCCATTCACGTCGGAAGCGGCCACACGCTCGGCGAGCGGGGAGGGGAGCAGGCGCACACGCTCTCCATTGCCGAGATGCCCGAGCACGTGCACGTCCTCAATGCCTCCAGTTCCCCCGGCAATAACAAGTTCCCCAACTTCAGCAACGTCGGCAATCTCCTGTCCCAGGATCCGGGCAACCCGTATGGCCCGCCCAACAATCTGCAGGCGTTCAACGCGGCCAGCGTGAGCAATACCGGCGGCAGTCAGGCCCACCTGAACATGCAACCGTTCCTCACGCTGAGTTTCTGCATCGCTCTGCAGGGGATTTTCCCCAGCCCGAACTAGGAGAGAGAGGAACGTAACGATGGCACAACCATATGTGGGAGAGATCCGCATGTTCGCCGGCAATTTCGCCCCGGTGGGCTGGATGTTCTGCGAAGGTCAGCTCCTGCCGATCTCGGAGAACGAGACCCTGTTCCAGTTGATCGGCACGACGTACGGGGGTGACGGGCAGAACACATTCGGACTGCCGGACCTGCGCGGCCGCATCCCCATCCACCAGGGCAACGGCTTCATCCTGGCCGAGACCGGCGGGGCCGAGGAGATCACGCTCACCGTCAATCAGATCCCGGCGCACAGCCACGCATTCCTCGGCAGCGCCACCAACGGCAGCCAGGTCAACCCCAACAACACGCTGCTGGCCAATTCCACGGTCCTTCAGGACTATGCCGTGGAATCGCCGGGCGCCTCACTGGCTCCGAACGCGATCGGACCGGTGGGAGGAAGCCAGCCGCACACGAATTTCCAACCGTATCTCTGCGTCGACTTCATCATTTCCCTCTTCGGGATTTTCCCCTCTCCGACTTGATGCGAGACCGCAGTACCCGTCATTGAAGAGAGAGAAAGGAGAAAATCATGGCCGATCCATTCGTCGCTGAGATCCGGATCTTCCCGTTCAATTTCGCCCCCAAGGGGTGGGCGTGGTGTGACGGACAGCTCCTGCCGCTGTCGCAGAACACCGCGCTGTTCTCGCTGCTCGGCACCACCTACGGCGGCAACGGCAAGTCGAACTTCGCGCTGCCCGACCTCCAGGGGCGCGCTCCCATGCATCCCGGGCAGGGGCCCGGCCTGTCGCTGCACGACCTCGGCGAGACCGGCGGCAGCGAGACCGTCAGCCTGCTCGAGTCGGAAATCCCGGCGCACTCGCATGCGCTCCGCGCCACCACCGAGGATGGTACGCAGGGCACCTTCCAGGCCGGGGTGACGCTGGCCGCGTCCATCAACGGACTGCTCTATCAGACCAATACCTCGGCGAACATCGTCATGATGAACCCCAACAGCCTCACGCCCGCCGGCGGCGACCAGCCCCATAACAACATGCAGCCGTATCTCACGTTCTATTTCTGTATTGCACTGCAGGGCGTTTTCCCGCCTCGCGGCTGACGAGCCATCCCGATTTCTTTACAGCCATCCGCGCCGATTTCATTGTGGCGCGGGTGGCTGTTTTGTTTTATACGCGTTCGCACAATTGCCATTGCGCGGCGCCACAAGGTGCGTTAAATTGTCTGCTCATCGTCCGTTCCGGTTGAGCCAACTCACGTACACATCGAACAGGGGAGCTGTGGGGCTTTCCGTACGGGACTCGTCTTTTCCGGGCTGATTGAACGTCCGCGTCCACAATCAACAACTGGTGTCGTCGAGGGAGTGAATTCCATGCGCACGCTGGCAATTCGGCTGTTGGCATTGTCGTCTTTATTGATCCCCTTCTCAGCATTTGCCCACTCCGTGACCATCACAGGGACGCAGACCTTCGCGTCGCTGGACGGTTCCGCGAGCGACCATGACGGAAGCGCCAACGGCGTCTTCACCGTCAATGACGGCGACCTCACCGTCAACGGCGTCGTCAACTGCAATGACGACGGCGGCGGCGACAACGCCTGCTCCATGGCCTTTGCCGTCAGCGGCGACCTGACCATCGGCAGCGGCGGCGCGCTGTACGCCGAGAACCGCTCCGGCGCCGGCACCGGCGGGGCCATCACCCTGACCGTCGGCGGCGACCTCGCCCTGGCCGGCAACGCCATCGTCTCGACGGCCTCGAAGTCGTCCAGCGGCTCCACCGGCGGCGCCATCACCGCCAACGTGAGCGGCGGCATCTCCCTCGCCTCCGGCACGACCATCGACTCCGGCAGCGCCAACGCGCGCGGCGGTGCGATCGTCCTCGCCGCGGCGGGCGCGGTCTCGGTCGACGGCAACGTCCTCTCCGGCCCGAGCCGCACGCTCCTCGCCACCCGCCTCGGCGGCGGCGCGGCCCTCGACGGCGGCTCGAGCAACACCATCGGCGGCGCCATCACCATCAGCTCCATCACCTTCGTCGAGCCGGCCCTCACCGTCGGCTCGAGCGCGAACATCGTCTCGCAGGGCGCCGACGGCGGCGCCGGCCCGGTCACCCTCGACGGCTGCGGCATCTCCGTCAAAGGCCTCGTGGCCGCGCTCTCGCGCAAGGACGGCAGCGGCTCCGTGCGCATCCGTTCCGGCAAGGACGTCCTCGTCGACGGCCGCGATCTCGGCACCGGCAGCGGCTCGCGTCTCGGCCGCGTCCGCGCCGATGCCCCGAGCGGCACCGCCGTCAACAAAGGCATCGACATCTTTGCCGCCGAGACCATCGATCTCTTCGGTCCGGGCGGCAGCAGCTTCCTCCTCACGTCGCTCCCCGGTCTCCATGACTCGAAGAGCTACGGCGGCACTATCCGCATCGTCTCCACCGGCGACGCGGTCAACGGATCCGGCAACCTGATCGACGACGGCCACACCGCCAGCGGCGACACCGGCGGCACCGTCGACATCGCCGCGAAGGAAGACGTCACCCTCAACACCGCCGTCATCCGCGCGGTGGGCGACTTCAACACCAACAACTCCAACCGCGGCGGCGGCGTGATCAAAGTGCGCTCCTACTCGGGCGACGTGATCTGGACGAACGGCACCGGCGAAGTGCGCCCGGTCGGCTCGAGCTCCAACCTCGCGCTGGCCGACCAGGGCTCCATCGTCCTGACCGCGTGCGGCACCGTCAGCACCACCGGCTCCACCTTCCCGGTCATGGGCGTGGCCACCGCGCCGCTGCCCGAGACGCACACCGGCGTCTGCTCGCCGGCCGCGCCGTCGCTCCCCGCCGGCGTGCCGGTGCTCGTGACCTGCAACACCCCGCCGGTCGCGAACGACGCCGCCGCCTCGACCAACGAAGACACCTCCGTGACCATCACGCTGAGCGGCACCGACGCCGACGGCGACCCTCTGACCTTCTCCATCGTCAGCGGCCCCGCCAACGGCTCCCTCGGCCCGATCGTCCCGGCCGGTCCGACCAGCGCCACCGTCACCTACACCCCGAACCTCAACTTCAACGGCACCGACTCCTTCGTCTACCGCGCCAACGACGGCAACGGCGGCACCGATGACGCGAACGTGACCATCGCCGTCGCGCCGGTCAACGATCCGCCGACCTTCCTCGCCGGCCCGACCGTGGTCGTGCTCGAGGACGCCGGTCCGCAGACCGTCGCCAACTGGGTCACGGCCATCTCGCCGGGACCGGCCGATGAGTCGGGCCAGAGCGTCACCTTCACCGTCTCCAACAGCAACCCGTCGCTCTTCCTCGTGCAGCCGTCGGTCGCGCCGAACGGCACGCTGACCTTCACCTCCAACTCGAACGCGAACGGCACCGCCACGCTGACCATCACCGCGCAGGACAACGGCGGCACGGCCAACGGCGGCAACGACACCTCCGCGCCGCAGACGAGCAACATCAACGTCACCGCGGTCAACGACGCGCCGTCCTTCGTCAAGGGCTCCGACCAGAGCGTGAACGAAGACGCCCCCGCGCAGAGCGTTGCCAACTGGGCCACGGCCATCTCCGCCGGCCCGAACGAGGGGACGCAGAGCGTCACCTTCCACGCCACCGCCGCGAATCCGGCGCTGTTCAGCGTGCAGCCGGCGGTCGCGCCGAACGGCACGCTGACGTACACGGTCGCCGCGAACGTGAGCGGCAGCACGACCGTCAGCGTCTACGTGCAGGATGACGGCGGCACCGCCAACGGCGGCGTCGACTCCTCCGCGCCGCAGACCTTCACCATCAGCATCTCTTCGGTCAACGACGCGCCTTCCTTCACCAAGGGCGCCGACCAGAGCGTGAACGAAGACGCCGGCGCGCAGACGGTCGCCAACTGGGCGACGGACATCAGCGCCGGACCGGCCGACGAGTCGGGCCAGAACGTCCACTTCCTCGTCACCGGCAACACCAACGCGGCGCTCTTCTCCGTCGCGCCGGCCGTCGCCGCCGACGGCACGCTGACGTACACGCCGGCCGCGAACGCGAGCGGCAGCGCCACGATCACCGTCATCGCCAAGGACGACGGCGGCACCGCCAACGGCGGCGTCGACACGTCGGCCTCGCAGACCTTCGTCATCACCGTCAACGAGGTGAACGACGCCCCGAGCTTCACCGCCGGCGGCACGGTCACCGTCAACGAGGACTCGGCCGCGTACTCCGCGGTCTGGGCCACCGCCATCTCGGCCGGCCCGAACGAGACGCAGAACCTCACCTTCGTCCTCAGCGGCAACACGAACCCGGCGCTCTTCGCCTCCGGTCCGTCCATCGCCGCCGACGGCACGCTCAGCTTCACGCTGGCCGCGAACCAGAACGGCAGCGCCTCGCTGAGCGTTGTCCTCACGGATGACGGCGGCACCGCCAACGGCGGCGTCGACACGTCGACCTCGGCGACGCTGAACATCACCGTCACCGCCGTCAACGACGCGCCGAGCTTCACCGGCAGCGGCAACGTCACCGTCCTCGAAGACTCCGGCGCCTACTCGGCGGCATGGGCCACGGCCATCTCCGCCGGCCCGGCCGACGAGAGCGGCCAGAGCGTGACCTTCCAGGTCTCGGCCACCAACGCCGCCTTCTTCGCCGTCCAGCCGTCGATCGACGCCGCGGGCGTGCTCACCTTCACGCTGGCCTCGAACGCCGCCGGCACCTCGACCGTCACCGTCACCGCGAAGGATGACGGCGGCACGGCCAACGGCGGCAGCGACACCTCCGCGCCGCAGTCGTTCAGCATCGTTATCGACCCGGTCAACGACGCGCCGAGCTTCACCGCCGGCGGCAACGTCAACGTCAACGAAGACAGCGGCCCGTACGCGGCGGCGTGGGCCACGGCCATCTCCGCCGGTCCGGCCAACGAGTCCGGCCAGGCCGTGAACTTCGTCGTCACGAACGACGACAACGCCCTCTTCTCCGTGCAGCCGGCCATCTCGCCGTCGGGCGTGCTCACCTTCACGCCGGCGCCGAACGCCTTCGGCGACGCCACCGTCACCGTGTACCTGCAGGACAACGGCGGCACCGCCAACGGCGGCGTCAACGTCTCCGGCACGGTCACTTTCCAGATCGTCGTGACGCACGTCAACACCGCGCCGGTCGCGATGAACGACGCTTACGACACCGTGGGCAACACGCTTCTCGAAGTCTCGGGTGCGCAGACGCAGTCGCCGGCGGTCTACGTCAGCGGGAGCGTCCTCGCCAATGACTCCGACAGCGACGGCCCGAGCCCGATCACCGCGTCGCTCGTCTCCGCCTCGGCGGGTGCGGTCGTCACGGTCAATCCGGACGGCACGTTCACGTACCTCCCGCCGGCGGGCCTGGTCGGCACCGACAGCTTCACCTACTCGGTCACCGACGGCGAGTCGTCGGCCACCGGCACCGTCACCATCACCATCAAGGGCCGCGTGTGGTACGTGAAGAACGACGGCACCGGCAGCAGCGGCCGCTCGTCCGATCCGTTCACCACGCTCACCGCCGCGCAGACCGCCTCCGCGCCCGGCGACACGGTCTTCGTCTTCACCGGCGACGGCACGACGAACGGCCAGAATTCCGGCTTCGTCTTCCAGAACAACCAGCGCCTCATCGGCCAGGGCGTGCAGCTCACGATGCCCGTCGCCGTGAACGGCAACCCCAGCCCGACGGTACTGCTCGCCGCCGGCACGCGTCCGCGCATCGGCAACTCCGCCGCCATCGGCGTGCTGGCCACCAACAACGGCACGATCGAAGTGGCGGGTCTCGACATCTCCGCGCTGACGGACGGCATCTCGGTCACCGTCGGCACGACCGGCGTCACCTCGCTGCACGACCTCGGCGTCGTCGCGGCGGGCGCTCGCGGCATCGTCCTCGCCGGCACCGGCGTGAACGGCGCCAGCGTGAACGTCGTTTCCGTGACCTCGACCGGCAACGCCCTCGAGTCGCGCGGACCGCACCAGCTCTCCATCAACACCGGCAGCTTCACCGCCACCGCCGGGAACGGCATCGACATCGACGCGGCAGGCGGCACGCCGGTCATCGTCAGCCTCGCCAACAACAGCATCGGCGGCGCGACGAGCGGCACCGGCATCCGCATCGGCACGGCCATCTTCGACGCTGCTCCGGGCGGCGCGCTCAACGCCGTCTCCGGCGGCAACACCTCGATCGGCACCGTGGCCGATCCGGTCGGCGGCGCGGGTCTCGTGATGAACAACGCCTCCGGCAGCTACAGCTTCGGCACGCTCGCCTCGTACGCGAACGGTGACGCCGCCTTCGTCGTCGGCACCGGCGCCTTCACCGGCGCGGCCGGCACGCAGCTCGGCTCCACCGGCGGCACGCTGAGCTCCACCGGCGGCGCGGCCCTCAACGCCTCGAACGCCACGCTGGCGCTGACGCTCGCGAACCTCGCCAGCGTCAACTCCGCCAGCTACGGCGTGTCGCTCACCGGCGCGACCGGCTCGCTCAACGCGGCCGGCGGCGCGCTCGTCAACGCCGCCGCGGCCGACGTCAACGTCAACAGCAGCAACGTCGCCTTCGTCTACGGCGGCACGATCACCGACGACCTCGGCCAGCTCGTGACCGTCGCCAGCGCGCAGGGCAGCTACGCCTTCAACGGCGCCATCACCGACGGCAACGACGGCGACGGCAACGGCGTCTCGCTGACGAACAACGCCGGCGCGACGATCTCCTTCAACGGCGGCCTCGTGCTCAGCACCGGCGCCAACGCCGCGTTCACCGCCACGGGCGGCGGCACGATCAACGTGACCGGCAGCACCAACACCCTCACCACCGGCAACGCCACCGCGCTCAACGTGACCAACACGAACATCGGCGCGGCCGGCATCACGTTCCGCAGCATCAACGTCGACGGCAGCGATGCCGCGCCGGCGAACGGCGTCGTCCTCAACAACACCGGCAGCGCGGGTGGCCTGAGCGTCACCGGCAGCGGCGCGGCCGGCTCGGGCGGCACGATCCGCGACACTGCGGGCGACGGCATCTCGCTGTCGGCGACCGAGGGAGTGTCGCTGAGCTGGATGACCATCACGAGCAACCTCGGGAGCGGCATCCGCGGCGCGAACGTCAACGGCTTCGTGCTGAACAACGCCACCGTCAGCGACAACGGCGACAACGTCGCCTCCGACGACAGCGGCATCGACATGGTCAACCTGACCGGTACCGCCATCGGCGGCGCGCGTCCGACCGCGATCAACAACTCCACCATCAGCAACAACTACGAGTTCGAAGTGCAGGTCTCGAATTCGACCGGCACGCTGACCGACTTCCAGATCAACAACAGCACCGTCTCCAGCAACGGCGCCAGCGGAGCGCACGGCAACCTCGTGAACTTCCTCGCTCTCGGCACGGCCAACATGACCCTGAACGTCTCGGGCGGCACCTACACCGGCGCCGCGCCGGCGACGGCCACGGGCATCCACGCCGACGCCTCGGGCGGCTCGGTCACGGCCAGCGTCGCCAACGCCACCCTCATCAACAACAACGTCGGCGTGAACGTCTCCGTGGCGCTCGACGGCGCGCTCAGCTTCGACGTGCACGACAACGTGCTCACCGGAACGCGCGCGCAGGTGCTGAACTACTTCATCGCCGCGAATCACACCGGCACGAGCTCGGGCAAGTTCCGCAACAACACCATCGGTACGCTCGGCGTGGCCGGCTCCGGCTCGCAGGTCGGCTTCGGCATCCGCGTGCAGAACGAGGCGCTCAACAACGCGACCGTCCTGATCGACAACAACACCATTCAGGAGCTGTCCAGCGGTGCCATCAACGTCAACCACGGCACGCTGGCCTCGCCGCTGGCGCTGACCACCGCCGTCACCATCACCAACAACACCATCCGCAACGTCACCGCCTCGCGCGCCATCACCGTGCAGCACGTGGTGGGCAAGGGCACCGTCTGCGCCGACATCGCCAACAACAACATGTCGGGAATCGCGGGGCAGGCCGGCGACGGCACGAAGATCCGCATCCGCCAGCTCGCGGGCGGCGTCTTCAACGTGAAGCAGAAAGCCGCCACCGCCGCGGCCGATGCGCTGGAACTGGACGACGCGAACAGCGTCGGCGCGAACACCACCACGGCGGCGCAGATCAGCGTGTCCGGTACGTTCAACTACAACGCGGGAGGCTGCCCGCAGCCATGAGCAGGCCGCATGCACTCATGACCGCCGCATTCCAGGAGGAGAGGTAAAGCAATGGAACCGTTTCTGGGCGAAATTCGAATCTTTGCGGTAGAGCAGGCGCCGAAGGGCTGGGCGCTCTGCAACGGACAGTTCCTGCCCATCAATCAGAACCAGGCGCTGTTCGCATTGCTCGGCACCACGTTCGGCGGCAACGGACAGACCACGTTCCAGTTGCCGGATCTCCGGGCCAGGGTGCCGATGCATACCGGGAACGGGCACTCGGTCGGCGAAAAGGCCGGCGAGGCCGCGCACACCATTACCCAGTCGGAACTGCCGCAGCACATTCACTTCCTGAATGCGTCCAGTGCCGTCGGCAACTCGCAGAACCCGCGCTTCGGCGCGGCCGGCCACCTGCTGGCGCAGGATGCGGGCAACGTCTACAACACCACCACCACCGGACTCGGCGCCTTTGCGGCGGGCACGGTGTCGAACGTGGGTGGCAGCCAGGCGCACGAAAACAGGCAGCCATACCTCGCTCTCGCCTTCTGTATCGCCCTGCAGGGCGTCTTCCCGACGCTGAACTAGGAGAACGACCATGCCATATGTTGGAGAAATTCGGATGTTCGCCGGGACCTACGCGCCGGCTGGTTGGCTCTTCTGCGAAGGACAGCTCCTCCCCATCTCGGAGAACGAGACGCTCTTCGTCTTCATCGGGACGATGTACGGTGGCGACGGCCAGAGCACGTTCGCTCTCCCCGACCTGCGCGGACGCGTGCCGCTCCATTACGGGAACGGAGTCCTCATCTCCGAGCAGGCCGGCGTCGAGTCGGTGACGCTCACCGTCAATCAGATCGCCTCGCACACGCATCCGCTGCTGGGCACCACCACCAACGGCAACACGACCGGACCCACCAACGCGCTGCTCGCGAACTCCACCGTAGTCACGCCGTACGCGGTCGAGACTCCCGCGGCGGTGATGGCGCCGAACGCCATCTCGCCAATCGGCGGCAGCCAGCCGCACGAGAACATGCAGCCTTATCTGGTCTTCAACTTCATCATCTCGCTCTACGGCATCGTGCCGAGCCCGACGTAGGAATCAGGAGATAAGACGATGGATCCATTCCTGGCAGAAATCCGCATGTATCCGTACAGCTTCGCGCCGAAGGCGTGGGCCGATTGCGACGGGCAGTTGCTCCCGCTTTCGCAGAACACCGCCCTGTTCGCCCTGCTCGGGACGATCTACGGCGGAGATGGCAAGTCCACCTTCGCTCTTCCTGACATGAAGGGGAGGGTGCCGGTTCACCCGCTCGACAACCAGTACTTCATGGGACAGATGGGGGGCTCGGAGACGGTCACGCTGCTCCAGTCCGAGATCCCGGCCCACACCCACGCGCTGACCGCGACGGTCGAAGACGGCACGCAGGGGACGTTCCAGCCCGGCGTCACGCTGGCCACCTCCATCAGCGGCCAGCTCTACCAGACCAACACCGCCAGCAACATCGTGACGATGAATCCGGTCTCGCTCTCGCCGGCGGGCGCCAGTCTTCCGCACAACAACCTGATGCCGTACCTGACCATCCGCTTCTGTATCGCGCTGCAGGGCGTCTTCCCGCCGCGTCCGTGATCCGAGAGACACACAAGGAGAATCACATCATGTCGAGCCATCTCATCGGGAGACGTCAGTTCCTGGCCGTGACCTCGGCGGGTGCCGTGGTCGCCGCCGTCGCCGGCCCGCGGCTCTTCGCCGGCGAAGCTGTCTCTTCCCCGCGGCGCATCGCCGTCGGCTACGCACCTCTCGCGGAAGACGCGCCACTCGGCGACGCTGCGAGCATCCCTGCCGCCGATGGTGGTTTCATCGGACGCGGCGCCCGCGTGACCGTCATGGGCGTGAACGTGGCCTCGGCCGAGCCGCGCCTGCGCAAGACCGTCGGCCTGATCGCGCACTACCCGTATCTCGACGGCGCGGAGCGGAAGACGACCCCGTTCACCGCCTGGGGCTCCGGCCGCACCAGCGGCTCCACCGGCAGCGCCTCCTCGTTCACCATGCCCGTCGATGAGATCCAGAAGCTCTCGTTCACCATCGGCGCGGAGACGGGCGCCCCGCGCGGAGCGGCCACGCGCCGCGACGCGTTGATCGCCGAGGCGACGGAGAGCACGGAGCTGCCGCTCACGCTCAGCCTCCAGAACGAGGCCGGCTCCCTCAAGCTGGCCCGCGGCTTCTACGTCATCGCCCCGATCTTCGGCGGCGACTCCGACCCGCGCTGGTCCGCGTACACGATGCGCCAGCTCGAAGGCCGCTGGACTCTCGTCGACCGCGACGGCACCGCCGCTCCGTTCGAGCATTTCGTCCTGAAGATCGATTACGCTCGCGAATCGTGACTTCGAGCTCTTCGGGTGATCGCGTCTCCCGTGACGCGATCACCCTTCGCCCCGCGACGCAGGCCGACTACTTCTTCATGCGCCAGCTCTACGGCTCGACGCGTGAGGAGGAGATGAAGCAGTTTCCCTTCGACGAGTTTCAGAAGAAGGCCTTCCTCGATCAGCAGTTCGCCGCGCAATACCAGCACTACCAGCTCCATTACCCGACCTGCGAGCGGAACATCGTCGAGCGCGACGGGCAGCCGATCGGCCGGATGTGGATCGACGAGTGGCGCGACCAGATCCGTCTGGTCGACATCGCCCTCATGCCCGAGGCGCGCGGAACCGGCATCGGGACCATGCTGGTGCAGGAAGTGCTCGAGCGCGGGCGGAAGGCGGCCAAGCCGGTCACGATCCACGTGGAGGGGTTCAACCCGGCGCTGCGGCTCTACGAGCGTCTCGGCTTCGTGAAGGTGGACACCAACGGGATGTACTACCTGATGAAGTGGACGCCCTGACTCAGGTGAAGACCGCCTCGTACTGATAGGTCTCGGCAGTCTCGCCGACCGGCACGATGAAGATGTCCAGCGGCTCGAGCGTCTCGTGTGTCAGGTGATACATCCGCTGCTGCAGCATGTAGCTCTTCGGCCCCACGAAGTAGAGCGAGAAGGGATGCCGCTCCAGCCGCGCCGCCTCGCTCTCCATCACCTTCGCCGCCGACACGAGCCGCAACTCCACCTTCGCTCCATTCGGGAACTCGGCCCAGAAACTGGTTCCCACATGCGGCTGAAACGATTCGATGGTGAGCTGGTCGAGCATGGTGACGTTGTAGCACAACGATCGTTCTTGCGACACTGAGGACATGAGTGACGAGCTTCGAGCCACGCCCGCGAGCAAAGAGCGGGCGCTCACCCTCGAACAGCGGCTCGCCTTGTTCGACGCCGCCACTCGGAGGCAGGCGTCGCGCAACCGAGGCCGCCGCGCCGCTGCCGGAACGAATCGCGGATGGATGACCCCCGGAATCCCGTCCACCGCCCGCCCGTTCCCTCCCGTCGTGAAGCGCGCCTTCCTCATCGCACTGCTGATCCTCGTCGCCGTGCCGGCGTTCGCCGCCGACCGCGCGGCCGAGACGAAGAAGATCGAGGCGCTCATCTCCGCCGTGGCGAAGCTCGACGGCGCGAAGTTCGTCCGCAACGGCAAGGACTACGATCCCGCCACCGCGGCGAAGTTCCTGCGGGGCAAGTGGGAGCGGCAGGCGAACGAGATCGTCACCGCGGGCGACTTCATCGACAGGATCGCCACGCGCTCCTCGACCACCGGCCGCGTCTATGTGGTGCGCTTCGCCGACGGGCGCGAGGTGCCGGTGGCGGAGTTTCTCAGGCGCCTCCTGACCGGCGGATGAGATCGCCTGCGCCGCGCACTTCGTGATTCCAGCCGCAGGAAGAAAAGCGCACAATCGACGTCGTCGAGCGCCGCCGTGTAAACGCCGCGCCTCCCCATGACGTCAAGGTGAACATATGAAACGCGCACTGCTGCTGGTCATGACCGTGGCAGGACTGTTCGCATTTGCGGCGCCCTCGCGGCACCGCGCCGTGCGCAGCCCGTTCGGCAACGACATCGACGCGGAGATCTTCGCCCGCCTCGCCGGCGCCGGCATCAGGCCGGCCGGGCTCGCGGGCGACGAGGAGTTCCTGCGCCGCGTCTACGTCGATCTCACCGGCACGATCCCCACCGCGTCCGAGGTCGATGCCTTCCTGGCCGACACCTCGGCGGACAAGCGGGCGAGGAAGATCGACGACCTGCTCCGCTCCGACGCCTTCACCGACCGCTGGACGATGTGGTTCGGCGATCTCGTGCAGAACGTGCAGGTCTCCTCCAACTCGCGCGAGTACTACCTCGGCCGCAACGCCTACCACGCCTGGATCCGCGAATCGATCTCGGCGAACAAGCCGTACAACGCCATGGTCCGCGAGGTCCTGGAAGGGGAGGGGAACAACTTCCAGAGCGGCGTGGCGAACTACGTCGTGCGCCAGCTCCAGCCCAACGGCCCGCCGCAGGACACGTACGACAACCTCGCCGCGCACTCCGCCGAGAAGTTCCTCGGCATGCCGATGCTCTGCATCTCCTGCCACGACGGCCAGGGGCACCTGGAGATGGTGAACTGGTACCTGCGCGGCAAGTCGCGCGAGGACTTCTGGAAGATGGCCGCGTTCTTCTCGAAGACCACCGCGCGCGGCGAGCGCTACACCGACCCCACCAACCCGAATGCGAACATCATCCGCTTCACGGTCGGCACGAACAACCAGGCCGCGTACCGCCTGAACACGACCGACGGCAACAAGTCGCCGCGCCAGCCGAAGAGC
The DNA here is from genome assembly GCA_036375135.1 of Thermoanaerobaculia bacterium. Lineage (GTDB taxonomy): Bacteria > Acidobacteriota > Thermoanaerobaculia > Gp7-AA8 > Gp7-AA8 > QHVT01. Next base: position 23,915 of record DASUSL010000276.1, on the reverse strand, counting down.
GGCCAGTCCGCCACCGTCACCCCCGCCTTCATCACCACCGGCGAGACGCCGCGCCTCGGCGAGACCTGGCGTGCCGCCTACGCGCGCATGCTCACCGCCGACCGCCAGTTCGCGCGCAACACGGTGAACCTGCTGTGGCGGGAGCTGTTCGGCCGCGGCATCGTCGAGCCGGTGAATGCCTTCGACCTGGCCAAGCTCGACACGCAGGCCTCGCATCCGGCGCTGCTCGAGAAGCTCACCGACACCTTCATCGCGAAGAACTACGATCTGCGCGCGATGCTGCGCGTCATGGCCACGTCGAACGCGTATCAGCTCACGTCGAAATACGACGGGCCGCATCCCGACGAGTCGTACTTTGCGCGGCGCCAGCCGCGGCGCCTGCAGGCCGAGGTGCTGGTCGATGCGATCGGCACCGCCACGAACCAGCGCTACAACTTCGCCGTGCAGGGGATGCCGACTCTCAACCGCGCCATGCAGTTGCCCGATCCACTGGAGGGGCGGCGGGTGGGGGCGGGCCTGCTGATGAACACCTTCGGCCGCGGCGATCGCGACGACGTCGCGCGGACGAACGACAGCGCCATCTCACAGGCGCTGGCGCTGATGAACGACCGCGTCGTCACCGACCGCGTGCGCCGCACGTCGACGTCGACGGTGGGCATCCTCACTTCCACGCTCACCGATCGCGGACAGATCGTGGAGCGGCTCTACCTGCAGACGCTGTCGCGCAGGCCGACCGCGCAGGAGAAACAGATCGCGGTCGACTACCTCAACGCCGGCCCGCTCATCGAGCGCACCGAGGACCTGCAGTACGTCCTCATCAACTCATTGGAGTTCCTCTTCGTATGAACGCCTTCTCGCGCCGCAACTTCATGCGTATCGCCGGCACGGGGCTCGTGGCCTCGTGGTTCGCCGACGTGGTCGACCCGCGCCTGCTCTTCGGGCAGACGTCGAGCGCCGCGCCGCAGCTCCGCAACTCCGCGAAGAGCTGCATCTTCATCTTCCTCTCCGGCGCGCCGAGCCAGACGGATTTGTGGGACTTCAAGGAAGGTACGTGGACGCCGGCGGACTTCGCGCCGACGAATTACGGCGACGTGCGCTGGCCGAAGGGGCTGATGCCGAAGACGGCCGAGCACCTCGACAAGCTGACCCTCGTCCGCAGCGCGCTGTCGTGGGCGGCGGTGCATCAGCTCGGGCAGGTGTGGGCGCAGATCGCGCGCAATCCGGGCGGCGCGACGGGGGCCATCGCGCCGCACATGGGCGCCGTGGTCTCGCTCGAGTCGCAGACCGCGCGCACGCCGGCCGAGGTGCTGCCGGGCTTCATCGCGCTGAACTCCGGCGCCATTCCGACGTCGGGCTACCTGCCCGCGAAGTACGCGCCGTTCGGCGTGACGTCGTCGGCGACGGGCCTCTCCACGCTCTCGCATCCCGAGGGAGCGGAGCGCTTCTCGCGGCGCTGGGACCTGCTGCACAAGCTCGACTGCTGCCGCGACGACGGCTCGCTGGGCAAGCCGGCCGCGGACATGAACGACTTCTACGACCAGGCCAAGACGCTCATCGACGCGCCGGGCATCAACACGCTCTTCACGTTCAACGACGAAGAGCACACGCGCTACGGCTCGACGAACTTCGGCGACTCGCTCATCGTCGCGCGCAACCTGGCGGCGTCGAACAAGGGGACGCGTTTCATCCAGACCACCCTCGGCGGCTGGGACCATCACTCCGACATCTACGACCGCAACGCCGCGCAGTCGCTCTACCGGCAGGGCGCGGAGCTCGACAACGCGCTCTCCGCGCTGCTGGCCGATCTCGCGGCCATGAACATCCTGAAGGACACGCTGGTCGTCATCACCGCGGAGTTCGGCCGCACCGTCGGTCCGCTGAACAACCAGGGCGGCCGCGATCACTATCTGCGCCAGTCGGTCGTCTTCGCCGGCGGCGGCACGCGCGGCGGCCGCGTCATCGGCCAGACCAACGCCACCGGCAACGCGGTGGTCGACTACGGCTGGAGCGCCAAACGCGACGTGCGCCCCGAGGATGTGACCTGCTCGATCTACTCCGCCCTCGGCATCGACTACACGAAGGTGCGCAACGACGACCCGCTCGGCCGCGGCTTCGAGTACGTGCCCGAGGCGCGCGAGGGAACCTACACAGAGATCGCCGAATTGTGGTGACGTAGGACAGGCTTCAGCCTGTCCCCCCGGTGAACAGTCGCCCGCGAGGGGCAGGCTGAAGCCTGCCCTACGTTCGTGAGCGGCGCGGTGCGCTACACTTACCAGAATCATGCAGGTCATCCTTCAGGGAAGCCTGCGGCACTTTCCTGCCGCGGAGCTGCTGTCGTTCCTCTGTAGCCGCAATCAGAGCGGGACGCTCGATCTCGACCATGCCGGGCGCCGCACGCGCGTCTTCTTCGAAAACGACACGATCGTCTGGGCCGAGTCGAACAAAGTCGCCGACGCCACCGGCGCCGTCATCGACCTCTTCTCGTGGGACGGCGGCAGTTTCATGCTCCTCGACTCCTTCGCCCTTCCCGAGAACGCGCAGCGCCTCGGCCTGACGCTCCCGCAGCTCCACGAGGAAGCGCAGAAACGCGCGCAGCGCTATCGCGACGACACGCTGTTCCGCGTCGTCGAGAACCCCGCGCAGCAGGAGATCAGCCTGTCGGGCGATGAGTTCAAGATCCTCTTCCGCCTCTCCAGCGGCCGCACGCTCGCGCAACTGACCACCGACCTCGGCGCCGACCGCAGGCAGCTCGAGGAGCAGTTGACGAAGCTCGAAGAGCTCGGGCTGATCGTCGCCGCGCAGGAAGAGCCGAAGCATCCCTTCGCGCCGAAGACCGCGCCCATCCCGGCGGTGGAAGACGCGGAAGTGACGCGCGTCGAGCGCGACGTCATCCGCCGCAACACGCTCGCGCCGAGGACAGTCGAGAAGCCGAAGACGGTCGAGAAGAAGAACACGCTGGTCGGCTCGCTCACGCCGGACGACCGTCCCGAGGCCGTCTATCCGCTGTTCGACGCGGAGTGCGTCATCGGCCGCGCGCCCGACTGCACGGTCAGCATCACCGACGGCAGCATCTCCTCGCGGCATGCGCGCGTCGTGCGGTCGGCCGAGGGGTTCAGCATCGAAGACCTGCAAAGCCGCAACGGCACGTTCGTCAACGGCGAGAAAGTCGACAAGCCGCGCCTCCTCGCCGACGGCGACGTGGTTCGCCTCGGCAAAGTCATCATGACCTTCAACGTCGCGCAGGAAGCCATCGCCGCGCCGAAGACGCAGATGATGGACCTCGAGTAATCGTCCCAGGAAAACCCAATGTCCCGATTCGACCTCGCCATCGTCGGCTCCGGCCCGGCGGGCCTCGCCACTGCGGCCCATGCCCAGGCCAACGGCCTGTCGTACGTGCTCCTCGAGCGCACCGACCATCTCTCCGACACCATCTACAGCTACCAGGCGCGCAAGTTCGTCATGGCCGAGCCGGTGATGATCCCGGCGCGCGGCGACCTGCCGTTCGAGGCCGGCTCGCGCGAGCAGATCCTCGGCGCGTGGCAGCAGTACACCGACGCGCGCAAGCTCAACGTCGCCTACAACGCCGAGGTGAAGTCGATCAGGAAAGAAGGCGACCGCTTCGAGGTGAAGACCGCCGCCGGCGCGACGTACGACGCGGGCAAGGTCGTGCTGGCCATGGGCACGCAGGGCAACCCGCGCAAGCTCGGCTGCCCCGGCGAGAACATGCCGCACGTGCGCTACCGCCTGAACGATCCGGCGGAGCATTCCGAGCAGGACATCCTCGTCGTCGGTGCGGGCGACTCGGCGCTCGAGATCGCGATCTCCCTCTCCGACGAGAACCGCGTCGGCCTCATCGTGCGCGGCTCCGAGATCACGAAGGCGAACGACATCCTCATCCGCGACGCGCTGTCGCGGCAGGCGTCGGGACGCATGACCATCTACTTCAACACGACCGTGAAGGAAGTGTTCGACGGCTACTGCGACCTCAACGTGCGCGGCCAGGTCACGCGCGTTCCCGCGGAGCTGCTCTTCCTCAAGCTCGGCGCCGACGCTCCCCGCAAGTTCTTCGAGTCCGTGGGGATCAAGTTCAGCGGCGACGGCGCGGACGCGCGTCCGGTGCTCTCGCAGGTCTACGAGTCGAGCGTGCCGGGGCTCTTCCTCATCGGCGCCGCCAGCGGCCGCGATCTCATCAAGCTCGGCATGAACCAGGGATGGGAAGTGGTCGAGCACCTGATGGGGCGCGAGGTCGAGCCGGCCGACGAGGCGGTGCTCAAGGAGCGCCTGCCGTACTGGGAAGGCTCCGTGCGCGAGCGCATCGCCGCGCTGCGCAGCCGCATCCCGCTCCTCGCCGCCGCGGACGAGCAGCAGTTGCGCGAGACGTTCCTCGCCGCGAAGGTGCGCGAGTACAAGCCGGGCGAGACGATCATCCGCCAGAACGACTACACGAACGACTTCCTCATCGTGGCCGCGGGACGCGTGGAGCTGCGCCGCCAGCCGGAGCAGTCGTCGAGCGAGGTGAAGATCGCCGAGCTCACCGCCGGCAACTTCTTCGGCGAGATGTCGCTCATCTCCGGACGCCGCCGCACCGCCACGGCCATCGCGGTCGGCCCGACGCGCATCATCGAGATCCCGCGCAAGTCGATCCTCAAGCTCCTCGGCAACGCGCCGCGGGCGAAGAACCTCGTCGACCAGGCCTTCATGCTGCGCGCGTTCGGCGGCTATCTGTTTCCCGGCATTCCGGAAGCGGCGCTCGGTGAGCTCGTCGACGCGGCGACCACGGAGAGCTTCGGCAAGGAAGCGGTGGTCTTCAAGGAAGGGGACAAGGCGGACGCCTTCTACCTGATCCGCAACGGCATGGTGAAGATCGCCAAGAAGTCGGGCGACAAGGAGGTCGTGCTCTCGTACCTCGTGGCCGGGAACTTCTTCGGCGAGGCGGCGCTCTTCTCCGACTCGGCGCGCACGGCCACGGTGTCGACGATCTTTCCGTCGGAGCTGATCAAGCTCTCCAAGCGCGACTTCAACGACTTCATCGCCGCGCGGCCGGAGCTGCGCGACGTGCCGATGAAGAAGCTCGAAGAGCGGCGCATCGCCAGCCTCGTGGCCGAGGCCACGCCGGGGTCGGGCGCGGTGCTGGGGGACCTCATCCGCGAGGAAGTGGTCATGGGCACGCAGACGCTGATCATCGACGAGCACCGCTGCATCCGCTGCTCGAACTGCATCAAAGGGTGCGAGGGAGTGCACGAGGACGGGCAGGCGCGGCTCTCCCTGACCGGCATCAAGTTCTACAACCTCCTCGCGCCGAACTCCTGCTGGCAGTGCGAGAACCCGCTGTGCATGCTCGACTGCCCGCCCGACGCGCTGGTGCGCGACCCGCGCGGCGAGGTGTACATCAAGTCGAACTGCATCGGCTGCGGCAACTGCGAGCGCAACTGCCCCTACGGCAACATCTTCATGATCCACGTGGAGCCGAAGAAGACGCTCTTCTCCTGGGTGAAGGAGCTCTTCGGCGGGGGCCACAAGTCGGACGTGGAACAGACCAAAGCGGTGAAGTGCGACCTCTGCCGCGACATCAAAGGCGGCCCCGCCTGCGTGCGCAGCTGCCCCACCGGCGCGGCCATCCGCCTCACCCCCGACGAGTACCGGACCACGCTGGAGGAGATCGTGATCACGCGAGGCGGGCAGTGAGGAACGCCGCCGTCCCGGTGGCGTCCCGCCACGCAGTGGTGGAGCGCCGGCGTCCCCGCCGGCTGTCGTGGCGGCGTCCCGCGCCGCCACCCCGGGCGGGCGGCGGGACGCCACCCGGGCAGCCGCCGGGACGGCGGCGCTCCGCAGCGCAGAGCGCGCCGACGGCGGCGCTCCGCGGCGCCAAGGGAAGCGCCGGCGTCCTCGCCGGCTGCCGTGGCGGCGTCTCGCGCCGCCACCCCGGCCGGGCGGCGGGACGCCGCCCGGGCAGCCGCCGGGACGGCGGCGCTCCGCAGGAGCGTCCATGCCCGTAGCACGCAGCGGCGTGATCTGGCGCCGCATCTTCATCCTGCTCCTGGCGGTCACCATCGCCGCCTTCGTCTGGAGCGCGCGCCGCGAGTTCACGCACGGCGGCTCGCTGGTCGGGCTCATCTTCGGCACCGCCGGCTACCTGCTCATCCTCCTCCTCGCGTATTACGGAATCCGCAAACGCTCCTACCGCTCCACCTTCGGCACGATGGAGCAGTGGCTGCAGTCGCACATCTACCTCGGCATCCTCGTGCTGGTGCTGCTCGTCCTGCACACGGGCGGGCGCTTCAACGACATGGTGGCGGTGACGACGCTCATCCTCGTGGCCGTGGTCGTGCTGAGCGGCATCGCCGGCGCCATCCTCTTCGTCACCGTGCCGCGGCTGCTCACCGAGGTGGAGAGCAACCTGACCGTGGATGAGATCTCCACGCAGCTCAACCAGCTCGCGCGCAACATGGCCCGGCTGGCCAGCGGACGCTCGCAGCCGTTCGTGCGCATCTACGACGGGCTGATGAAAGAGTCGATGCCGGGGTGGCTGGCGGGATGGCGGCTGCTCTTCTCGCGCATGCGGCGCAAGTCGCAGCAGGCCGTCGGCGACTGGTCGAAGATGCTGGCGCTGGTCGGCAAGGAAGAGCAGGAGCCACTGCGGCAGATGCTCGTTTTCTCCCGCCAGCGCAAGGAGCTGCTGATGCGGCTCATGTATCAGCAGCGCTACAAGAACATCCTCGAATTCTGGCTGTACATCCATGTGCCCGTGACGATCGCGGTCCTCGTGTTCGGAACCGTGCACGTGGTGGCCGTCTTTTATTACGGGAAGGTCTTTTGAGCTTCGTCATCCAGCGCGTCACCGGCCGCCAGATCTCGCTGAGCGAGATCCGCACGGCCGTGCTGCGCATCGGGCGCGGGACGAACGCGGAGCTGCGCTCCGACAACCCCGCCGTCGCGCTGGAGCACGCGGTCATCGAGAGCGACTCCGCCGGCTACAGCGTCGTCGACAAGGGCTCGATCACCGGCACGTACGTGAACGGCAAGCCCGTCGAGACGGCGCGGCTGGCGAAGGGCGACGTCATCGAGGTGGGCGACCTGCGCATCGAGGTGCAGGTGGCGGAGCCGAAGAAGCCGCTCTTCCTGCGCCTCGTGACGAAGCCGAAGCCGGCCGCGGCGGCCGTCGTCGAGGAGGAAGACGAAGAGCTTCCGGTCGTGGCCGCGGCGGGCGGTCCGCCGGTGCGCGCGCCGAAGGTCGACTACGCGGACGCGTTCCGCCTGCGCCGCGTCTGGCTGACGAAGCTGAGCCTCGTCGCGCTCGGATTGATCGTCACGCTGGCGGTGATCGCCGAGGTCACGCGGCCCGAGAAGCAGACCGCGTTCATGCCCGGCGGCGTGTCGTCGGCGCACGCGGTGGCGGGACAGCAGGAAGTGGCGAAGAACTGCGCCGCCTGTCACGACCCGTGGAACAGCGTGACCGACGCCCGCTGCACGGCGTGTCACCAGCGCGCGCAGCACGCCGAGAACGAGAAGGACCCGCTCACGTGCATGGCCTGTCACAAGGAGCATCGCGATCAGAAGAAGATCGCCGAGGTCGCGGATGCTACGTGCGCGTCGTGCCACGCCAACCTCGCGCCGCACGTGAAGGTGGCGCTGGCCGGCAACTCCGCGATCCGCAACATCACCTCCTTCGGCAGGGACCATCCCGAGCTGACCTCGGTGGCCGACCCGAACAACATCCGCTTCAATCACAAGCTGCATCTGCGCAAGGGAGGGATCTTCAACGCGCAGGGGCGCCGCGAAGTGCTGAAGTGCGACGGCTGCCACAACCTCGTCACCGGTCCGGACAAGAAAGCCGATCCGGTGAAGCTCGAGTTCGAGCAGCACTGCCAGCGCTGCCACAAGCTGACCTTCGATCCGCGCTTCCCGACCGCCGAGATCCCGCACGGCGGCGATCCGCAGCTCACGTACGGCTACATCGCCACGACGTACGCGGGGAACCGCGACATCATCGGCAAGTCGCCGGCCGAGGTGCGGCGCATCCTCACGCGCCGCGGCAGCGTCGGCCTCGACGAGCGCGCCATCATCAACGCCGCGCAGGTGGTGAAGGTGAAGTGCGAGAAGTGCCACACGATCCTGCGCAAAGGGGAGCGCAACGTCGTCGAGCCGCCGAAGCTCGTCACGGAGTGGATGCCCGGCTCGCGCTTCACCCACACCGCGCACAGCGGCCTCGATTGCGAGTCGTGCCATCGCGGACTGCGCGACAGCGTGCTCACCGCCGAGGTGCACATGCCCGTCCGGAGCGACTGCACCGCGTGCCACGGCGGGGGCGGCAAAAATGCGGGAAGCGCCTGCGTGACCTGTCACGAGTATCATGTGCGCTCGAAACCACTACTGGCCGCGGCGTTGCCCATCGCAGGGGGGACGCCAGCAACATCGGGAGGGGAACCGCGGATGCTCGATTGGATCGTGCTGATCACGATCACCATTCTCGTGCTGGTCGTGCTGGTGCCGGTGGGCATCGCGCTGTTCCAGCGGCTGACGCGCAAGCCGGACGAGCGTCCCGCCGCGCCGCGCAGTGGAGGACAGGCAATCCTGCCGGTCCCCCCCGCGCCCGCGGCCTCGCCCGTCCCTCCCGCGCCCGCGCCGGTCCCTCCCGCGCCCGCGCCGGTTTCTCCCGCGCCCGCACCGGTTCCTCCCGCGCCCGCGCCGGGACAGGCAGGATCGCCTGTCCTCCACGTTGCGGCGCCGCCGGATGCGACGCGCATCGGCAATCTCTCGGACATGCAGGCCGCGGCGAAGTCGGGCGGCTCGACGGAGTTCATGGAGTGGTACGGCATGCTCCTCTGCACGGCCGGGCCGCTCGAAGGACAGCGCGTGGTCATCGAGGGCGACGGCGTCTACATCGGCCGCGACGCCTCGATGGCGCAGGTGGTCATCAACGACAGCCGGATCTCCAAGCGGCACGTGCGCGTGATGCCGCGCGGCGGGAAGGTGTGGGCCATCGACCAGGGGTCGACCAACGGCACCTTCATCGGCGGCAAGCGCATCACCGAGGTAGAGCTCAAGCGGGGAGACACGATCGTGCTGGCCGATAATGCGGCCACGTTCGTTTATCAGATCTAGAGGGTTGTGGAGGACAGGCAATCCTGCCTGTCCACGCGCGGGGCAGGCAGGATTGCCTGTCCTCGACCACAAGGGGGATGGATGCGTCGGAGTTTCATCGGGGCCCTTGCAATCGCGGCGGTGATGTCGCCGGCATTGGCGAAGCAGCGCGCCGTGCGGGCGATCACGCTTCCGGCCGACCACGTGGAACTGCCCGGCTGCGTGCTGCAGTACACGGCGCAGCAGTCGTGCACCGACGGCGCGCTCGGCGATGCGACGCCCGAGGCGTTCAACGCGCTGAGCGCGGCGGAGGTGCAGGCCATCGTCGAGGCCGCGGCGTCGGCACTGTCGAATGACACCGCCACCATCGCCGTCGTCGACCGCACCGGCCGCCCGCTCGCGGTCTACCGCCAGCCCGGCTTTCTCCAGGCCAACGACGATCTCGCCCTCGGCGTCGCCCGCACCGCGGCCTTCTTCTCGAACAGCCAGGCGCCGCTCTCCTCGCGCACCATCCGCTTCATCAGCCAGGTCCACTTCCCGCCGGGACTCACGAACACCGCCAGCGGCGCGCTGTACGGCATCGAGCAGTCGAACCGCGGCTGCGACCTGAACGCCGCGTGGAACGCGGGACAGTGCGTCGTCCGCGCGCGCTCCATCGAGGCCTTCAAGGCCAACCTGGCCACGCCCGCGACCGATCTCCTCTGCAACTCCACGACGTCCGCCGGCTGCGGCGCGGGCCTGGTCACCGGCAAGATCCAGTTCGACGACCAGCCGAATCCGCAGAGCGTCGGCGACCGCCCCGTGCGTCCGGGCGGCATCCCGCTCTATCGCGTGCTGGAGGCGGACCTCAACCGCGGCATCGTCACGAAGGCGAAGCTCGTCGGCGCGATCGGCGTCTACGGCATCGACAGCGACACCGACCTCGAGGAGTTCGCCGCCGTCACCGGCGCGTTCGGCGCGGCGGGCATCGTCCCGGTGCCGTACTACCCGCTGCCGTTCCCCGGCAACGTCTTCATCGAAGGCATCCGCCTCCCGTTCCTCGGACCGAACGCGAAGCTGCGCTTCAACTCGAACGGCCTGCCGATCGGCCTGGAGCGCCCGAACGGCACCAGCGCCGGCGCCGCGAACGGCACGTTCTATTACGGCCCGTCGTTCGGCGGCTGCGCGCCGAACGGCTACCTCGTGGGACCGAAGGCGGGGACGCAGCTCACCGCCGCGCAGGTCGACGAGATCGTGCAGCGCAGCGTGGCCGCGTCGAAGCGCACGCGCGCGCAGGTGCGCCTGCCGCTGAACAGCTACGCGCGCATGATCATCACCGTCGTCGACACCGACGGGACGATCCTCGCGCACTTCCGCATGCCCGACGCGCTCTTCGACGCGGTGGACGTCGTCCCGGCGAAGGCGCGCAACGTCGTCTACTTCAACAGCAGCGATCCGCGCGCGCGCACCGACCTCCCCGGCGTCCCGGCGGGGACGTGGGTGACGACGCGTACGATCGGCTTCGGCGCGCAGCCGTTCTTCCCGCCCGGCATCGACTCGCGCGTCTTCGACCCCGCGCCGGGGCCGTGGTACTCGACACTCTACCTGCCGAACGTGAATCGTCCCTGCTCGCAGGGCTCGCAGCTCGCGAATGCGAACCAGAACGGCGTGACCTTCTTCGCCGGCGCGACGCCGCTCGTGCGCAACGGCCAGCTCGTCGGCGGCCTCGGCGTCTCCGGCGACGGCATCGAGCAGGACGACTACGTGACCTACATCGGCGCCGGCGACCTGCTCCCGCCCACGGACCGCTGGGCCGACACGATCAAGATCGACGGCGCCCGCCTCCCCATGTTCAAGTTCCCCAGGAGTCCCGAGGGCGTGACTGAGTGTGGGGGTGGGCCATGCAGCTAGGAAAGTGGAGCGCCGCCGTCCCGGCGGCTGACGTGGCGGCGTCCCGCGCCGCCCCCGGGGGGGGCGGGGCGGGCCGCCGCCCGGACAGCCGGCGAGGACGCCAGCGCTCCGCGTTGCTCTTGCTGCTGCTCGCGCTGCCGTTGTTCGCGCAGCAGCCGACCCTCACCATCAACGACGACAACGCCGTCTACGCCGAGGGCGTGCCGTTCACGATCAGCGGCACCGCGGCGCCGGGCGCGCAGATCACGCTCACCGTCGAAGGAGTGGGGAAGGGGCAGACCACCGCGAACGCCGCGGGGAGCTGGGAGCTGGTCTGGACCGCGCCGATGAAGACCGGCACGTACGACCTCACGGTCACGGACGGCACCAGCACCACCACGCAGATCCTGCGCGTGCAGGCGGGCGACAACGTGGCGCGGCAGCCGGGCTTCGACGTCACGCCGCGCTACGGCACGACTCCGATGCCGAACGCCGAGGCCGTGCAGGAGATGGTCGACCGCTGGCGGATCGCGCCGCCGGCGTACGAGATGGACGAGAAGCCGCAGGCGCGAAAGATCGGCACCCGCGGCGCCACGCTCGATCCGTACAACCAGAACCTCCTGAAGGGCGACCTGCCCATCTTCGGCGAAGACACCTTCCTCGTGCTGACCGGCATCAGCGACACGCTCGTCGAGTCGCGCGCCGTGCCCACGCCGTCGAACCCGAGCGCGGGACGGCCGCAGAGCTTCACCTTCTTCGGCGAGAACGATCAGGGCGTCTTCGTGCAGAACCTGATCGTCAGCGCGGACCTCTTCCAGGGCTTCACCGCCTTCCAGCCCGTGCGGCAGCGGGTGAAAGTCACGGCCATCGGCAACTTCAACTTCGTGCACGTCGAGGAGCCGGGCATCCTCAAGCCCGACGTGCGCCGCGGCACGGAGCGCAAAGACTCGCACTTCACGCTGCAGGAGTTCTTCTACGAGCGCCTGCTGAAGGTCATCAGCGACAACTACGACTTCATGTCGATCCGCGCCGGCTCGCAGCCGTTCACGAGCGACTTCCGCGGCTTCATCTTCGCCGACACGAACCTCGGCGTCCGCTTCTTCGGCAACGCCGCGAACAACCGCATCCAGTACAACGCCGCCTTCTTCGAGCGGCTGGAGAAGGACACCAACAGCGGCCTCAATCGCCTGACCAAACTGCGCGACCAGCACGTGCTGATCGGCAACGTCTACATCCAGGACTTCCTCGGCAAGAAGGGCTACACGCAGCAGTTCTCGCTGCACGCCTTCCAGGACGACGCCACGTTCGAGTTCGACCGCAACGGCATCCTCGTGCGTCCCGCGCCGGTCGGGGTCTTCACGCCGCACGAGATCCAGGCCATCTACCTCGGCCAGGCGGGCTTCGGCCACTTCGGCCGCATCAACGTCGACCACGCTCTTTACTGGGTCCTCGGCCGCGACTCGCTGAATCCGATCGCCGGCCCCGACCCGCGCCTCCGCCCCGGCGAGGACGACGAGATCAACGTCAGCGCGGGGCTGCTGGCCGTCGAGTTCTCGTTCGACAAAGACTGGCTGCGCCCGAAGATCGGATTCCTGTATGCGACGGGCGACGACGACCCGCGCGATCGCACCGGCACCGGCTTCGACTCCATCTTCGACGCGCCGAACTTCGCCGGCGGCGGCTTCTCCTTCTTCAACCGCCTCGGCATCCGCCTCGCCGGCACCGGCGTCGCGCTCGTCGACCGCGGCAGCCTGTTCACCAGCCTGCGCAGCTCGAAGGACGAAGGGCAGCCCAACTACGTGAATCCCGGCGTCGCGCTGATCACCACGGGCCTCGACGTCGAAGTCACGCCGCGGCTCAAGGCCATCTTCACCGGCAACTACATCCGGCTCGCGACCACCGAGCCGCTGAAGCAGGTGCTCTTTCAGGACAACATCCGCGAGGAGCTCGGCTACGACCTCAGCGTCGGACTCCGCTACCGCCCGTTCCTTTCGAACAACGTGGTCATCGTCGGCGGCGCGGCGGGCTTCATCCCCGGACAAGGCTTCAAGGACATCTACGAAGACGGCGACCCGCTGTACCACGTGTTCACGAATCTGATCCTCCAGTTCTAGGGAGAGGGTGATGCGCAAAGTACTGGTGCTGATCACAATCATCGTCCTCGCCGCCGCGGTGATCACGGCGCAGCAGGCGCCGTCGACGCAGATGGTGTCGGGCAACTCGCCGCTGCTGCGGCAGACGCAGGCGCAGGCCGACGCGAAGAGCCGCGGCTGTGTGACGTGTCACAAGGGCATCGAGCCGATGCACGCCTCCGCGGCGGTGCGGCTCGGCTGCACCGACTGCCACGGCGGCGACGCGAACGCCACGGAAAAGAACCGCGCCCACGTCCTCCCGCGCAACCCCGAGTTCTGGGTGCGCGACGGCAAGCGGTCGAGTGCGAACCCCGAGCGCCTCTACACGCGGTCGATGCGGGAAAGCGCGGAGTTCATCAAGTTCGTCAATCCCGGCGACCTGCGCGTGGCGCAGGAAACGTGCGGCGGCTGCCATCAGGGACAGGTCAACGCCGTCCCGCGCAGCACCATGACCACCGCCTCCGTCTTCTGGGCCGCGGCTCCCTACGCCAACGGGATCCTCGGCCGCAAGGAAGGTCTCCTCGGCGAGAGCTACAACCGCGACGGCAACCCGCAGGCGCTCAAGCCGGTCACGCCGCCGACGCCGTACCAGATCGCCCGCGGCGCGCTGCCGATCCTCGTGCCGATGCCGCAGTGGACGGTCATCCAGCCCGGCGAGTACTTTCGCGCCTTCGAGCGCGGCGGCGCGCTGAACAACCCCATCCCGCCGGAGATCGGCAACTTCACCACGTTCGAAGAATCAGGGCGCCCCGACATCCGCCTGTCGAACCGCGGACGCGGCACCGGCCTGCGCATCTCGCCGGCCGTGATCAACATCCACAAGACGCGCCTCAACGATCCGCATCTCTCGTATTTCGGCACGAACGAGCATCCCGGCGACTACCGCGCGTCCGGCTGCAGCGGATGCCACGTCGTCTACGCCAACGACCGCGATCCGCTGCACTCCGGCGGCTTCGCCAACTACGGCAACACCGGCCTCTCCGCGTCGGCCGATCCGACCATCCCGAAGAACGAGAAGGGCCACCCGATCAAGCACCAGCTCACGCGCGCGGTGCCGACCAGTCAGTGCATGAGCTGCCACATGCACCAGCCCAACTCCTTCGTGAACACCTACCTCGGCTACATCATGTGGGACTACGAGTCCGACGCCGAGCTGCTCTGGCCGAAGGAACAAAAGTACCCGACCGAGGCGGAGAAGCGCGCCGCACTCGACCGCAATCCCGAAGGCGCCGCCGTGCGCGGCCTCTGGAGCAACGTCGAGTTCCTGGAAAAAGTCTCCAGCCTGAACCCGAAGGCGAAGCACACGCAGTTCGCCGACTACCACGGCCACGGCTGGAACTTCATGGCCGTCTTCAAGCGCGACCGCAAGGGCAACCTCCTCGACAAGGACGACAAGATCGTCCCGTTCGACGACGCGGAGAAATTCGCCAAGGCCGTGCACCTGCGCGACATCCACATCGAGCGCGGCATGCACTGCGTCGACTGCCACTTCTCGCAGGACGAGCACGGCAACGGCCAGCTCTATGCCGAGTACGGCAACACCATCGAGATCGAGTGTCAGGACTGCCACGGCAACGCGCAGAGCTACACGAACCTCCGTACCTCCGGACCCGCCGCGCCTCCCGGCGGCAACGACCTGCGCCTCGGCACGACGCCCTTCGGCCAGCGCCGCTTCGTCTGGTCGAACGGAAAGCTGATGCAGCGCTCGATGGTCAATCCGAAGCAGCAGTGGGAAGTGGTGCAGGTCAAGGACAGCGTCACGCCCGGCCACGCGCGCTTCAACGCGAAGGCGCATTACGCGAAGACGATCCAGAGCTCGCAGGGCGGCGCCGCGCACAGCGACGCCAAGATGACCTGCTACTCCTGCCACACGTCGTGGATGACCTCCTGCTCCGGCTGCCACCTGCCGCAGGAGCAGAACGCGCAGACGGAGATGCAGCACTACGAGGGGACCGTCACCCGCAACTACGCCAGCTACAACCCGCAGGTCATCCGTACCGACACGATCATGCTCGGCGTCAACGGCACGACCAAGGGGAAGAAGATCGCCCCCGTGCGCTCGTCGAGCGCGCTCGTGCTCAGCTCCACCAACGCCTTCCGCCAGCGCATCTACATCCAGCAGCCGCCCATCTCCGCGCCCGGCTACAGCAGCCAGGCCTTCAACCCGCACGTGCCGCATACGGTGCGCACGAAGGAGACGCAGGGATGCAACAGCTGCCACCTCACGCAGGCCAACGACAACAACGCCTGGATGGCGCAGCTGCTCCTGCAGGGGACGAACTTCGTCAACTTCATCGGCCGCTACGTCTGGGTGGCGGCGGAGGAAGCCATTGAAGCCGTCGCCGTGACGGAGTGGGACGAGCCGCAGGCGGTGATCGGCTCGTCGCTGCACAAGACGGTCTATCCCGACTACTACGCCAATCACCAGAAGAACGGGAAGAAGCTGAAGGAAGTCTACGAACATCCCTCGACGGGCGCGCGCGGCATCCAGATGCGCGGCGAGTGGGCGTTCGTGGCGATGGGGGAGAACGGCTTCTACGTCTACGACATCGCCAACATCGACAACAAGGACTTCTCCGAGCGCATCGTTACCGCGCCGGTCTCACCGATCGGCCAGCGCACGTTCGTGAAGACGAAGTTCGCCAGCGCGATCGCACTGCCGACGACGATGCCCGTCGACCCGGCGCGCAAGACCGATCTCATCCCGGAGAACCAGGAGCAGCCGATGCACGACCTGTATCGGTACGCCTACATCGCCGACCGCGAGGAAGGACTGATCCTGGTCGACGTCTCCACGCTCGTCGACGGCAACCCGTCGAACAACTTCCTGAAGCGCGACGTGGTCTTCAATCCCAACGGCGCGCTGGAAGGGGCGGAGTCGCTCTACGTGGCCGGACGCTGGGTGCTGGTCGGCGCGAAGGAAGGGCTGGTCATCGTCGACGTCGACACGCCCGCACAGCCGCGCATCGTGGCCACCGTGCCGGGCATCCACTCGGCGACCGGCATCGGCGTGCAGTTCCGCTACGCCTTCGCCACCGATGAGAAGGGGCTGCACACGATCGACATCACCGATCCCGCCAAGCCGCGCGTGGTGGCGCACGTGGAGATCGAAGACGCGAAGAACGTCTACGTGGCCCGCACCTACGCCTACGTGGCGGCGGGAAAGAAGGGGCTGGTCATCGTCGACATCGAGAATCCCGAGAAGCCGCGCATCGACCAGACGGTCACCGAAGACCTGCACGACGTGCACGACGTGAAGGTGGCCTCCACGAACGCCAGCGCGTACGCGTACGTGGCCGACGGCGAGGAAGGGTTGAAGGTCTTCCAGCTCACGTCGCCGCAGTGGACGCCGTGGTACGCCGGCTTCAGTCCGCGCCCGGTGCCGAAGCTGATCGCCAAGAAGAAGCTCGAGGGGCCGGCACTGGCCATCTCCAAGGGCCTCGACCGCGACCGCGCGGTCGACGAGAGCGGCTATCAGGTCTCGGTCTTCAACCGCATCGGCGCGCGGCCGATGACGCTTCCCGAGATGCAGCGCCTCTTCCTGCGCGACGGAAAGATCTACACAGTGAGCGAGACTCCGAACGAGGTGAAACGATGAAGCGCGCCGGTCTGGTTCTCCTTCTGATCACAGCGGTCTTCGTGGTGGCGCAGCAGCCCGCCACACGCCCGCCCGCCACGCCGACGTCGCCCGTCGCGCTGACGCAGCCCGTCGACTCGCAGCCGGGCCGCTACGTCGGCGTGGCCTCGTGCGCGAACGCCGGCTGCCACGGCTCGACGCAGGCGCTCAACACCACCTCGGTGCTCCAGAACGAGTACTACACGTGGCTGAACAACGACCGCCACGCCGGCGCCTACAACGTCCTCTTCAACGAGCGCAGCGCGCGCATCGCGAAGAACATGCGCCTCAAGAAGCGCGCGTACGAGGAAGCGGTCTGCCTCGACTGCCACACCACGAACATCCCCGCGCAGCTCGTCTCCGGCGCCGTCGACCTCGAGGACGGCGTGCAGTGCGAGGTCTGCCACGGCCCCGCCAGCGGCTGGCGCGACGCGCACACCGAGGAAGGGTGGACGCATGAACAGAGCGTGGCGCGCGGGATGATCGACCTGCGGAGCATCAACGCGCGCGGCACCGTCTGCGCCGGCTGCCACATCGGCAACGCGAAGAAGGAAGTCGACCACGAGCTGATCGCCTCGGGACATCCCATCCTCGCCTTCGAGCTGGACAACTACACCGAGTCGATGCCGCCGCACTGGACGCCGAATCGCGCCTCGCACGGCCTGCGCGCGTGGGCGGTGGGACAGGTGGTGTCGTTCCGCGAGTACCTCGACAACCTCTCCCGCCACGCGCGCGGCAACGAGTGGCCGGAGTTCTCGGACATGAGCTGCTACAACTGCCACCACGACCTGAAGGACTCGACGTGGCGCCAGGTGCGCGGCTGGCCCGACCGCGCCGGCCTGCCGTCGTGGACGCCGCAGCGCTGGGCGGTGCTGCGCCTGATCCTCGACCGCGTCTCCCCCGGCGCCCGCAACGAGCTCGACCCGCTCGTGGCCCAGCTCTCCCTCGGCGTGGCCCGCATGAACAACCCGAGCGGCGTGGCCTCCGCCGCCGACCGCGCCCGCGCCATCGTCTCGCCGCTCGTCGCGCGCGTCGAAGCCGCCAACTGGAGCGACGCCGACGTCCGCGCGCTCATGACCATCATCACCAACGACGAGGCGATCCTCGCCGACGTGCACTCCGCCGAGCAGGCCGCCCTGGCCCTGCAAAGCCTCGCCTCCGTCCGCACCCGCCGCGACGCGAAGCTGCTCCGCGGCCCCCTCACCCGCTCGATCGACGCCCTGTTCGAAGAGCTCAAAGACCGCGACGAATACGAACCGAGCCGCTTCGCAACCCGCCTCAACGCCGTCCGCACCAACCTTTAAAAACGTAGGGCAGGCTTCAGCCTGCCCCCTCGTGGCATGTGGGGCGGGCTTCAGCCCGCCCCCCTCGTGGGCGGCCGGGCGGGCCGAAGCCACGTTGCGCCGGCCTGCGTGAGCGACGACGAAGAGTTGCGCTGCCATTCGCTGGCGACCGAGTAGCGGGAGGTCTTGCCGCCGTTGCTCGGGTCCACGGGACCGAAGCGGGAAATGCTGCCCGACCCGACGGCGCGATCTGATCGGTCGAGCTCCACTTCGCGTCGTAGTCGCTGACTGCCGGAGACCGTTGAGTGTGCGACCGAGCCTGGTGTACCTTGGCGCGGGGTGGCGATCTCTGCCAACCAATGTCCAGAGGAGCCTGTCCCATGCCTGACGCGATTCTCACACTGCCCCACTTGTTGAAAGTCGCGGACCAGACTGTCCACACGATGGCCCAGAAGCGCGGGCTCGCGGCGTTCAAGGTGCGGGGACAGTGGCGGTTCAAGGGCGACGACATTGATGCATGGATCGAACGGCAGAAGGTCGCTGCGGTCCGATGACGTGCGCGATGATCAGCGAGCTATCGGTCCGCGCACGCGCTCGCTCGACGGAGGGCGTACGTGGCGTCTGATCACAACTCGTTCGCGAACCTGATCTGGCAGATTGCCGATCTGCTCCGCGTTCCGTACCGCCCGCCACAGGGATTTGATTTCGCTCGGCTCAGTTGGCTGCGCGAATACCGCGATCAGCATCATCGAGGCCCTGACAACGCCACCCTTCAGCGAAAGCGAGCACGGTGAGTCCCTCCCGGCGGCACGCTTCAATCCTTCGCGTGTCGCAGTGTGGTGGCTCGACCAGCGCCTCGCGCAGAGCGTTCAATGACTGACCATACACCCCAGGAAGGCGATCTGATCCTCTACCGCACTGCGGACAACACGGTGCGCCTCGAGGTGCTCTACGAGGGCGAGACCTTTTGGCTGGACCAACGACGAATGGCTGAGCTCTTCGGCGTCGACGTTCGCACGGTGAACGAACACCTGCGGAACATCTACGACAGCGGGGAGCTGTCCGAGGCGGCAACTCTCCGGAAAATCCGGATGGTTCGAACCGAGGGCACGCGCGAGGTCGCCCGCGACATCACCTTCTACAACCTCGATGCGATCATCTCGGTCGGCTACCGGGTCAACAGCGCGCAGGCCACGCAGTTCCGCATCTGGGCAACCCAGACTCTGCGCGAGTTCATCATCAAGGGTTTTGTCCTCGACGACGAGCGGCTCAAGCTGAACAAGCGGTTCGGCAAGGACTACTTCGACGAACTGCTCGAGCGGATCCGTGAGATCCGCGCCAGCGAGCGGCGGTTCTACCTGAAGATCGCCGACATCTACGAGCAGTGCAGCATCGACTACGACAAGCACGCTGAGACGACGCAGACGTTCTTCAAGACCGTGCAGAACAAGCTGCACTGGGCGGTCACGGGGAAAACCGCCGCTGAGCTGATCGCCGAGCGCGCCGACGCCGGCAAGCCCTCGATGGGACTCACGACCTGGAAGAACGCGCCGAATGGGAAGATCCTCAAGAGCGACGTCAGTGTCGCGAAGAACTACCTGATCGAGCGCGAGATCAGGGAGCTCGAGCGCATCGTGTCGATGTACCTCGACTACGCGGAGAACCAGGCCGCGCGGCAGATCCCGATGAAGATGGCGGACTGGGTCGCGAAGCTCGACGCGTTTCTGCAGTTCAATGAGTACGAGGTGCTCGCGAACGCGGGGAGGGTCTCCGCCGAGGTCGGTAAGCGCCTCGCCGAGGAGCAGTACGATGAGTTTCGCGTGCGTCAGGACCGCGAGTTCGAGAGCGACTTCGAGGCTGAAGTGAAGCGCATCGAGTCGAAGCGTGCGCGCACGTGGAAGGAGGAGCCATGACGAGCGTGTATCGCCACTCCGAGGCAGCCTTCGAGACGGCCATCGAGCACCACCTGCTCGGGCATGGCTACGTCGCCATCTCCCGCGATGGCTTCGACCGCGAGCGGGCTCTCTTCCCGTCCGTAGTCCTCCACTTCATTAAGGAGACGCAGCCGAAGGAGTGGGCGAAGCGCGAAGCCCTTCACGGGAGGCCTGCGCGGAACGCGTCCGCCTGGAACGTCTCCATGAACCATCCGCGTGGGTCTTCCAAGACCCGCGAATCAATCGTCTGAACGCTCTTCAGGGCTTGTCTCAGATATCTCGTGGGGCGGCTGAGCGGCCTGAAGCCACGCCGTGGTGAAGTGGCCGATGGCTCAACTCGAACGATCGACGACTCCGTTGGAATGGCCATGGCTCGCCTTGAAGGATCGATGACTGAACTCGAGTGACCGATGGCTCGATCCGAAGGGCCGACGGCTCAATCCGAGGACCCGATGACTCAACCCGAGAGCCCGATGACTCGATCTGAGGACCCGGTGACTCGATCTGAGTGATCGAAGGCTCGATCTGAGCACCCGATGACTTCAATCTGAGTGATCGAAGGCTCAGCCCGGGTGGTCGCGGGCTCGACCCGAGTCATCGACGGCTCAACCCGAGTCACCGACGGCTCAACCCAAGCGATCAGCGGCTCGACCCGAGTAATCGACGACTCAACCCGAGCAATCGACGACTCAACCCGAGTGATCGACGACTCAACCCGAGTGATCGACGACTCGCCCCGACTGATCGATGACTCACCTCCAACCCCTGCGAATTCCGGCAAGGTGGACGTGCCCCCCTAAAGGCCCACCCGCAGCGGCGCCGCCTCGTACATCACGTTCCCGCGCGAGGCGCACGAGCCGCACGCGCCGCGCTCGCGGATCGCCAGAGGCCCGCCCGCGAACCCCAGCGGCTCGCGGGCATGCTCGCAACCGAAGATCGCCCCGCTCGGGCGGATGACCAGCATCCGCTCCGGCGCGCGCCGTCCCATCATCAGGTCCTGCACGCGGTCCAGTCCTGCACGCACGCGCCACCAGCGCCACGCCAGCCGCGCCGGCAAGGCGCGCGGGCGCTCGTCGAACTGCGGCCACGCGGCGAGACGCAGTCCGCGGCGCACGGCATCGCGCGCGGCCGCGCGCAACTCGGCGCGCACGTCATCGCCGGCCAGCGTTTCGGACGAGAGGTCGACGCCGACGGCCGGGGCCACGAAGCGCACGTCCAGCTCGCGTGCGCCGAGGGATTCGGCGAAGGCGGGGAGGTCGCGGAGCTCGGAGCGGTTCGAGCGCATCCAGGTGAAGATGATCCGCAGTTGCGGGGCGCGCCTGCGCGCCGCCCGTTGCGCGTCGCGCAGCAGCCGCAGCTTCGCGTGCAGGCGTTCCCACGTCGCGCCGGCGCGGATCTTCTCGTACGTCTCCCTGCATACGCCGTCGATCGAGACCGCCACCGTGGACAGCTTGCCGCGCGCGATCGCCTCCGCCGTCGACTCCGTGAGCGCCAGCAGGTTCGTCGGAAACCAGAGCTCCGGCACGCCGTAGCGCGAGGCGATGCCGAGGAGCGACGCGAAGCGCGGATGCATCAGCGGCTCGGCCGCGCAGCCCAGCGCCACCCGGCGGGCGTGCGGAAAGAACTGCGCGGCCACGCGCTCGAAGAGGGCCGCGGACATGTTCCCGTGCTCGTCCGGTACGAGGTCGAAGGGCGGGAAGTGAATCCGCTCCACCCTCGCGAAGTGGCACATCACGCAGCGCAGATTGCAGCGCTCGGTGACGTCGAGCAGCAGCGTGAGCGGGCGGGACATGCAGAAGGAAGGCCCGCCCGCGCGCCCGGGAGCAATGTCCGCGGTCCGCACCGCGTTTCCTCCGGCAGATGAAGAACGACATCGCATCGCGCGAGGACATCGACGCGCTGATGGTCCGCTTCTACGGCCGGGCCATGAGCGATCCGCTCATCGGCCCGCTGTTCACCGACGTGGCCCGGCTCGACCTCGAGCATCACCTCCCGGTCATCGGCGACTTCTGGGAGAGCACGCTCTTCGGCAGCGGCGTCTACAGCCGGCACCGCCGCAACCCGCTGCTCGTCCACGCGGAGCTCGACCGCAAGGCGCGCCTGGAGCCGCGTCATTTCGCGCGCTGGCTCGAGCTCTTCACCAGCAGCGTCGACGAGTCGTTCGCCGGCACGCGCGCCGACTACGCCAAGCAGCGCGGCCACGCCATCGCCCGCCGCATGCTGGAGTTCCTCGCCGAACGGCGAGGCTGAGCCATGCGAGTGACGCCCGAGGTCCCTCACCCGCCCGCTCCCGCTTCTCCAGCGCCTCGATCGCGCGCACCAAGTCCGCGTTCGCGTGCGGCAGCGAGTCCAGCACCACCTGCGTGGCCAGTTGCGTCGCGTCGCGGTCGCTGAAGCACTGCAGGATGTCGCGCTCGAGCTCGGAGAGGCGATGCAGATACGTCGCACGGTCCGCGCTCGCGTCGCGCAGCGGCAGCGGAGCGGGCGCCGTCTCGACGGCAGGCGCCGCATCCTGCGCGCGCTCGAACGCGCCGTCAAAGTACGTGCTGGTCAGCCCGGCCGCCCAGTACAGCACCCCGTCGGCCGACGACTGCGTCGTTTCCACGTCCCTCGCGTACGTGACCCCGTCGCGCCCCGCGAACACGATCCATCCCTGCCGCGTGTCGCCCGGCCGGCTCCGCCCGTACAACTGCACGTCGTACCGCTCTCCCTCGGGACTCGTGGACGGCGTGTCGAACGTCTGCAGCAGCTTGTCCATGGACAGGGGCGATGTCAGATGATCACCTCTCGCCGCACGTGGAGTCTGCGGCGATAAAGGATGTCTCGCCTTCGCGAATGACACTCTGCGCCGCCCGCGGCTGACGCGTGACACGTCCCGATGCCACCTCCACGAGGTCGGTCGCGGCGCCGTCGACGGTGACTCTTCCCTTGTCGGTCCAGCGAAGCCGGGTGATTGGCCCCGACTCCAGCCGCACAGGATTGCGCTCGACTCTGCGGCTCGTATCGAGCACGCGCAGCTTTGCCCCGTCTTCACCGGCGGTGACGAATGCCAGCGAGGTCGAGTCCTCCGACCACGCCAGCGGCGACGCAATCCGCTCGCCCTTCGGCGGCGTCCAGAGCGGTTCGTCGTCGATCATGAGTCCTGCGGCGCGGCCGGCATCGGGTGAGAAATGTGCGCGGTGCTCCGTATAGACGAGGTGTCTTCCGTCCGGCGACCACGAGAAGCGGGCGCCGGGCAGGTCGCGTACACGCTCTCCCGTCGCCACGTTCCATTCGTAGTAGATGTTCGTCGATGGATTGACGTGACCCTCGATCCAGACAGCGTCATTCCCGCGCCACGCGACCTGGAGCACCGCCTTGACCGAGTCTTCCCAGGTCAGCTTCGCCACCGCTTTCGTCGACAGGTCGTGGGTGTCGGTGACCATCACGTCAGTGAGGTGATCCTTTTGGGGCCGCATGCGGTGAACGTAGACGATCCGGTTGCCGTCCGGCGACCACCGCGGCTTCTCCACGCCCAGCGAGTCGCTGAAGAGGAAGCGCGCCTCGCCGTCGACGGCGGCCCAGAGCTGATCGCCTTTGACGTACAAAGCCGCGCACGGCCGCGGTTCCGCTGCTGTAGCAACGGTCTGGCAGAAGAGGGCGATGGCGATCAGTTGGCGCATGATGGGTCTCCCTCGAGCAGCCGGACAGCACGATTGTAGGAGTTGCCGAAGTAGTTCGCGATGCCGACCCCCACATAGTCGTCAATGTGATAGCCGTCGATGGCGCCGCCCGTGTCCTGTGCGGTCCGGATTCCGATGCCGGTGATGTTGAAATCGCTTTTCATCGGCAGGATGCCCGGATCCACCGCGGCCCTGATGCCGGCCTGAGCACAGACGCCCGACGCGGTGCGGGGACAGGTATCGGTGTGATAGCAGCCGTTGTAGTACTGGATGATCGTGCCGTTCGCCGCGACGCCGGAGCCTTCCAGTTTCACCGTGGAGAGAAACTTCGAGCGGAA
>DASUSL010000275.1:0-2455 GCA_036375135.1 Thermoanaerobaculia bacterium | reverse complement strand
TCACGAGCACGTACGCCAGGAGAAACTCAGGCCACGTCATCAAGAGCCTCCCACGTAGCTACGAGTGTCATGTGCGCGATGATGAAGAGGACGTACTCTTCGATCGGGATGTTCAGCGGGCGCAGTCCGCAAATCTTGGCGGCCGACCACTCCCACCACTCCCAGTGAATCGCGATCAGATCAACGGCCGTGCCGAAGATCATGAACAACAACAGCGACACCCAGTAAGCCTTCGTGCGCATCGCCCGCTGCGCGCGTGCGGAAAGCACCGACGCACCGACCAGTGCAAACACCAGCAGCAGGAAAAGGTACTCGTAACGGGCCGCGACCACCGGATAATCTCCAGTTATCTCAAACGTGCGAGTTGGATTCGTGTGGACCGGCCATCAGTTTAGCCGCAGTTGCGTGCTCTTGCTGCCTCCGGTCGGCGGATCGCGAGCATCCCGACCTGCGCCGTATCGTTTCGTCGTCGTTCGGGGTCACTCCTCGGATCACACCCGGATGACCACCTTCCCCCTCACCCGCCCTTCCCCGAGTTGCCGGAGAGCTTCGGGTGTCTCGGCGAGCGGGTAGATGCGGTCGATGGCGGGAACGAGCTGGCCGCTCTGGCAGAGCTGCGTCACGGTCTCCAGGTCCTTTCGATTGCGGCGGACGACCAGCACGCGCACGGTTTTGTTGCGCAGGAAAGGGCCGACCGCCAGCATCTGCAGGAAGGTCGAGACGTTGCCGCCGGCCGCGTAGTACTGGCCGCCCGGCTTCAGCGCCCGCGCGTATGCAAATGCGGAGCGCTCGGCGATGACGTCGAGGATGAAGTCGTATTGGCGGCCGGTGCGGGTGAAGTCTTCGCGGGTGTAGTCGAGGACGTGCGTCGCGCCGAGAGAGCGGAGGAAATCGAGTTTGCCGGCGTTGTCGACGGCCGTCACCTCCGCGCCGTACGAGCGGGCGAGCTGAATGGCGAACGTCCCCGCGCCGCCGCCGGCGCCGTTGATCAGGACGTGCTGACCCGGTTGCACGCGATCGCGCATGGCCTGCAGCGCGATCACACCCGCCTGGGGAATGGCGGCCGCCGTCTCGAACGGCATCGCGGGCGGCTTGAGCGCCCACTCCTTTCCGCGCGTGCAGACGTACTCGGCGAAGCCGCCGCTGTAGCTCTCCATTTCGCCGAACACCTCGTCGCCCGGCCGGAACTCGGTGTGATTCTTCCCCACCGCCTCCACGCGCCCGGCCACGTCGGAGCCCAGGATCTGGCGGCGCGGCTTGCGCAGCCCGTTCATGCGCGCGTACAGCGGCTCGCCCGTCAGTCCCTCCCAGTCGGAGCGATTGACCGACACCGCGTGCACCTTCACCAGCATCTCGTCGTCCGCGGGAACCGGAGTGGCCACGTCGCGGAGCTCCAGCACGTCCGGTGAGCCGTACACAGTGTTGACGATCGCTTTCATGAATCCCCTCGGCCATGCACGAACGTGTGTGAGAACGAGCCGACCGCCGTGCGTTTCGGCCAGCCCAGGACGTCGACTGTTCTCGCGAGGAGCGGGAACGCGAACGTGGGGAGCACGCCGGCGGCGCGAAACGCGCGCCGTGCCGTGCGGGAGAAGGAGACCGACCGCTCGTTCACCGGGCGGCACAGTTGCTCGTACGGGAGCAGGCGCGCGCGGGAGACGTCGCCGGCGCGAAGAGCGGCATCCGCGACATCGGCCAGCGCGAGCGCATCCCAGATCGATGCATTGGCTCCCTGTCCGCCCGCCGGCGTCATCGGGTGTGCGGCGTCACCGATCAGCGCCGCGCCGTCGGCGACGTACGACGGCGCGTGACCGAACGGCCGTGCCACGCGCCGGAAGTCGCGCGGGAACTCGAGCTGTTCACGCAGCGCGGGAGCGATCGGCGTCACGCGCTCGAGCGCGTTCCAGAACGTCTCCGGCGATTGCGCGAACAGCGACTCCGCGCGATCGGACGGCAGCGGCACGAGCAGCACCCCTTCGTCCTCCGGCCACGGAAACAACGCCGCCGCGGGGAGGTCGCGGCGAAGATCGATCCAGGCGCGGACCCGGCGCGACGGCAGTGGCCAGCGCGGGATCATCGCCGTGACGAACTCGATCGGGAACTGCTCCAGCGCGATCGGGATGCCGAGGCGCGTGCGGACGATCGAGTTGCCGCCGTCGTCGCCGATCACGAGCGAGGCCCGCAGTTCGAGACCGCCTTTCGCGCGCACGCCCGCGACGCGTCCCTCGTCGTAGAGCAGTTCCTCGACGGCGAGACCGCGATGCACCTCCACGTTCCCCGTCGCGATCGCCGCGTTCGCGACGATCGCGCGCGTCGTGGCCGGATTGGTCGAGAACGGGTCCGCCTTCGCCGCGGCAAAATCGTCACGCGTGAGCGTCAGCCACGGCTTCGGACCGCCGATCTCGATTCCCTCCAGCGGCAGGCTCGCGTCGCGGATGGCGTCGCCGACGCCGTA
>DASUSL010000274.1:0-20218 GCA_036375135.1 Thermoanaerobaculia bacterium | reverse complement strand
CGAACCTCGACATCATTGAGGGTGCGGTCCGGTCGCTCCGAGTGGAGGACAGGCAATCCTCCCTGTCCATGTCCGGGCAGGCAGGATTGCCTGCCCTACACCGCGTGACGCTGACGGACGGCACCGAGCTGTTCGCCCGCGCCGTCATCGTCACCACCGGCACCTTTCTCCGCGCGCTGATGCACTCCGGCGAGGAGAAGACCGTCGGCGGCCGCTTCGGCGAGCCCTCCGCGGAAACGCTCTCCGACTCCCTCCGCCTCCTCGGCCTGCAGCTCGGCCGCCTCAAGACCGGCACCCCGCCGCGCGTCGACCGCACCACGGTCGACTACACGAAGCTGGAGGAAGCGCCGGGCGATGAACGTCCGCGCCCCTTCTCCATCCTCACCGACCGGCTCGAGCAGCCGCAGATCCTCTGCTGGCTCACCCACACCGGCGGCTTCGCCCATGACCTGATCCGCTCGAATCTCCACCGCGCGCCGATGTACTCCGGCCAGATCAACGCTGCCGGCCCGCGCTACTGCCCCTCCATCGAGGACAAGGTGGTTCGCTTCGCCGAGAAGGAGCGCCACCAGGTCTTCGTCGAGCCGGAGGGTCTGCAGCACCCGTGGCTCTACATGAACGGCATCTCGACGTCGCTGCCGGCGGACGTGCAGGACGCCGTCGTCCGCTCGCTCCCCGGATTCGAGCAGGCGAAGATCGCCCGCTATGGCTACGCCGTCGAGTACGACTTCGTGAATCCGGAGCAGCTCGACGCCACGCTCCAGGTCCGTGGCGTAGAAGGACTCTTCCTCGCCGGCCAGATCAACGGCACCTCCGGCTACGAGGAAGCGGCCGCGCAGGGACTGCTCGCGGGGATCAACGCCCTGCAGAGCGTGCGCGGCGGCGAACCGGTGATCCTCCGGCGCGATGAGGCCTACACCGCGGTGATGATCGACGACCTGGTCACCCTCGGCACCGAGGAGCCGTACCGGATGTTCACCTCCCGCGCGGAGCACCGCCTGCTCCTCGGCTGCGACTCCGTCTACGAGCGCCTCTCCCCGGTGGCCGAGCGCCTGGGCATCCTCGACGACGAGAGAAAGCGCCGCATCGAGGCGCGTACCGCCCGGATGCGCCGGGCCGCGCAGCTGGGGGAGCTCGAGCTCCGTCCCGACAAGGAAACCAACGTTTGGCTGGCCGCGGCGGAGGTCGAGCTGACCGCCCCGACTACCATCGCCAAGCTCACCCAGCGCCCGAACTTCGAACTGGCGCGCTTCGCGGACGCCGCCGAATGCGTGCGTCCGGAGCTGAGCGAGGCCTTTCGCGCCCTCAATGAAGAGGAAGCGGAGGGGGTCATCAGCCGTCTGCGCTATGCCGGCTACATCGAGCGCCAGCAGCGCGAGGCGGCCAAGCTGCAGGACGACGAAGAGCTGCGCATCCCAGCGAGCATGACTTATGCGTTGCCCGGTCTCTCCAGAGAGATGACGGAGAAGCTGACGAAGGTACGGCCGCTGTCTCTGGGGCAGGCCAGCCGGATTCCGGGCGTGACGCCGGCGGCGATCGCCATCGTGCGCATGCATCTGAGGCGCGGTGCCCGTGTCTGACGCGCTCGCCCTCTACAAATCCGAGCTCCTGAAGTGGAACGGCAAGGTGAACCTGATCGGTCCCGAGGCCACGGCCAACCTGGACGAGCACATCGCGGAAGCCGTCGCCGCGGCACAAATCCTCCGGCCGGAGAGGGAAGTGATGGATTTCGGCTCCGGCGGCGGGCTGCCGGCCATCCCCATGGCCATCGTTTCTCCCGCCGCGCGCTTCCACCTGGTGGAGGCGGATCAGAAGAAATGGGCCTTTCTCAAGCATGTCGTCCGTGAATGCGGCTTGAGGTCACAGGTTTACGGTGATAGATTGTCGCGCCTTCTGCAGCGGCTGCCCGCGGAGCTCCGGTTTTCACTGGTCGTCTCGCGGGCGGTGGGGAATCCGGAGGAGTGGGTGCCGACGCTGAAGGATCATCTGGAGGACGGCGCGCGCATCGCGCTTTTCCAGGGATCGCCGGACGCCCCGAAGCTCGACGGGTTCACTGCCGGTGAAGCAGTGCCGTTGCCCCGAGGAGAATCGAACTTCCTCGTGGTGCTGACGTTCCACGTGGAACACCACACATGAAGATAGTCACGCTCGTGAACCAGAAGGGCGGTGTCGGCAAAACGACCACCGCCATCAACCTCGGCGCCTCCCTGGCAGCCTGCGAGCGAAACATCCTGCTCGTCGATCTCGACCCGCAGGCCAATGCCACTTCCGGCCTCGGCATCTCCAAGAACCTGGAGAAGTCGATCTATCCCGTCCTCACCGACGGGATGAACATCCGCGAGGTCATCGTCACCACCGAGCTGCCGAACCTGCACGTCGCACCGTCGGCCGTCGACCTCGTTGCGGCGGAGCTCGAGCTCTCCGACGCCATCGGCCGCGAGTTCTACCTCCGCCGCGCCCTCCAGGAAGTCGCGAAAGACTACGACTACGTCCTCATCGACTCACCGCCGTCGCTCGGACTGCTCACGGTTAATGGCCTCACCGCCGCCAACTCCGTCCTCGTCCCGATGCAGTGCGAGTACTTTGCGATCGAGGGTGTGGCGCAGCTCGTCAATACCGTCGAGCGCGTCCGCGACATGCTCAACCCCGGCCTCGAGATCGAGGGCATCGCCCTGACCATGTACGACGAGCGGATGAACCTGGCCCGCCAGGTCGCCGAGGAAGTGCGCAGCCACTTCGGTGAGAAGGTCTACCAGACCGTCATCCCGCGCAACGTCCGCCTGGGCGAAGCGCCGTCGTTCGGCAAGCCGATCATCCTCTACGACATTCGCTCGCGAGGGAGCGAGGCCTACATCAACCTCGCCAAGGAATTCATCCAGCGCGCGGAGAACGTCCTGTCATGAGCACGCAGAAAAAAGCGCTCGGCCGCGGCCTCGGTGCCCTCATCCCGAGCCGTCCCGTCGCCGAAGCACCCCCGCCGCCGCCGGCGGCACCGCAGGGCTCCGGTCTGGCCCACGTGCCGATCGAGCAGATCCAGCCGAACCCGTATCAGCCGCGCAAGACCTTCAACGACGCCTCCATCGAAGAGTTGTCGCGCAGCGTCCGCGAGCACGGTATTATTCAACCATTAGTCGTCACGAAAATTGGCGATCATAAGTACCGCCTCATCGCCGGCGAGCGCCGCTTTCGCGCCGCGCAGAAGGCGGAGCTCGCGCAGGTCCCCGTCGTCATCAAGGAGACGATGGCCGACGGCGACGTGCTCCAGGTCGCGCTCATCGAGAACATCCAGCGCGAAGACCTGAACCCGATCGAAGAGGCGTACGCCTACCATCAGCTCCACGAGGAGTTCCAGCTCACGCAGGAAGAGATCTCGAAGCGGGTGGGGAAGGAGCGTTCCACCGTTGCGAACTTCCTGCGGCTCATGAAGCTGCCGGACGCGGTGAAGAAGCTGCTCGCCTCCGGCCAGCTCTCGATGGGGCACGCGCGTGCGATCCTCGCCGTCGACACGCCGAAGAAGCAGGAGCAGCTCGCCGAACGCGTGGTCAAGCGCAACCTCAACGTGCGCCAGACCGAGATGCTGGCCGCGGAGAAGTCGCCGAAGGCGGAGCAGCCCGAGAAAGAGAAGGACGTCTTCACCCGCGACGCCGAAGAGCGGCTGGCGAAGACATTACGCAGTCGAGTCGAGATCGACCGGAAGCGCCGCGGCGGCGTGATTCACATCCGCTTCGGCAGCGAGGACGAGTTGATCCGGCTGGTCGAAGAGCTCATGGGGAGAAGACGATGAAAGGCAAAAGTGGTGATCTCAACGGATTCCTGGACCGCGGCTCCTCATTCAAGGGAGAGCTCGAGTTCGAGGACACGATGCGCATCGACGGCAAGTTCAACGGGCGGATCCGCTCGAAGAACGAGTTGATCGTCGGCGAGAGCGCGCACATCGAAGGGGAGATCCACGTCGGCCGCATCGCCATCAGCGGCACGGTCCTCGGCAAGATCACCGCCGACCAGCGCGTGGAGATCCACCGCAACGGCAAGGTCTACAGCGACATCGACACGCCGGCGCTGATCATCGAGGAAGGAGCGATCTTCCAGGGAAACTGCGTGATGGGTGACCGCAAGAGCGGCGCGAATGTGACGGCGCTCAATCAATCGAGCCGCGCGAGCGGCTGATCGCCGCTCCTACGGAGTCACGCGCGACTCGAAACGAGGAACGCGCGACTCGAAACGAGGAACGCGTGACTCGAACCGACCCAAGCGTCGCTGGAACCCGGCCACACGCGGCGTGATCCGACCAACGCGCGGCGCGACCTGACTCCCGTGCGGCTCGTTTTGACCAACGCGTGACTCGAATCGCCCAAACCGTCGTTCCGATCGACCAAAGCGTCGCTCGAAATGACATTTAACCAGGACGCTTTGGAGTCACGCGTGACTCGGTTGTCCTCGAACGCAGGCATGCGACAGTCGGGCGTGGCAAGAAATCACGCGCGCGCTCCTCGAAAAAGGCGAAAAGAGCTTGGAAACCTGCCGGATTCGGCATGAAGTTGCGCGCGAGTTGCTCGTTTCGACCGGGCGATGACTCGACTCACGGTTTTCGTCGCGTCGTTCGATGAAAAGAAATACAGGAACGAGCGACGCTTTGGTCGGTTCGAGATTTTCGTTGGTCTGGAGTGACATTAAGAAATGTCACGCCAGACATTTCGAGAGGACGTTTCGGCCTAAGCCCAGCCGCGCATCCGCGCCACCATCACGATCGCCTCGGGAATCGTGAACTCGTCTTCCGGTCCCAGCACGTCTTCCCACTCCAGATCCCACGCCGCCTTCATCTGCTCGGAGCGCGACGCGGAGGTGAAGTTCAGCTCGCACACGTCGCCGACGTACTTGCGGCCCTCGCGGAGCGGGAGTCCGAACGTGCGGCAGACCAGCGGGCGCGCCTCGTACATCATGCAGAGGCCCGCCTCGTCGAGGTTGGGACACGGCGTCGACTGCGTGCGGTCGAAAAACGCCTCCTTTTCCTCGGGGGAGCACTCGCGCAGGTTCGGATGCTGGCTGGACTCGACGATCTCGAGCGCCTTTCGAATGATCGTGCGACGCCGGGAAGGATGCAGCGCCGCCAGTCCCTCGGCGATCACCGGCACGTCGCCGGAGCCGATCTCGAACAGGCCGTAGCAGCAGAGGGAACAGCCCGCGCCGCACTGCAGGTTCTGCCGCTGCGACTGCATCACCGCGGCGAAGTGCTGATCAGCCCGGTCGAGGATGTTTCGGTAGTTTTCGTCCGACATGTGGGGACACGCAATCGTGCCTGTCAGGGGACAGACGGGATCGTCTATCCTCCACCAACCCGTTGCGTGACAACGTTCTTTCCGATGTGGTATACAACCGCGGCTTTGGCGGCTCTGCGCCTCTGGAGCCCTCCTGCGCGGCTCGCCCCGAGCAGTGATTTCCACGAAAAAAACGCTATGCAAATCAATCTGGCGCCCGATCTATCTCTGCTCGCGATCATGGTGATCTTCATCATCAATTACTGGATCGTGCGCAAGTTCTTCCTCGAGCCGATCAACCAGGTCCTGGAAGCGCGCGAGACGGAGACGAAGTCGGCCGAGCAGCTCTATGAGGATGCGCTGGCGCGCTTCAACGAAGCCACCGCGCAGACCGAGGCGCAGCTCCATGCCGCGAAACGCGAGGCCGCGCAGGTGCGCGACCGTTTCCGTGGCGAGGCCGGCGTCTACCGCCAGCAGCTCGTCGAGAAGACCAACACCGAGGCTCGCGGCTTCATCGCCGAAGCCGACCAGCGACTGAGTGCGGACGTCCAGGCCGCGCGCGCGAAGATCGTCACGGAATCCGACTCCCTCGCGCGTCTCGCCGCGGAGCGCATCCTCGGGAGGGCCGTCTGATGCGCCGCCTGATGCTCATCCTCATGCTTCTCGTCACGCCGGCGCTCTTCGCGCAGGTCGACAAGACCGGCGGCACCGCCGCGCACGGCGCCGAGAAGGAAGCCCACGAAAAGGCGCATCCCACCGAGGGCCCGGCGGAAGGCGCCGAGCACCACGAACAGACCTACTTCGGCATTCCGGGGTGGATCCTCAAGATCGCCAACATGGTGCTCTTCATCGGCGTGCTGGCGTACTTCGTCGGCGGCCCGGTGAAAAAAGGGTTCGCCGCGCGCAGTGAGGCGATCAAGCGCGCCGCGGAAGAAGCGCGCGAGCGCCGCGAGAAAGCCGATCGCATGGCGGGCGAGATCCAGGCGCGCCTCTCCGCGATCGAGGCCGAAGTGCGGGCCATCCACGAGCGTGCCGTCGCCGAGGGAGAGCGCCAGAAGCGCGAGCTCATCACGTCGGCCGAGGCGGAGTCGCAGAAGATCCTCGCCGCGGCGCGCACCGAAGTCGACAACCGTCTCAAGCACGCCCGCACCGAGCTGACCGAGTATGCCGGCCAGCTCGCCAGCGAGCGCGCCGAGCAGATCCTGCGCGAGAAGATCACCGAGCAGGACCAGAAGAACCTCTTCCAGGAGAGCCTTCGCGAAGTGGGTGAGGTGCGGGCATGATCCGTCGTTTCGCCAGACCGTACGCCCGCGCCATCATGGACGCCGCCGGCTCGCCGGCGAAGGCCAATGAGCTGCGCGGCGAGCTGCAGATCTTCGCCAACGCGCTCCGCGCGTCCGCCGAGCTGCGCGACCTCTACGCCAATCCGGTGGACGAGGAGACCAAGCTCACCATCACCCGCCAGATCGCGAAGAAGATGAAGGCCTCCGACCTGGCCGTGCGCACGCTGGAAGTGCTCGTGAAGCATCACCGCATCAACAGCATCGACGCCATCATCGAGGCGCTGGCCGCGTACGTGAACAAGGCCCTCGGTGTCGCCGTCGCGGAAGTGCGCAGCGCCAAGGCGCTCACGCCGGACGAGATCAAGGATCTGGCCGAGACGCTGTCGAAGAAGGTCGGCAAGAAAGTGGAGCTGGACATCAAGACCGATCCGAAGCTGCTGGGCGGCTTCGTGGTCCGGATCGGCAGCGAGATCTGGGACGCCTCGGTCATCGGTAAGATCAACAAATTCCGTGAGTCGTTAGCGTAAACGGATCACGTCGCCAAAATCGGAGAACAAAATGGCTGTCGATTTGAAGGCAGATGAAATCACAGAGATTATTCGTCAGCAATTGACCGGCATCGGCCGCGGCGTGGACGTCTCGGAAGTCGGCACCATCACCTCCGTCGGCGACGGCATCGCCCGCGTCTACGGTCTGGAGCGCGTCATGGCCGGCGAGCTCGTGCAGTTTCCGCACGACGTCACCGGCCTGGCCCTCAACCTCGAGGAAGACAACGTCGGCGTCGTGCTCCTCGGCGACTACCAGGAGCTGAAGGAAGGCGACGAGTGCAAGCGCACCGGCCGCATCATGTCCGTCCCCGTCGGGCCGGCCGTGGTCGGACGCGTCGTCAACGCCCTCGGCCTCCCCATCGACGGCAAGGGCCCGATCGCCTCCACCGAGTTCTATCCGATCGAGCGCCTGGCCCCGGGCGTCATCGACCGCAAGCCCGTCAAAGAGCCGCTGCAGACCGGCCTCAAGGCCATCGACGCCATGATTCCGATCGGCCGCGGCCAGCGCGAGCTGATCATCGGCGACCGCCAGACCGGCAAGACCGCCGTGGCGATCGACACGATCATCAACCAGAAGGGCAAGGACGTGAAGTGCATCTACGTGGCGATCGGTCAGAAGAAGTCGACCGTCGCGCAGGTGGTCAAGACCCTCGAGCAGTACGGCGCGATGGACTACACCGTGGTGGTCAACGCCTCGGCCTCGGAAGCCGCGCCGCTGCAGTACCTCGCGCCGTACGCCGGCGCCGCCATCGGCGAGTACTTCCTCTACAACGGCCAGCACGCGCTGGTCATCTATGACGATCTCTCCAAGCACGCCGCCGCGTATCGCGAGATCTCGCTGCTGCTGCGCCGTCCGCCGGGCCGCGAGGCGTATCCGGGCGACGTCTTCTATCTCCACTCCCGCCTGCTGGAGCGCGCCTCCAAGCTGAGCGACAAGATGGGCGGCGGCTCGCTGACGGCGCTGCCGATCATCGAGACGCAGGCCGGCGACGTCTCCGCGTACATCCCGACCAACGTCATCTCCATCACCGACGGGCAGATCTTCCTCGAGACGGACCTCTTCCACTCGGGCGTCCGTCCCGCCATCAACGTCGGCATCTCGGTCTCGCGCGTCGGCGGCTCGGCGCAGGTGCGCTCGATGCGCTCCGTCTCGGGCACGCTGCGTCTCGACCTCGCGCAGTACCGCGAGCTGGCGGCCTTCGCGCAGTTCGGCTCCGACCTCGACAAGAACACGCAGCAGCAGCTCAACCGCGGCAAGCGTCTGGTGGAGATCCTCAAGCAGGGGCAGTTCCAGCCGCTGCGCGTCGGTCTCCAGACCGCGTCGATCTACGCCGGCACGAAGGGCTTCCTCGACAACCTCGCCGTGGAAGCGGTCCGTCCGTTCGAGGCCGCGCTGCACCAGCACCTCGTCGACGAGCACGCGCAGCTCGTCGACCAGCTCGAGAAGTCGCCGAAGTTCGACGCCGAGCTCGAAGGTGCGATCCGCAAGGCGATCACCGACTTCAAAGAGCAGTTCGTGAAAGACAACGCCAACGTGCTCGCGGCTGCCTAGCAGCTCTCGGCTCTCAGTTGGCAGCTCTCAGGAGCTGCCCGCTGAGGGCCGGGCTCCTGACAGCGAACAGCTAAGAACGAACAACTCACATGCCTTCAACAATCGACCTCAGACGACGGATCCGCAGCGTCAAGAACACGCAGCAGATCACCAAGGCCATGAAGATGGTGGCCGCGGCGAAGCTGCGCCGCGCGCAGGAGCGGATGATGGCCGCGCGTCCCTACTCGGCCGCGTTGCGCCAGGTGCTCGCGTCGATGTCGACCCGCGTCGACATGAACCAGCACCCGCTGCTGCAGGAGCGAGAGCAGGAGAAGAAGGTCCTGCTGGTGGTGGTCACCGCCGACCGCGGCCTGGCCGGCGCGTTCAACACGAACATCCTCCGCGCCGCGCAGAACGCCATCGCCGAAAAGGGATGGCCGGAAGTGCACCTCCTGCCGATCGGGCGCAAGGCGCTCGACTTCTTCAAGCGTCGCCGCTGGCCGATCCTGCGCCAGGCGACGGGCGTCTATCAGGCGCTCTCGCTCGACACCGCGCGCGACATCGCCACCGGCATCACCAACGACTTCGTCAGCGGCGAGTTCGACGCGGTCTACGTCATCTACAACGAGTTCAAGTCGATCATCGCGCAGCGCGTGACGCTCGACCGGCTGCTCCCGCTGCCGCGCGAGTGGGCGACCGACCAGCCTCAGGACTCGGCTATCGACTATCTGTACGAGCCCGACCCGGCGGCGATCCTCAGCGACCTGCTGCCGAAGCACATCGAGTTTCAGCTCTACCGCGTGCTCCTCGAGTCGGCCGCCGCGGAACAGGGCGCGCGCATGACGGCCATGGAGTCGGCCACCAAGAACGCGTCCGAAATGATCAGTCACCTCACCCTGACCTACAACCGCATCCGCCAGGCGTCGATCACGAAGGAGATCATCGAGATCGTGAGCGGCGCGGCGGCGGCAGGACATTAAGAGATGTTGCTATGTTGCTGGTCGCTCGTTGCTTGCGGTGCGAGGCCTGAAACCCAGGCACCGCGAGCAACCGGCAGCCGGTAACCGGCAACAGAGTTCGGAGAACACACATGGCAACCGCTGCAACCGAAACCCAGGCCGGACAGATCGGCCGCGTCGTCCAGATCATCGGACCTGCCGTCGACATCGAGTTCGGCGAGGGACACCTCCCCGCGCTGCAGAGCGCGATCCGCATCGTCGATGACGGCGAGCTCGGAAAAGTCCCCATCGACGTCGTCGTCGAAGTGGCCAACCACATCGGCGAGAACCAGGTCCGCTGCGTGGCCATGAAGCCGACCGACGGCATGGTCCGCGGCATGAAGGCCATCGACACCGGCGCGCCGATCCAGGTGCCGGTCGGCCGCGAGTGCCTGGGCCGCATCATGAACGTCCTCGGCGAGCCGGTCGACGAGCGCGGTCCGATCAACTCGGAGCTGCGCTGGTCCATCCACCGCGAGGCGCCGAAGTTCGAGGACCAGGCCACCGGCATCGAGATGTTCGAGACCGGCATCAAGGTCATCGACCTCCTCGAGCCGTACACCAAGGGCGGCAAGACGGGCCTCTTCGGCGGCGCCGGCGTCGGCAAGACGGTGCTCATCCTCGAGCTCATCACCAACGTCGCCAAGCAGCACGGCGGCTTCTCCGTGTTCGCCGGCGTCGGCGAGCGCACCCGCGAAGGCAACGACCTCTACCTCGAGTTCGAGGAGACGGGCGTCATCACGCCGGGCGATCCGTCCAAGTCGAAGGCCGCGCTGATCTACGGCCAGATGACCGAGCCGCCCGGAGCGCGCCTGCGCGTCGGCCTGACCGGCCTCACCGTCGCCGAGTACTTCCGCGACGTCGAAGGGCAGGACGTGCTGCTCTTCATCGACAACATCTTCCGCTTCACGCAGGCCGGCTCCGAAGTGTCGGCACTCCTCGGCCGCATGCCCAGCGCCGTCGGCTACCAGCCGAACCTGGCCACCGAGATGGGCGAGCTGCAGGAGCGCATCACCTCCACCAAGAAGGGCTCCATCACCTCGGTGCAGGCCATCTACGTTCCCGCGGACGACCTCACCGACCCCGCGCCGGCCACCGCGTTCGCGCACCTCGACGCGACGACCGTTCTCTCGCGCCAGATTGCGGAGCTGGGCATCTACCCCGCCGTCGATCCGCTGGCGTCGACTTCCAAGATTCTCGACCCGCGCATCCTCGGCGACGAGCACTACAACACCGCTCGCGCCGTGCAGGCCGTCCTGCAGAAGTACAAGGATCTCCAGGACATCATCGCCATTCTCGGCATCGACGAGCTGTCGGAAGAGGACAAGGTCATCGTGGCCCGCGCGCGCAAGATCCAGCGCTTCCTCTCCCAGCCGTTCCACGTGGCCGAGCAGTTCACCGGCATCAAGGGGCAGTACGTGAAGATCGCCGACACCATCCGCGGCTTCCGCGAGATCGTCGACGGCAAGCACGACGACATCCCCGAGCAGGCCTTCCTGCTGCAGGGCACGATCGAGCAGGTGCTCGAGAAGGCCGAGCAGATGAAGCGCGACGCGGCATAAGGGTTAACGTCCATGGCCGACCTTCCGACCAAGATCAATCTCACCGTCGTCACGCGCGAGCGGAAGATCGTCGACGCCACCGTCGACGAGGTGATCCTTCCCGCGAGCGACGGTGAGCTCGGCGTGCTTCCCGGCCACACGCCTCTCCTGGCCACCCTGCGCATCGGGCCGCTCCGTTACCGGAGCGGCTCGCGCACCGAGCGACTGGTCATCTCCTGGGGCTTCGCCGAGGTGCTGCCCGATCGCGTGATCGTGCTGGCCGAGCGCGGCTTCCTGCCGACGGAGATCGACCGCGCCGAAGCAGAGCGCGAGCGCATCGCCGCCGAGCGCGAGATCGCCGACCTCTCCTCGCACGATCCGGAGTTCGCCCGCGTCGAGGCGCGCCTCGAAGAATCGATCGCGATGCTCACCGTGCACCGCGAGCACTGATGTGGAGCGGGCTTCAGCCCGCTCAGCGGCCTCGTGTTTGCATCTCCGGGCGGACGGTTCAGAACCCTATGGATCCATGGCTCGAGTCCTTCGCGCGCGCGAATTTTGAGCGCAGCGCCGACACCGCTCACGACCTCAAGACGCCGCTCAACGTGGCGGTGCTCAACCTCGAGCTGCTGCGCATGCGCCTGCGCAAGCTCGATGCGGCCGAGGATGAGAAAGTTTCTGCCTACACGAACGCCATCGAGACCGAGCTGCGGCGCCTCGGCCGGATCTTCGACGCCTTCTTCCTCCTCTCCACTCCCCCGAAGAACGAAGGGGCTCCGGCTCCGGTCGATGCCGGGCAGATCGCGGGCAACGCGGCGGGTGCGGCGGGGTTCGCGCTGCAGAGTGTCAGCAACGCTTCGGTGTCGGCACACGAGGCGAGAATCCGCCAGCTCTTCAAGCTGTTCTTCGAGGGAGCGTCGAGGGTCTTCGCCGATCGTCAGGCAGAAGCGGCCCTGGATGCTTCCCGCTTCACCGTCACACTCGCCGGCAGGCCCGACGATCCCGACTTCGAGGTGACGAAAGTCTTCAAGTTCTATTACAGCGACGCCGGCGGCGTTCCCGATCTCTCGCTTGCGGTTGCTCGCCTGATCGCGGAGACGTATGGTGGTGAGATCAACGCCGTGCAGGAACGTGATAAGGTCGTCCTAAGGCTGTCGCTACCTTTGGGAGCACGATGAAAAGAGTCCTCATTGTCGATGATGATCGCGCCACCAGCGCCGGCATGGCCGACGTCGTGGAAGAGTGGGGCTACGAGCCTGAGCTCGCGGACACGGTGAAGGCCGGCTGGAACTCGGTCAACAAGCTCGTGCCCGACGTGGCCATCGTCGACCTCAAACTTCCCGATGGCTCCGGCCTCGATCTTCTGCACAAGATCAAGGAGAGCTATCCGGACGTCTCGGTGATCATCCTCACCGGCCACGCCACCGTCGACTCGGCGGTCAAGGCGCTCAAGGTCGGTGCCGAGGATTACGTCACCAAACCCGTCGATCTTCCGCGCCTTCAGGTCATCCTGAAGTCGGTCGAAGACAAGCAGATGATGAAGCAGGAGATCCTCGAGCTTCGTCGTCAGCTCCAGAAGATGGGCGCCCTCGGCCATCTCGTCGGCAAGTCGCCGCGCATGCAGCGCCTGTTCGAAGAGATCGAGATGGTCGCCAACACCGACGCCAACGTCTTCATCGTCGGCGAGTCGGGCTCGGGCAAGGAAGTCGTCGCCAACACCATCCACTACCTCTCGCGCCGCCGCAACAAGCCGTTCATCGCCTTCAACTGCGGCGCGATCTCCCCCACCCTCATCGAGTCCGAGATCTTCGGCCACGAGAAGGGCGCCTTCACGAACGCCATCAAGCGCCGCGAGGGCTACTTCGAGATGGCCAAGGGCGGCACCGTGTTCCTCGACGAGATCACGGAGATGCCGATCGAGTTGCAGGTCAAGCTGCTGCGCGTCCTCGAAGAGGGCAAGTTCCGCCGCGTCGGCGGCAACGAAGAGATCAACATCGACGCGCGCATCATCGCCGCGTCGAACCGCGATCCCGCCAAGGCCATCGCCGAAGGAAAGATGCGTGAGGACCTCTATTACCGCCTCAACGTCTTTCCCATCGAGGTGCCGCCGCTGCGCAACCGCCTCGAGGACATCCCTCTCTTCTCGCACTTCTTCCTGCAGAAGCTGAACGAGACCGAGGACAAGAAGGTCGAGAAGATCGACGGCGAGTTCATCGAGGCGCTGCAGGCCTACGAGTGGCCGGGCAACGTGCGCGAGCTGCGCAACGTCATCAACCGCGCCTTCATCATGGCCCGCACCGACACGCTGACCGTCGACTGCCTCCCCGACAAGCTGGCCGGCGGCCGCCGCAAGCGGTCGAAGGACGCGATCACGATTCCGCTGGGACAGCCGATGGAAGAGGTCGAGCGCATCGTCATCGAAGAGACGCTCACCATGACCGACGGCGACCGCCGCCGCACCGCCGAGATCCTCGGGATCTCCTACAAGACGCTCTACAACAAGACCAAAAAGTACAAGAGCGCCGGCGGCGAAGACGAAGACGAAGAGTGATCAATGTGGGGCGGGCTTCCAGCCCGCCCTTTTCACGCTCACCCCCAGCGCGATCACCAGCGCGATCCACACGAACAAAGCCCACTGCACGCCCGCCACGCCCGCGCTGTGCACGCCGAACCACCACGGCCACTCCCCCGACCACGCCGTGTACATCGCGAAGAGAAACGCGGAGAGCACCGCGTGCAGCGCGAGCGCCTCCCAGCGCCGCAGCAGCAGCGCGAGGAACGGCAGAATCCAGAAGAGGTACTGCACGCCGAACCCCGGCGCCAGCACGAGCACGAGCAGCAATGCGATCCCGATCGCGCGCGCGGGGTCGTCACGCCGCCGCAGTTGCCAGAACCACAGCACTGCCAGCGCGGCCAGCAAGACGAACGTGATCGCCTGCCGCGTCGCGGGCGACGCGCGCAGCACGTAGTTCAGTCCCCACGATACGGAGAGTCCCGTGTAGCCGAACACGTTCTTCAACACGACCGTGCCCGTAGCCACGACCGCGGGCGCGAAGACCAGCACGAGCGTGATCGCCGCCGTGCCGAGATACTGCCCGAGCGCGCGACCGCGAAAGCGCAGCAGCAGCAGCGGGAGTGCGACCAGGGCGATGATCTTGATCCCCGCCGCCAGTCCGATCAGCACGCCGCAGACGAACGGCCGCCGCGCCGTGATGGCCAGCACGAGGAACATCGTCATCAGCGGATCGCTCTGGCAGTGGAAGCCGCTGATGAAGATCGCCGCCGGCGAGAGCATGAACAGCGACGCCGCGTACAAGCCCGCCAGTCGCGCCAGCGCCAGCGTCGTCACCACGTCCGCGAGCGTCTGCAGCAGGCGGAACATGTCCTGGAACTGCACGCCGATGAGCGATCCCGCCTCGCTCATCGCGCGCGCGATCGCCAGCGACAGCGGCGGATGATTGAGACCGGGGTCGTGCAGGTACGCGCCGAGGATGCCGTGGCGCTCCGTGGCCAGCACGTTGCGCATCCACGTCACCGAGTCCGCGCTGCCCATCGACGTGAGCACGTGCAGCACCCGCAGCAGCACGCCGGCGGCGATCACGGCCATCAGAATCCGGCGCTCGCGGGTGCTCATCAGCCTCTACCGAGCGTAGCGCATTTGGCCGCTTCTCTCAGCCTCTGTTATGGTCCCGCTCCCGAGAGCACCGGAATTCCGGAGTCCGGCGTTCCGGTTGGGGCGTTCCGCAATGGCCAAGAATCTCGTCATCGTCGAGTCTCCCGCGAAAGCGAAGACCATCAACAAGTTCATCGGGAAGGACTACATCGTCAAAGCGTCCGTGGGACACGTACGCGATCTCCCGAAGAGCGAACTGGGCGTCGATGAAGACACCTTCCTTCCCAAGTACGAAGTCCTGGAAGGGAAAGAGAAGGTCGTCAGCGAGCTGAAGGCCGCCGCCAAGAAAGCCACCACCATCTATCTCGCCTCCGATCCTGACCGCGAGGGAGAAGCGATCGGCTGGCACGTGATGAAGCTCCTCGGCAGCGACGCGACGAAGGTCCGCCGCGTCCTCTTCCACGAGATCACGAAGAAGGCCGTGCAGAAGGCCATCGAGCATCCGGGCGAGATCGACATGAACAAGGTCAACGCCCAGCAGGCGCGCCGCGTGCTCGATCGCCTCGTCGGCTACAAGATCTCCCCGCTCCTCTGGGACAAGGTCCGCCGCGGCCTCTCCGCCGGACGCGTGCAGTCGGTGGCGATGAAGATGATCGTCGACCGCGAAGAGGACATCAAAGCGTTCCAGCCGGTCGAGTACTGGTCGTTCGCCGCGAAGCTCTCCGCGCAGGTGCCTCCCTCCTTCATCGCCCGCCTGACGAAGGTCGACGGCAAGAAGGCCGAGGTGCCGAACGAGGAGACCGCGCGCAGGATCGAGACGGCGCTGAAGACGGGCCGTTACGTCGTGACCGAGGTCGTGCGGAAGGAGCGCAAGCAGTCCGCGGCGCCGCCGTTCATCACCTCCACGCTGCAGCGCACCGCGTACAACCGCTTCAAGTGGCCGGTCAAGCGCACCATGCAGGTCGCGCAGAAGCTGTACGAGGGCAAGGAGCTCGGCGACTTCGGATTCGCCGGTCTGATCACCTACATGCGTACCGACTCGGTGCGCATCAGCGACGAGGCGCTCTCGGAAGTGCGCTCTTATATCGCCGCGAGATATGGTAACGATATCCTTCCCGATAAACCAAACTTTTATAAGGTCAAAAAAGCTGCACAAGCCCAGGAGGCGCACGAGGCCATCCGCCCCACCTCCATGGAGCTCGACCCCGACAAGATCGCCGCGTACCTCAGCAAAGAGGAGTACGCGCTCTACAAGATGATCTGGGAGCGCTTCGTCGGCTCGCAGATGAAGCCCGCCCTCTTCGACGTCACCGACGCCGACATCACCGTCGGCAACCTGACGTTGCGCGCCTCCGGCGAAGTGCAGAAGTTCGCCGGCTTCCTGGCCGTCTTCCAGGATGCCCCCGCCGAGGAAGAGGAAGACGAGGAGAACGAGAAGAAGAACGAGAAGGCGTTGCCGCCGCTGAACGAAGGCGACGTCCTGGAGCTCCTCAACCTCGACACGAAACAGAACTTCACGCAGCCGCCGCCCCGCTACACGGAAGCGACGCTCGTGAAGGCTCTCGAGGAGAACGGCATCGGCCGCCCCTCGACCTACGGCGCGATCCTCACCACCATCCAGGCTCGCGACTACACGTACAAGCACGACGGCAAGTTCCACCCGACGCACCTCGGCGCGCTCGTGGTCAAGCTGCTCAAGGTCTCGTTCGGCGACATCATCGACGAGAGCTACACCGCCGATCTCGAGGTGAAGCTCGACGACGTCGAGGAGGGAAACCGCGACTGGACGGACCTCATGCGCGAGTTCTCCGGCAAGTTCAACGCGGACCTCGAGCGCGCCGCGACGGAGATGACGCAGGTCAAAGGCACGGGCCTCGAGACCGACGAAAAGTGCGAGACCTGCGGCTCGCCGATGGTCATCAAGTTCGGCCGCTTCGGCGAGTTCCTGGCCTGCTCGAACTACCCCGAGTGCAAGACCACCAAAGAGATGCCGAAGGGCGACGCCGCGGAGGCGACGTCGGACGACGAGCAGATCATCTGCGACAAATGCGGCAAGCCGATGGCGCTCAAGCGCTCCCGCTTCGGCCAGTTCTTCGCCTGCACCGGCTATCCGGACTGCAAGAACACGAAGGACCCGAAGCTGATGAAGCAGGCCGCGAACCTCCCCACCGAACCGCAGCCGCCGTGCGAGAACTGCGGCAAGGAGATGATCCTGAAGTCGGGCCGCTACGGCCCCTTCTACTCCTGCGCCGGCTACCCCGACTGCAAGACCATCCGCAAGATCAGCCGCGGCGGCAAGGCCTCCACGCCTCCGAAGCCGACCGGCGTGAAGTGCCCGAACTGCAAAGAGGGCGATCTCGTGGAGCGCGTCTCGCGCCGCGGCGTCTTCTTCGCGTGCAACCGCTACCCGAAGTGCGAGTTCGCGATGAACAATCGCCCCGTCGCGCGCCCCTGTCCCAAGTGCCACGCTCCCTATCTGATGGAGAAGGAGACGAAGCGCGAGGGGCAGATCGAGCTGTGCAACAATCCCGAGTGCGACTACCGCGCACCCGTGGCCGCACCGGCCGCCGCGAACGAGTAAGACCGCATGGACGGAGTCTTCATCCACTCGACGCCGGTCTTGATGGCGATCCTGCGGAGCAGGATGCTGCTCGGCACGCACAAGGTCATCAGGGGCGACGAGCT
Organism: Thermoanaerobaculia bacterium; assembly: GCA_036375135.1. GTDB lineage: Bacteria > Acidobacteriota > Thermoanaerobaculia > Gp7-AA8 > Gp7-AA8 > QHVT01. The sequence continues at coordinate 2,767 of DASUSL010000274.1, read as the reverse complement.
CGACGAGGCGCTCCGCAGGGGAACGGTCAAGGACTCGGAGTGCAGGACGTTCTTCGTCAAATGGCAGCACGAGTCGCTGGCCTTCTCGCTCTCGCGTCTCAAGCCGAAGCCGCGCGACGTCCGGGCCGTCCTCGGCTTCACCGATCCGAGTGACAACATGGTGCATGACGCGGCCTATCCCTGCGTCGTGGGGCGGCAGGTCCCGATCACGGCTCTCTCGCTGCGCGTGGTGGTCGTCAACGAAGACGACCTCCCCGGCGCCGGGACGACCATTCAGGAAGTCATGCGCCTCATCGACGGCACCGGCGCCAAGGGACGCGGCTTCTCGTTCTTCTGGACCGACAGCGACGGGATCAGGGACGAGCGGGTGATCGACGCGAAGTTCAAGGAAGCGGTGCTGCACGGCGTCCTCTCGTGACGTCGTTCCCTTGTGCGTTGGAGTGGAAGATCGTGAACGTGCTGCGGGAGCCGACGCCGGGCGGCTAATGCCGCACGGCTCGATGTCTCCGCGGCTCCGTCGTCTGCCCCACCGAGAACAGCACCCCCGCGTTCTGCGTGTAGATCCTCCCGTCCGCGCCGATGGAGAGCGGCGTGTACGCAGCGCCGAGGACCTGCTTCAGAAAGATCTTCTCGCGCAGCGTGCCCCCCTGGTCGATCGCGTAGAGGTGGCCGTCCTCGCTGTTGACGAACACCACGCCCCGACGATCGACCGCCGGCGCGTTCACGCACCACTCGTAGCCGATCGGCCGCTCCTCGGTGAAGTTCGTGCTCTTGTAGCGCCACTCCACCTCCAGCGCGGGCGTCAGCTGCGTGATGAAGTAGCCGGCCGGCAGGCTCGGGATGCGCGGCACGTTGCTCTCGTAGCGGTTCTCCTTCGTGATCAGCGAGAACGTCCCGTCATGCTCCCAGATCGCGGGCGTCACGTCCCAGCCGAACGGATACGACTGCAGGAACGCGCCGGCCGCCGAGAACCGCATCATGTGGCCCTGCGAGTAGTTGTAGCGCGTGTACGAGCCGTAGTAGATCGTCCCGTCCGGCGCGACCACCGGCGATGACGTCGAGTTGTCGTTCACGCCTCCCGAGCCGGGCTGGTTGTCGGTCGGGTCGACGCCCGTCGCCGCGCCGGCGCGGCAGCCGCCGGGCGTGCCGTTCTGCGGGAGCAGCACATTGCATCCGTCGTTGAAGCGGTTGCGCAGCGACGCGCTCCACTTCACGGTCAGATCGGGATTCACGGCGATGAGATGTCCCCAGCGCAGGTTGAAGTGGGCGCGCGAGACCGTGTAGATCGTGCCGTCCGGGCCGACCGCCGGCGTGACGTTGACGCCGGGACGCGGCGCGCCGCAGGGGCTGCTCGGCGCCACGGCGTCCGGCGCCGGCGGCCACGGCTGCGGAGTGCCGGAGAACTCGTTCGTGCAGAGCTCCGGCAGGTCGGTGACCAGCGTCGCGTACGACACGCGCGAGGCCACGCCCGCGGGCGTGATCTTCACGAGGTGCGCCCCCGTCGGCGCCGTGCGCCACGGGTCGTTCGTCTGCAGGCCGAGCGTGTTGTAGTAGATGTTGCCCGTGTCGTCGATCGTGATCGGGCTGACGACGTACGTGTTCGCGTCGAGCGTATTGCCGAACGCGCCGAGGCGGCGCGCGATGACGCCGGTGGTGCGGTCGACTTCCAGCAGCGTCCCGCCGCGCGCGGGCATGTAGACGAAGTTCTGGTTCAGCGCGGCGTGGAACACCGGCTCGAAGCGCGGGCCGCCCGTCGAGTACGGCGGCGGCGTCCAGTCGCTGACCGTCGTCCAGCGCTCCTCGAGCTCCAGCTCGTTCCAGACGAACTTGCGGATGCCCCACGTCTGCGTGTTCCAAGTCTGGTAGGCGGTGTACGTGCCGCCGATCGCTTCCATGAACACTTCGTTGCCGTCGGAGAGCGGCGTCTGGTAGTGGACGAGCAGCGCGCCGCCCGCCTCGCCCCGCTTGGTCGGCACGTGCGGATCGACGACGGACTCGTGCAGCTTGAAGGTGAATCGGTCGCCGAGGACCGGGAGGGAGCCTGTATGCCGCGGCCCGCCGCCCCACTGACTCCACGTGATGAAGAGCAGGAACGAGAGGATGTCCATGATGCAGGAGTCTAGACAGTAAACTGAGGCATGGTCCGAAAACTCCTTGTAATTGTCTGCTTCGCGCTCGGCGCCATGGCCGACGAAGACTCGACCGCGGCGCGGCTGGAGAGCCTCCGCGAGGACCCGCTTCTGCTGCGGCGCTTCCTGGAGCAGATGCCGAAGGGGGGCGATCTGCATCAGCACCTCTCCGGAACCGTCTACGCGGAGTCGTACGTGGCGTGGGCGGCGAAGGACGGACTCTGCATCGACACGGCGGCGCTGGCCTACGCGCAATGCAACGCGCAGTCGGCGACGCAGGTGCCGGCGACGCAGGCGCTCACCGACTCGGGGCTCTACACGAAGATGCTCGATGCGCTGTCGATGCGCCAGTACCGCGGCGACGAGTCGGGACACGACCGCTTCTTCGCGACGTTCGGCCGCTTCAGCGCGGCGACGCGCACGCGGGTCAACGACATGCTGGCCGAGGTCGTGGCGCGATTCGCGCGCGAGAACGTCGACTACATCGAGTCGCTCTTCGGCCAGGACCTCGGCGCTGCCCGTGCCCTCGGCCGCAAGGTCGAGCCGGGGATGCCCTTCGCCGAGATGCGCGCGTACCTGCTGCAGAACGGCGCCCTGGACATCGTGGCTGCCTCGCGCAAAACGCTCGACGACGCCGG
>DASUSL010000273.1:0-16171 GCA_036375135.1 Thermoanaerobaculia bacterium | reverse complement strand
AAGCTCTCCGGAAGCTCGCGCCACACCTCCCGAGCCTCGAACACGATCGACCTCGGCTCCGCGGAACTGCGCGTGGAGTGAGAGGGAGATTCAAACGTAGGGCAGGCTTCAGCCTGCCCGGGACAGGCTGAAGCCTGTCCTGCGTTTTGAGATCATTGCGCCGCTTCGCGACGAGCTGGTTTCAGATGGAGGGGCAGTCCCGGCAGCTCGAAGACGATCTACCCCCACACCGTTCGCCCGGTCCCGGAGACTCCGGCAGCCCGCTGTCACGCCGCGATCCAGCCGGCTGAGCATCGGCGAGATCTTCGGGAGCTTCGTCGACGCCAGCGCCGGACCTCACGGTTGTCGCATGAAGCGCGGGTCTCGGGGACGCACGTGCATGACAAGCGCTGCCGACCGCGTCGGCCCGCCGGAGGCCCTTCGTCGTCCCCTCGTGCGTTGGCGGAATGAGTGCGGTCTGCTTAGAACGAGGCCCACATCAGAATGCGCTTGTACGTGTAGAAGAACGGACGCTCCTCGCCGATGACCGCGCGCAGGCGCCGGCGATACGTGGCCAGGAACTCCTCGAAGCGATCCTCCGCGAGCTGCGACTGGTAGTGCGTGAGCAGCGCGCCGCGCACCCACTCCACGACGTCGTCCGCCGACGGCAGCACGTGTCCGTAGACCTGCAGGCGCACGTTCTGCCGCGCGTAGCCGAGCCGGTGCAGCAGCTCGGCGTAGCGCTCGACGGGGAGCACGTGGTCGGGACGCGGCTCCAGTCCGAAGTCGCGCGCCACCTCGCCCGCCACGCGGTGCGATGGATGCGTGTCGTTGGCCGGCATCTGCACGGCGAGCTGGCCGCGCGCGGAGAGGAAGTTCGTCAGCCGCGTGAGGAGCTGTTCGTGATTCGGGATCCAGTGAAACGCGGCGTTGGAGAAGATCAGGTCGTACGGCCGCTCGGTGACGAAGGCCTCGATGCTCCCCTTCTCGAAGCGCAGCATCTCGCCGTTGAAGTGCCCGGCCTTGAGGAGCATGGTCTCGGAGTCGTCGATGCCGACCGTCTCGTCGGCGCCGAGGGAATCGTGCAGCTCGCGCGTCAGCTCGCCGGTGCCGCAGCCGAGATCGACGACCCGCATGCGCGGGCGCTGCTCGATGAGCGAGGCCAGGTCGGTGAAGGGCTGTTTGCGCTCGGCGGCGAAGCGGGAGTACTGCTCGGGAGACCACATGGCTACAAATTTAATCCCGTTGCCTCCCGAACGCGCGACCGAAAACGCCGGCTCATCACGAGCTGTGTCCCATCCTGCAGCACCACGAGCGAGTCGTCACGGACCTCGGTGACGCGGCGCAGGTTCACGATCGTGCTGCGGTGGATGCGCACGAACTGCCTGCCGTCGAGGCGCGCTTCGACGGCGGCGATGGTGTCGCGGACGAGGTACGACTGCTCGCGCACGTGCAGGCGCACGTACTTCCCCTCGGCCTCGATCCAGTCGACGTCGCGCACGGCCACGAGGATGGTGCGGTCGCGTTTCCTGACGGGGAAGAACGCGGCGCGGAGGTCGCGCGGCGCGCTCTTCTTCGCGCGCTCGATGGCCTCGTTGAAGCGCGCGCGGTCGAACGGCTTGAGGAGATAGTCGACCGCCGCGACCTCGAACGCGCGGATCGCATAGTCGCCGTGCGCGGTGAGGAAGACCACCGCCGGCGCGTGCGTGTGCGGGAGCGCGCGCACGACGTCGAAGCCGTCGCCGCCCGGCATCTGGATGTCGAGCAGGAGGAGGTCGGGCTTCTCCCGTTCCACGAGCGCGATGGCCTCCGAGACGCTGGCCGCCTCGCCGGCCACGCTCACGTCGCCCCGCGCCTCGAGAAAGGTGCGGATCTTCTGGCGCGCCAGGCGCTCGTCGTCGACGATCAGCGCGCGGAGCATGGGATGGCGATCTCCACGGCGAAGCCGTTGTTCGTCGGACCGTACTGGAACGAATGCCGCTGCCCGTACAGCGCCTGCAGCCGCGCGCGCGTGTTCGACAGGCCGATGCGCTCGCGGACGCCCGCCGCGCAGACGACGTCGTCGCTGACGGTGAGGCGCAGCATGCCGTCGTCGCGCGTCGCGGTGATGGCGATCGAGCCGCCGTCGTCGCTGCGGGCGATGCCGTGATGGATCGCGTTCTCGACCAGCGGCTGCAGGATCAGCGCGGGGACCAGCGCCTGCCGCGTGTCGTCGGCCGCGTCGACGCTGACGCGCAGCCGCTCCTCGAAGCGGATCTGCTCGATCTCCAGGTACCGCCGCACGAAATCCAGCTCCGCGGCCAGCGGAATCTCCGTGGCGATGGGGCGCTCGAGCGTGAGCCGCAGAAAGTCGGAGAGGCGCGTCAGCATCGCGTCCGCCGCCTCGACGTCGTGGTACATGAGCGACGAGACGGAGTTCAGCGTGTTGAAGAGGAAATGCGGATTGAGCTGCATCTTCAGCGCGTCGAGCTGCGCGTGCGCGAGCTGCGTCTCGAGGCGCGACGTGTTGCGCGCGTAGGTCCACGCCAGGTACGCGGCGAGGAGCACCCAGTACGTCGGCAGGCTGCTGTGAAAGTTCACGCCGAAGGCCATGGAGAGGCTCTCGCCGAACGGCGTGTCGCGGCGGTACACCGCGCCGACGAAGGTCCAGAGGATCGTCTCCGCCGCGAGGAGCTGCACGGTGGTGACGAGCAGGCTGGCCACGACGTGCACGCCGACGTGCCGCGCGTTGCGCAGCGGATAGCGCCGCGCCAGGAAGATGACCAGCGGCGAGGCCAGTCCCCAGATCCAGTAGTAGGTGAGGTTGACCGCGACGGCGTCGCTCCACCGCGGCCGTTGCTCATAGGCCGGATTGAAGTACGCCTGCGTGGCGAAGAAGAGCGCGATCAGCGTCCACGCCACCAGCGCCAGCAGCACCACCCGCCGGTTCATCACGCGATGATACGGTCCAGGAGTGCGGCGGCGGATAGCCGCCGCTTTGGTAAGCGTGGCGGACGCCGCTCCGTTGCACCGTTACCAAAGCGGCGGCTGGTCGCCGCCGCACTCCTAAGGACTCATCTCGAGGATGGCGTTCATGACGAGGCCGTAGAGGCCGGGCGTGTTCATGCGCCACATGGGGTTGGTGGACATGAGGATGACGTGTCCCTTGCCGCGGGGCACGTCGATGACCGCCGGTTTGTTCGACAGCTCGTCGGCTCCTTCGAGCATGCCCGAGAGCAGCAGGTCCTTCTCCGCGAACGAGATCACGATCTTCGGCCGCTCCTCCGGCTTCGGCATGAGGTGCTCGCTGCTCCACGGTGCATCCTCGGGAGTCGCGAACGGCTCGGATTTCGGCTTCTCCGGCAGCGGCACGTAGGCGCGGCCCTGCGGCACGTCGGGATCGTCCTTGCCTCCGCGGCCGCTGGGGCGCGACTCCTGATCGCGCTCGTCGCGCAGGCCGACGCGGAAGACGGGCGAGCCGGAGAAGTAGAGCGGCAGCGTCTCGTCGTAGCCGCGCGCGATCGGATGCTCCTTGTCCGTGACCACGCCGCGCACGATGGTCCCCGGCGCCTTCACCTTCGTCGTGTCGACGACGCGCACCCAGCGCGCCAGGCCGTACTGGATCGCCCAGACCGAGGTGTCGCGCGCGGTGACGAGCAGGCCGCCGTCCTCGACGAAGCGCTGCAGGTTGGCGACACCGGAGAGGCCGAGGCCGGGACGCATGTCGTCGGTCTCGTCGGGGTCGCCGAGGTTCGGGGTGAGGTCGGTCTTTTTCCAGGGGAGCGGCGCGCCGGCGGGGAAGCCGTTCACGATGTCCTGCGGCGTGACGCGGTTGCTGATGGGCGGGAAGAGGATGACGTCGTAGCGCTCGCGCAGATTCGCGGTCGCGGCCGCGTCCTGCGTGGAGATGTAGTCGTACGGAACGGACATCGACTCGAGCGCGAGGCGCCACCACCCTTCGTCCTGCGTGCTGATCCAGGTGTGCATCAGGGCGATGCGCGGCTTCTTCTTCGTGGCGTCGGCGAAGTGGGCGCGGTAGTACGCGACCTCGGAGGACGTAGGACGGGCTTCAGCCTGTCCGGGGCGGGCTGAAGCCCGCCCCACATTCGGGGTCATCTTGAGTTTGAGGATTTCGGGATTGACGACGCGTTTGACGTCGACGTTGAAGAGGTAGCCGAGGGTCCAGCCGGTGTCGTCGTACACGCGCTCTTCGCCGCGCACGTACTGCACGTCGAGCAGCGTGTCGGCGAGGCGCGAGTACGGCTGGTCCATGCGGATGATGTACGACCCTTTCGCGAACTTCACCGGCTCCGGCTTCTTCTTCTCCTCTTTCTTCGCGGGCGGCCAGTCGGTGGTCATCGAGAACGCGGCGTCGGCGGTGTGCACCTCGATGCCGTGACGGTCGAGCAGCGTCAGGAGCTCGCTCACCTGCGCCTGCCGCTTCTGTCCCGCGTCGATCACCCACGCCGCCGGACCTTCGTTCGTGGCCTTGGCCACGGCGCGCCTGCCCATCGTCCAGAAGCGCTCCAGGAAACGCTCGCGGTTCTGCGCCATGTCGTGCAGCGCGAGCAGCACGCCCGACTGCTGATAGTTGACGTTGTTGCGCAGCGACCACTTCACTTCGGGCAGCGGCGGGTTCTGGCGGAACCAGGCGCGGTCGCTCGTGCCGCGCACCACGCGGCGCTCGGTGGTCGGCCAGCGGTTGCCGAACGTCTCGTAGAAGCGCGCCACCGTGTTGCGTCCCGCGCCGAGCCAGAAGAGATAGTTCGGCGCCCAGCCGTCCCAGAAGCCGTGCACCCAGACGCCGGGCAGCCCGCGCCGCGTCAGCTCGTCCATCTCGTGGAAGCCCATGCGGTGCCACTCGTCGATCATCAGCGGATCGAGCGCCGGGTTGAACGGGCCCGTGCCGGTGGAGATGTAGAGGAACGGCACCGACTCGTGCAGGTCGTGCATCACCTGCGGGTGGAACTGGTCGTACGTCTTCATCGCGTTTTTGCTGAGCGCGAGGGCCATGGCGATCTGGTCGCGGTTGTTGTCGTGCGCGACGTACTTGCCCCAGTAGATCAGCGGCGGCGTGGCCACGCCGGGATTGGCCTGGCGCCAGCGCCAGAGATCGACCTGGCGGTTGCGGCCGTCGACTTCGAGCACCGGCGTGAGCAGCGTGATCACGTTGTCGCGGATGGCGCGGATGAACGGCGTCTCCTCGACCGCCAGCCGGTACGCCAGCTCCATCAGCATCTCGGGACTGCCGGTCTCCGGCGAATGCATCGCGCCGGTGGCGTAGTACATCGGCTTCCCCTGCGCGATCAGCGTGCGCGCCTCTTCGTCCGTGATCCTGCGGGGATCGGCGAGGCGGCGCGTGATGTCGCGGTAGCGGTCGAGGTTCGCGATCGTCTCCTCGTTCGCGATGGCCACGACGACGAACTCGCGTCCTTCTTCCGTCTGCCCGATGGAGAACACCTTCACGCGCGGCGACGCCGCCTCCAGCGCGCGCATGTACCGATACACGTCCTCCGCGTACGTGAGCTTCCCTTCCTGTCCGGCGATGTAGCCGTGGAACTGCAGCGGCGTGGGGACGGTGGCGGAGGCGGGAAGATGATCGACGAGCTCCGTCATGAAACGCGGCTCGGTCGTTTCTTTTCGGATGGCCGCGGTGTATTGCTCGTCGAGCTGTGCGAACGCTGTCGTGGCGATCAGGAGGATCAGCGCGAGTCGTTTCATGGGGCGAAAGGTAAAAGGAAAAGGGTGAAAGTAGCTACTTTTACCTTTTGCCTTTTCTCTTTTACCTATCGCGCGCACACCCCGGTGCGGATGATGTCGGCGATCTCCTCCACCACCTCGCGGTCGTCCTTCCCGAACGGCGCATCGACACCGAAGAGGATCTGCACCGAGAAGTAATTGAAGAACATGCGCGTGGTGAGCAGCAGCGCCGAGATGGGGGAGACGCTGGGACGGAGCTTGGCGCGGAGGTCTTCCACCGACCCCTGCTCCTGCATCAGCCGCGCGAAGCGCTCGCCCATCTCGGCGTAGAACTTCTGGATGTGCGTGCCGCCGAACTCGATGACGTCGACGTAGATCAGCAGGTTGTGATCGCGGTACTGGCGGATGCTCTCGCGCGCGGCGTAGCCGAGCTGCTCGATGTTGTCGGGAAAGTCGATCAGCGCGGCCAGGGCGCGCCGGAAGGGGAAGCGCGGCGTGTCGGCGATGGCAAAGTACTCGTCGATCAGCTCGCGGAAGATCGTCTCCTTGTCGGGGAAGTGATGGTAGACGTTCCCGGTGGAGACGCCGGCGCGGTCGGCGATCTCGCGCATGGTGGTGGCGCGATAGCCCTGCGAGGCGAACAGACGCAGGGCTGCCTCGAGCACCGCGCGGCGACTGCGCTCCGATTTTTCCTCGCGTTGCATTGCGGACGACCGGCAGTATAAGGAAAGTGTGTCTTCGCCGTACGCGACGCTACGCATCGCAGACTTTCGCCGGCTGCTCCTCTCCCACGGAACGTTGACGCTCGCCCGCGAGGCGCAGATCGTCGTCGTCGGCTGGCAGGTCTTCGCATTGACCCGGGATCCGCTCACCCTCGGCCTCATCGGACTGGCCGAGGCGCTGCCGTACATCGCCATCGCGCTGTATGCGGGACATGTGGCCGATCGCACCGAGCGGCGCGCACTGGCCATCGGCGGGACGATCGCCATGGTGTTGTCCGCGGTGGCGCTGCTGATCCTGACCATGACGCCCGGCGCGATCGCGGCGAATCGCGTCTGGCCGGTGTACGTGATCGTGGCATTGAGCGCGACGGCGCGCAGCTTCATGCGGCCCGCGGTCTTCGCGCTGTCGGCCGAGGTCGTGCCGCGCGAGCTCTATCCGAACGCGGTGGCGTGGCGGACGTCGTCGTGGCATCTCGCGGCGGTGGCGGGTCCGGCCGCGGGGGGACTGCTGTACGGCTTCAAGGGTCCCGCGCTCGCGTACGTCGTCGTGATCGTGATGATGGGCTTCTCGCTCGCCGCGATCTCCTCGGTCGAGCATCGCGTGCGGCCCGTGCCCGCGGAGATGCCGCTGGGGGAGAGCCTGAAGAGCGGCGTGCGCTTCGTCTGGCGCGATCCGGTGCTGCTCGCGGCGATGTCGCTCGATCTCTTCGCGGTGCTGTTCGGCGGTGCGGTGGCGTTGCTGCCGGCGTTTGCGGACCTGCTGAACGCGGGGCCGGAGGGACTGGGACTGCTGCGCGCGGCGCCGGCGGCGGGGTCGATCGTCACGGGGATGGTCATCGCCCACCGCCCGCCCATGCGGCGCGCGGGCGTCTCGCTGCTGGCGTCGGTGGCGCTGTTCGGCGTCTGCATGATCGCCTTCGCGCTGTCGCGCAGTCTCTGGCTGTCGTTCGCGCTGCTGTTCGCGAGCGGCGTCTGCGACAACGTGAGCGTGGTCATCCGCTCGACGCTTCTGCAGACGCGCACGCCGGAGGACATGCTCGGGCGCGTGTCGGCGGTCAATCAGATCTTCATCGGCGCGTCGAACGAGATCGGCGCGTTCGAGTCGGGTGTCGCGGCGCGGCTGATCGGGGTCGTGCCGTCGGTGCTGTTCGGCGGCTGCATGACTCTACTGGTCGTAGCTGTGACCGCCTGGCGCTCTCCGCAAGTGCGGCGTCTGCGGGAACTTTGAGCGCCGAAACGCTATTTTCATCCGCGACGATGAAAGGCCGCGGCGCCTCCTGGAACCCGCAGAACCGCTTCGAGTCCCTCGCCTACGTGCGGGACGAGGAAGCGCCTCCACCCGACGAGAGCGAGGTGCCGGGGACGGTCTACCTGCGCGACCCGACGCGCACGATCATCGCCACGAACGACTCGCCCGACATCGGCTTCGAGGCGTCGATCAATCCGTACCGCGGCTGCGAGCACGGCTGCATCTACTGTTTCGCGCGGCCGACGCACGAGTACCTCGGCTTCTCCGCCGGCCTCGACTTCGAGACGAAGATCATGGTCAAGGAGGACGCGCCGGCGCTGCTGCGCGAGGAGCTGAATTCGAAGAAGTGGCAGCCGAAGGTGCTGGCCATCAGCGGCGTGACCGATCCCTACCAGCCGATCGAGCGCCGCCTGCGGATCACGCGCGGGATCCTCGAGGTGCTGGCGGAGTTCCGCAATCCGGTCGGGATCATTACGAAGAACCATCTCGTCACGCGCGACGCCGACCTGCTCGCCGAGCTGGCGTCGTTCAACTGCGCGCGCGTCTTCATCTCCATCACCACGCTCGACAACACTCTGCAGCGCACGATGGAGCCGCGCACGTCGACGCCCGAGTTGCGCCTCGACGCGATCGCGAAACTGACCGCCGCCGGCGTGCCGGTGGGCGTGATGGTGGCGCCGGTGATCCCCGCCATCACGGACCACGAGATGCCGACCATCCTCGCCGCGGCCCGCGACGCCGGCGCGAAGTGGGCCGGCTACGTGAACCTGCGCCTCCCCTGGGCCGTGGCGCCGCTGTTCGAACAGTGGCTGGAGGAACAGTTCCCCGACCGCAAGGAGAAGGTGCTGAACCGCGTCCGCGAAATGCGCGACGGGAAACTCTACGACGCGAAGTGGGGCGTCCGCGGCCGCGGCACCGGCTTCTTCGCCGATCAGATGGAGGCGCTCTTCGACGTGGCCTGCCGGCGATTGGGGTTGAACGAAGAAGACCGCGACATGTCGACGGAACACTTTCGCCGGCGCACGGCGCAGGCGTCGTTGTTCTGACCTGTCATCCTGAGCCGCGCAGACGGCGAAGGATCCCCTGCTGAAACTCCGTGCTCGCTCCGCCGGCGGGGGTTCTTCGCCGTCTACGCGGCTCAGAATGACAGCGAGAGCACTCCCTTCGTCACCGCCACCATCTGCTGCCGTCCCCCCACCACCACCCGGTAGTCGCCCGCGGGCAGCCCGCGCAGGTAGAGCGGCAGGTCACGGTGCATCGGTGTGCCGATGATGGCCAGGGCGTGGTGGATGGGAAAGCCGTGCGGGGACCAGAGCTCGAGCGGCACGGAGGGGTCGGCGCGCGTGATGAGCATGCCGGCGGGGGACTCGACGAGGTCGAGCACCGCCTCGGCGCCGCCGGTGACGCGGGCGAAGCTCCAGCCGTGGGCGGCGGAGTAGACGCCGATCTCCACCGGGCCATTCTCCAGACGGAACGTCGCGCGTCCCTCGCTGTTGCTGATCGCGGATCGGAGCGCGCCCTGTTGCCGGAGGAAGACGAACGCATTCGCGGCGATACCGGCGTTGCTGCGCAGGATGACCGTCAGCTCTTTCGCCTTGCGCGGCTCGAGCGTCAGCTCGACCGTCGCCGCGCGGCCGTCGCTCACGTCGACGAACGCCTCGGCCTCGCGCGGCTCGAGTCCCGCGGCGCGCGCGCGGACGTGCACGCGTCCCGCGTCCAGGCCGGCGACGGAGAACGGCTCACCGGCCGTAGTCAGCACCTCGGACTTGCGGCCGTTCGCCTCGGCGGTGACGATCACCTGTTCGTTCTTCGCGCCGTGCACGATCCCTTCGATCGTGCCGCCGGCGAGGTCGAGGCGCAGGGCGAAGGTCTTCGCCGCGTGAATCGTGACCCGCTGCGACGGGCTGTCGTTCCACGAGGCGTGATAGTCGCCGGGCGGGATGTCTTCCAGCGTGAAGCGGCCGCTCGCGTCGACGGATGCGGCGAAGCGTCGCGGCGTGGTGCCGATCAGCTCGTGACCGAGCGTGGAGTGCGAGAGCATGACCACGGGCGAGGTCGCGGCCGCGGAGGTGGCCAGGACGACGCTGCCGCCGCTGACCGGCTTGCCGAGGCGCGTGACGGTGCCGTGCACGTTGACGCCGGAGAGCTCGAGCTCGACGGTCGTCACCGGCTGCGTGCGCGAGACCGTGACCTGCCGTTCCTGGATGGACTCGTGTCCGTTCGCGAGCCGCAGCAGAGCGGCGCCGGCGGGGACGGGGGCGATGGTGGCGGTGCCGTTCACCAGCGGTGCGGAGATCGTCAGCCACTCGGCGCCCGCGACGGTGACACTGGCTTCGCTGCCGCAGCGCGCCACCGGCACGCAGCGCACGGCCAGCGCGCGTGAGGCGGGCACGGTGAGATCGCCGAGGTCCTGTGAGTCGGTGAGCTCGATCCCGCTGCGCACCAGCGGCGCGTGGCCGCGCGTCTCGGTCCAGAGCGTGTACACGCCGGGCGCGAGGCCGCGCAGCGTGAACGTGCCGTCCGCGGCGGAGGTGGCGGCGACCCAGTCGCCGCGCACGTGCGCGTAGAGCGCCGGACCCGCGTGCGGACGGAGCACGCGCACGACGGCGCCTGCCAGCGCGGCGGCGGCCTCGTCGACGACGCGGCCGGCGATCGACAGTCCCGGCTCGAGCTTGATGGTGCCGAGGTCGAGCTGTTCGCCCGCGGCGAGCTCGCGCTCCGGAAGACGCAGCGGCGCGCCCGCTCCGCGGATCTCGAGCGTGAGCTTCCCCGCGGGCAGTCCGTCGAGCAGGACGAGGCCGTCTTCGCCAACGTCGACGATGCGGCGCAGCGCGTCGAGCTCCATGGCGATCGTGCCCGGGCCGGACTCGATGCGCGCGCGCACGGAGGCGCCACGCACGAGGCGGACGTCGAGCTTCGCCGGCGTTTCGGCGTCGATCGACACTTCTGCGCTGAGGAAGGACTTCGCCGCGACCGTGAGCGTGGTGCCGTCGTGCGGCACGTCGATCGTGGCGCGACCTTCGGCGTCGGTCGTTGCTTTCTCGCCCGAGACGGTGGTGACCGAGGCACCGGCGATGGGGCCGTCGCCGAGCACGCGAACGGCGATCGTGCGCGGTGCGCCGAGGGTGATCGTGCCGAGGTCGGTGTCGGCATCGAGATGGAGAGACTCGCTGAGCGTCGCGCTTCCCTCGCGCGAGGCGAACCACTGCACCTGCTGCGACGGCAGGCCGCGCACGACGAACGCGCCGCCGGCGTCGCTGGTCGCCTCGCGGCGGATGCGCGTGCGGTCGCGCGGCACGAGGAACGCCGCGGCGATCTTCGCTCCGGCGACCGGTTTGCCCTCCACGTCCAGCGTGCGGCCGCGCAGCGTGAGGCCGATCGGGAGTGTGATCGTGGAAGGGAGGCCGCCCACGGCGAGCGGCGCACCGCGCTCGCTCCAGGCGAGCGTGCGCAGCGTGTGCTCGGCCGGAATCGGCGGCAGCTTCACGACGCCGTCGCCGGCGCCGCGGAAGACGAGGCCCTGCGGCTGCGCGACGTCGGTCGTGCGCAGTTCCACGCGTGCGTTGATGGCATCGTCACCATCTGCATCGCGCACCTGCATGACCGGCTCGATGGCCTTCGACGCCGCGAGCTCGACGCGCGCGCCGCGCACTTCGATCCATCCCGAGGCGAGCTTCGGCCCGGCCACGCGCGCGAAGAGCGTTTCGTGTTTCGGGGCGAGGATCGTGGCGTGGCCGTGCTCGTCCGTCGACGCGGAGGGAAGCTGCGCGTCGGCGAGGTCGCGCAGCATCGGCTCCGTGCCCCACAGCACGCGCGCGTGCGGCGGCGCGACGACGCGCACCGGCAGGCCATCCGCGCACGGCGTTTCGTCGCGCGACTGCGCGCGTTGCGGCGGGCACTCTGCGGACCACGTCCACGACTCGACGTACGTGCGCTCAGCGGAAAGCGCGGCGGCGAGGATCAGGAACCACATGCGCCCTTCCGCGTGACGTCGCCGAGGTCGAAGAGCAGCAGGTGGGGGCGCTCGCCGCCGAAGCCGGAAGGCTGCACCGCTTTGCCGAACATGCAGGCCACGCGGTTGCCGCGCGCGTCGCAGCGCATGTGTCCGCCGATGACGCGCTCGTCCTGCGCGGCGAGGCGGATGCGCCGCCGCGTGCCGCCGCCCGGGCCGGGGAACCAGAGCTCCCACCACACCGTGGCCTTGCTCACCCGGCGCACGACGATGGCCAGCCCCTGCGACGTCTCGATGAGATCGACGCCGATCGGCTGCGCGTTGAGGACGCGGTAGCGGCGCATGATGTCGGCCGCGTACTGCCGGACTTCATGGATGCGCGGCACGACCAGCTCGTGCAGGCCGGCGCCGAGCGTCGGCAGCGGCGTGCCGTCGGGCCTGAAGCGGCGCACGCCCGGCTCCGCGGCGGTGATCATGGCGATCGTGCCGTCTTCCTGCACCAGCGTCGCGCCGCCGAACGGCGGGAGGCAGGAGCGGAGATTCTCGACCGCCTCGTCGTCGACCTGATGGAGCAGGCGGAAGGCGTCGCGCTTCGCGCCGAGCTTCGCGATCCAGAGCGCGCCTCCTTCTTCCAGCTTCGCCACGGCCGGAAAGCCGAGGAGCACCAGTGTGTCGTCGCGGACGGCCAGGTCGATCACTTCGAAGGCCGGGCCGCGCTGCGCGGAGACGAGCTTCGCGCTGGTGAGGTCGTAGGCGAGGTCGCTGTAGTCGTCGTTGAAGGCGACCAGCGTGCGGCCGTCGCTGGCGACGTCTTCCACGTTGCCGAGGCCGTGCGGGATCGGGCGTGAGGGGACGAGGTTGCGCAGCGCGCCGTCCGCGAGCGTGTATTCGAAGACGCCGCCCGCGGCGCCGATGGCCACCGCCTCGTCGTCCAGCCAGGCCACGCTCCCCGCGTACTTGAGCGCGGGCGCGGTCAGCTCGCGCACGAGCGCCGGCCGCAGCGTCTCCTCGCACGCCGCGAAGAGACGCGGTGCGGCCAGCAGCAGCGCGATCGCTACAGCGTGACGGTGACCGTGCAAATCATGCAGTCCTGGGTGTGATCGAGCAGGCAGCGCGAACGGGACGGCTCTTTGTCATTGGGATAGAACTTCGCGGGATAGCAGTCCATGTACTGCGCGGCCGGAACCGGGATGGCCAGCGAGACGGACAGGACGAGCAGGGCGAGGACGATCCTTCGGCGCATGCGGGCTCCTTATTGACGACGTGTGCGCCGACTATAGGACTGCCGTCCGCGGCGCGTCAATGGCAATCAGGCATTAAGGAACTTAATGGTTCCGGCAGGGGACTGGCAATGCAGTCCCTCATGAAGACCGTATTCGAAGGCGACCATCTCCTCGTCCGGGAGCGCGACGGCTGGCAGTTCGTCGAGCGGAAGAAGGCGAAGGAGGCCGTGGCCGTCCTGGCCGAGACCGACCGCGGCGAGATCGTGCTCACCGAGCAGCACCGCAAGCCCCTCGGACGCCGCGTGATCGACTTCCCCGCGGGTCTCGTCGGCGACGAAGAAGGGGTGAACGATCCGGAGAAGACCGCGAAGAAGGAACTGGAGGAAGAGACCGGCTACACCTGCGACTCCGTGGAGCTGCTCGCCCGCGGCCCTTCCTCCGCCGGCATCACCTCGGAGATCGTCAGCCTCTACCGCGCCCGCGGCGTGCGCAGGAAAGGGGAGGGGGGCGGCGTGGGCGGCGAGAAGATCACGGTGCACGTCATCGAGCGCGGCGAGCTCGACGCGTGGCTGCGGAGGAAAGAGGGCGAAGGCGTGCTGATCGACCTGAAGCTGGCCCTATACTTGTTACAGCAAAGCGCTTGACATCCCGGCCGGCGCGGTCCAGATTGAGGGCGTGAAACATCTCATTGCCCTGCTGGTGCAGCTCTTCGCATGGGCCCAGCAGCCGCAATACGAGCTGGTCGACGCCGTCCGCGACGGCAACCTCGCGGCCGTGCGCACGCTCACCGCGCGCGGCGCCGACCCGAACCTCCCCATCGGCCGCCACGGCTGGACGCCGCTGCTGCACGCGGTGCACGAGCAGCGGCTCGACTCGGCCGCGGCGCTGCTGGACGCCGGCGCAAAGGTGAATCGCCCGGGGCGCGACGGCGTGACTCCGCTGATGATGGCCGCCGGCTACGGCCATCGCGACATGGTGGTGCTGCTGCTCCGCCGCGGCGCGAATCCGCGGCTGCGCGACCGCGACGGCGACGCCGCCATCGACTACGCACTCACCGGCGTGAACGACGTCGACCGCATGACCCTCTTCTCCTGCCAGAACGCCACGGCCGCGCTGCTGGCCGGCGTGCCGCCGAAGACATCGTCGGCACGTTGGGCGAGAATGAAGGGGTGCCGCGTCCCCTCGCCTTCCTCGCACTCCTGATCCTCACGCTTCCGCTCTACGCGGAGCGCGTCCGCGTCGCCGTGGCGTATCGCGATGCGGAAGCAGCCCGCGGGCAGCAGTGGGGCGACACGCCGGTCTATTCGCTCGACGTTTCCGCCGAGGAGCTCACCGCGCTGCGGCACGACCCGAACGTGGTCGCGGTGACGATCGACGAAGGGGGGCAGGGCGGGCTCGCGCAGAGCGTGCCCGTCATCGGCGCGCACGTGCTGCGCGCGCAGGGCGTCGACGGCCGCGGCCAGACCATCGCGGTGCTCGACACCGGCATCGACACGGACCATCCCGACTTTGCGGGACGCATCGTCGCGGAGGCGTGCTTCTGCGACAACCTCGACGGCACCGGCTGCTGCCCGGGCGGCGCGAAGCAGCGCTTCGGCCCCGGCTCCGCGGAGGACGACCACCGGCACGGCACGCATGTCGCCGGCATCGCCGCGGGCGGCGGGGCGGTGGCGGCGCCGGGGGTGGCGCCGGCGGCGGAGATCATCGCGGTGAAGGTGATGGACTCCGCGAACCGCTTCAAGTCGTTCAAGCAGATCCACGACGCGCTGCTGTGGATCGCCGATCACCATCCCGAGGTCGACGCGATCAACATGAGCCTCGGCACGTTCTCGCGCTACGAGCCGGCGCAGTGCGACAGCACGGCGATCTCCATCGGAGTCCAGCCGGTGATCGCGCGGCTGCGGCAGCGCGGCGTGCTGATCGCCGCGTGCAGCGGCAACGACGGCGACACGACCGCGCTCTGGCTGCCGGCCTGCATGAGCGAGGTGCTCGCGGTCGGCGCGACGTTCGACGTCCCCGGATCGCGCGGTACGCCCGACGCGGTGGTGAGCTTCACGAACAGCAGCCCGTCGCTCGACATCCTCGCCCCCGGCGCCGACATCACCGCCGCCCGCCGCGACGGCGGCACGGTGGCGCTCTCCGGCACGTCGATGGCCACGCCGCACGTCGCCGGCACGCTGCTGCTGATCCGCCAGGTGAGCGGCCCGCATCTCTCCGCCGATTTCCTGCAGGAGCTGCTGCGCCGCACGGGCAAGCCGGTGCTCGACACGCGCAACGGCCTGACGTTCCCGCGGCTCGACGCGCTGGCCGCCGTGACCGCCGCCCCACGTCCGCCCGGCGCCCCCCGACGCCGCAGTGTAGGAGTGCGGTAGCGACCAGCTACCGCTTTGGTAAGCGTGCCGGCGCGCGGAGCTCGACGTCGCAAAGCGGCGGCTAAGGCCGCCGCACTCCTAAACGGTTTTTCCGAAGTGGTCGGCGACCGCTTTGGTGAGCGTGCGACCGCGCGGAGCTCGATGTCGCAAAGCGGCGGCTAAGGCCGCCGCACTCCTAAAACGATTTTTCCGAAGTGGTCGCTGGACTCCATGAGCGCGTGCGCTTCCTCGGCGCGCTCGAGCGGCAGCACCGCGTGCACGACCGGACGCACGCGCGGCAGGAAGCGCTCCACGAACGCGGCCACGATGGCCGCCTTGTCGGCGACGCTGCGCGAGCGCAGCGTGGAGCCAATCACCTGCGCGCGTTTGCCGAGGAGCTTCACCACGTCGAGCTCGGCCATGCGCTCGCCGCCCATCGAGCCGATGATGACGATGCGGCCGCCGGTGGCCAGCGCCTCGAGGTCGCGCGGCAGATAACGCGCGCCGATGTGATCGAGGATGACGTGCACGCCGCGGGCGCGCTCCACGAAGTCTTCCTCGCGATAGTTGATGGCGACGTCCGCGCCGTGCGCGAGACACTGCGCGCATTTTTCCGCGGAGCCGGCGGTGACGAGCACCCGCGCGCCGGCGAGCTTCGCCAGCGTGGTGGCCGCGGTGCCGACGCCGCTGCCGCCGCCGTGGATCAGCACCGACTCTCCTTCCTGCAACCGCGCCAGCAGGAACAGATTGAGAAACGCGGTGAGGAACACCTCCGGCAGCGCCGCCGCTTCTTCGTCGGACAGCGCATCGGGCACGTGCATCGCGGAGCCGGAGTCGACGACCACTTCCTCCGCGTAGCCGCCGCCGGCCAGCAGCGCCATCGCACGATCGCCCACCGACCACCCCCGCACATCCGCGCCGATCTCCGCAACGACGCCCGCGCATTCGAGCCCGAGGATCTCCGAGGCGCCGGGAGGGGGCGGGTACCTGCCGGCGCGCTGCAGCAGGTCGGCGCG
>DASUSL010000272.1:0-21931 GCA_036375135.1 Thermoanaerobaculia bacterium | reverse complement strand
AAGCTGCCGAACCAGTTCGCCGTCTCGGAGATGCTGATCAAGATGCTGCTCCGCGACCCGAACCTCGAGCTCCGCACCGGCGCCTGGGTCGAGGAGCTGTCGAAGGAGCAGACCTCGGCCCGCGCCAGCGAGCGGATCTTCAACGCGTTCGTCGATCACCTCAACTACGTCGCCGCGCGCGACCCGCGCACGCAGACCGCGAGCGCCGCCGGCTCGCGCTGAACGCCGCGCACTCCGCACGAGGGGACGACGAAGGGCCTCCGGCGGGCCGGCCCGGCCGGCAGCGCTGGTTGGCATAGCCGGGCCGCACGCTCATCGCCTGAATCACGCGTCTCGTGTGCGCCGGAGCGGTCAAAATAACTCTTGGCAAACTGTTCGCGCCCCGAGCATAATCGCGCGCCGGAGGGCGGTTTCATGCACGTTCGGATTCGGCTTCTGCTCCCGGTTGCAGTGCTCCTTCTCTCCTTCTCCGCGTACGCCGCGCGATACGACGTCGGCGGGCCACGCTCGACGAGCAACGACGACAGTTGCGACATCGCCGATCTGCCCGCGGCCACGTTGCTGCTGCCGTACTTCGAGGTCGATCTCGACGACATCAACGGCGAGACCACACTCTTCACCGTCACCAACGTCACGGAGTTTCCGCAGATCACGCGCGTCACGATCTGGACCGACCTGGCGGTGCCGCTGGTGTCGTTCAACGTCTTCCTGACCGGCTACGACGTGCAGGCCATCAACCTGCGCGACGTCCTCACCCTCGGCCAGATCGGCAACACCGGCACCGGCGTCGCCAGCTTCGGCCCGCGCGGGCGTCCGAGCAACATCGGCATCGATTCACGCAACTGCGTGGAGATCCCGCCGCTGTCGCAGGAGACCGTCCTGCGCGTGCAGCGTGCGCTGACCGAGGGCATCGTGCCGGGGTGCGACACCGCGGGGGCGAAGCACGCGAACGCCATCGGCTACGCCACCGTCGACGTCGTCCGCGCCTGCACCGGCTCGATGCCGATCGACGCGAACTACTTCGCGGCGGACCTCGGCTACGACAACGTCCTCACCGGCGATTACCAGCAGATCAACCCTGCGCAGAGCTCCGCGCAGGGCGGGCCGATGGTGCACATCCGCGCCGTGCCCGAGGGACGCACCAACGGGCCGTCGAACCTGACGCGTACCTTCTACGGGCGCTTCACCAGGAACGGCTCCGACGCGCGTCAGCCGCTGCCGTCGCGCTTCGCGGGACGCTGGATCTCCGGCGGCGCGAGCATCTTCCAGACCGACGTCAAGATCTGGCGCGAGCTCTCGAATCGCGCGGGCACCTGTCCCGGCGCGAACGAAAGCCGCGGCATCTCCGATCTGGCGCGCTTCGACGAAGCGGAGAACGGCATCGGCACCAGCGGGCACAACACACCGGTTCCCGGCATCTTTCAGCCGATCTCGATCCCGGCCGTGTCGCGCATCCGCATGACCGACGCGGAAGTCTTCCCGCCGTTCGCCGCCGGCTCCCCGGCCGGCTGGGTGTACATGAATCTCGACCGTCCCGCGGACGATGTCGCCGAGCAGGCGTGGATGATCACTTCCATGCGCGCCGAGGGACGCTTCTCGACGGACATGAACGCGACGGCGATGGGCAACGGCTGCTCGCCGGCCACGGCGATCTCGGAGGTCGTCACGACGGGAACCGCGGGCAACGCGGTGATCAACCCGTCGCCGAACGGTCCCACGCAGATCTTCCCCACCGGCGCGCCGCTGACGGCGAACAACGACGACAGTTGCGACATCTCGCTGCAGCCCGCGGCCACGCTGCTGCTGCCGTACTTTGAAGTCGGCTCGGTGGCGACGGCGCAGACGACGCTCTTCACGCTGGTCAACGTCACCAACGTCGACCAGATCGCGCGCGTCACGCTCTGGACCGACTACAGCTACCCGGTCATCACCTTCAACCTCTACCTGACCGGCTACGACGTGCAGGCCATCAACCTCTTCGACATCATCGAGCGCGGGATCATCGCCCCCGACTCCGGCACCGGCACCGCGATCCGCCCGCGCGGTTCCTACTCCGACCGGAACACGACGCTCGATCTCACGCGCTGCGACCGGCTGCCGGGCGCGCTCGACCCGGTCTACGTCAATCTCATGCAGCAGGCGTTCATGGAGGGAAGCGTCCCCGCCATCGGGACCATCGTCGCGGCGTGCGACCGCGTCGGCGGCACGCACAACGTCGCCATCGGCTACGCCACCATCGACGTCGTCGGCGACTGCGGGTTCGCGCTGCCGACGGATCCCGCGTACTTCAGCCAGGAGATCCGCTACGACAACGCCCTCACGGGCGATTACCAGCAGGTCGACCCGACCGGCAATCACGCGCAGGCCAGCCCGCTCGTGCACATCCGCGCCATTCCGGAAGGGGGCACGCCGGCCTCGCGGCAGACGTCGCCCGCGTTCGTCACGAACCTCGAGCGCACGTTCTACGACCGCCTCAGCGCGCCGCCGTTCAGCGACGCGCGCCAGCCGCTGCCGTCGACGTTCGCCGCGCGCTGGATCGCCGGCGGACCCGATTCGTTCAACACCTTCTTCAAGGTGTGGCGCGAAGTGCCGAACGGCCCGGGCACGGTCTGCAGCACGTTCGCTCCGAACGCGATGATGGCCGTCGCCGACACGGTGGTCTTCGACGAGGCGGAGAACGTGGCCACGCTCGACGACGATCTGACGCTCCCCGCGACGTCGATCCTTTCGACCTCGCCGATGCCGAACGGCGCGATCGCCGGCTGGACGTACTTCAATCTCGACCGGAACTCCGGCGACCGCTCGGCCGCGCAGAACTGGGTGACCGTGTCGATGCGCGCGCAGAACCGCTTCTCCGTCGACTTCGAAGCCTCGGCGCTCGGCAACGGCTGCTCGCCGGAAGACACGACCCCCGCGATCAATCCGGCACCATGACGTAGAACGTGGGTGCTGAGTGCTGGGTGCTGGGTGCTGAGTCCCACCGCCCTTTCAGCACTCAGCACTCAGCACCGGTTTCCAGTAGCATCGGGCGGTGGACGTCTTCGCCATCCACCGCCCGTCCCCTGCTCTCTTCAAGTACTACGTCCTCTCCTCGTTCGTGGCGGGACCGTTTTTCTTCGTCCCGCTGGTCTACCTCTACTTCCGCTACCACACGATGCGGTACGACTTCGACGCGGAGGGGATCTCCATGCGCTGGGGCATCCTCTTCCGCCGCGAGATCACGCTGACGTACGCGCGCATCCAGGACATCCACCTGACCAGCAACGTGCTGGAGCGCTGGCTCGGCCTGGCGCGCATCCAGATCCAGACCGCGAGCGCCAGCGCCTCGGCGGAGATGACCATCGAGGGACTGCACGAGTACGAGGGCGTGCGCGACTTCCTCTACTCGAAGATGCGCGGCGTCCGTGGAGGACAGGCAACCCTGCCTGTCCAGTCGTCCAACGACGACCTCACCGCCGCCCTGCGCGAAGTGGCCGCTGCACTGCGCGAAGTGCGCGAGGCGCTGGAGAAGCGATGAGCTGGCGCGGCTCGATGCTGCAACTGCTGCGCGTGCCGCCGGAGCCCGAGCCGCCGCCCGGCTCCCCGCCGCGCGTGTTCCGCGCCGCACCGAACTTTTTCAAGCTGAAGATCCTGCGCTGGGCACTCACGCGCCTGTTCGCGCTCGGCGGCCTGCTGTGGGCGCTCTACTTCGTCCGCTATCTGCAGACGCGCAACACGCCGTCGTGGGTGATCCTGACGATGCAGCTCGGCGAAGTGTTCGGCTGGCTGGCGTTTCTCTTCGAGGCCATCGTCGGCTGGACGATCGTCAGCCTCGACTACGAGCTGCGCTGGTACATGCTCTCGGATCGCGCCATCCGCATCCGCGAAGGGATCGTCACGGTGCGCGAGAAGACCATCGCCCTCGCCAACGTGCAGAACATCTCCATCAAACAGGGACCGCTGCAGCGCGCCCTCGGCATCGCCGACGTGGAGGTCAAGACCGCCGGCGGCGGCGGAGGCGCGAGCGAGGGAGAGAGCAAGAAACCGGGCGGCGAGCCGATGCACGTCGCCTACTTCCGCGGCGTCGCCAACGCCGCCGAGATCCGCGACCTCGTGCGCGAAGGGGTACGCATGCAGAAGACCGCGGGCCTCGGCGACCCGGACGAGGTGGAGACGGAGAGCGACGTGGTGGCGGAGCTCCTGCGCGAGGCGCGGGCGCTCAGGAGTGCGGCGGCGACGAAGCCGCCGCTTTAGTAGATCGCCACAGCTCGGCTGCCGCCGGGTACGAAAGCGGCGGCTCGCGCCGCCGCACTCCTAAACAGGAACACTTCCCGGCGCGCGTCTGTTGACCGCCGCGCATGATCTCCTTCAGCAACGTCAGCAAGCAGTACGGGAAGCAGGTCCTCTTCGTCGAGGCCTCGTTCCAGCTCAATCCCGGCGAAAAGGCCGGGCTGGTCGGGCCGAACGGCGCCGGCAAGTCGACCCTCTTCCGCATGATCACCGGCGACGAGAGCGCCGATGACGGCGTCGTGAACGTGCCGAAGAAGGTCTCCATCGGCTACTTCCGCCAGGAAGTGGACGAGATGAGCGGACGTCCCGTCCTCGACGAGGCCATCGCCGGCAGCGGCCGCCTCGGCGACCTGCATCACGAGCTGCTCGAGCTCGAGCAGAACCTGCACGACGAGAAGGCGCTGGCGCGCTACGGCGAAGTGCAGGAGGAGTATCAACACCTCGGCGGCTACGAGCTCGAGGCCCGCGCCCGCGAAGTGCTGCACGGCCTCGGCTTCGAGGACGGGCAGATCGACGGCGACGTCGGCGCGCTCTCCGGCGGCTGGAAGATGCGCGTCTCGATGGCCAAGATCCTCCTCGGCAACTTCGACGTGCTCCTCCTCGACGAGCCGACCAACCACCTCGACATCGAGTCCATCGTCTGGCTGGAGAGCTTCCTCAAGTCCGTCCCGTCGACGATCCTCATGACCTCGCACGACCGCGACTTCATGAACCGCATCGTCAGCAAGATCATCGAGATCGACGAGGGGGACATCCTCAGCTACTCCGGCGACTACGACTTCTACGTCCGCGAGCGCGAGCAGCGCGAGGCCAACCAGGAAGCGGCCTACGCGCGCCAGCAGGCCAAGCTCGCCAAAGAGCAGCGCTTCATCGAGCGCTTCACCGCGCACGCCGCCAAGGCCGCGCAGGTGCAGAGCCGCGTGAAGATGCTGGAGAAGCAGGAGCGCATCGAGCCGCCGAAGAAGCGCCGGGCGATGAAGTTCGACTTCCGCTCGCCGCAGCGCTCCGGTGAAGACGTGGTGGCCATGAAGGACATCCACAAGAGCTTCGGCCCGCGCACGATCTACGACGGCTTCGACTTCCAGATCCGGCGCGGCGAGCGCTGGTGTGTGATGGGAAAGAACGGCGCCGGCAAGTCGACGCTGCTGAAGATGATCGCCGGCGCGCTGACGCCCGACCGTGGCACGGTCCGCCTCGGCGCCAGCCTCAAGCTCGGCTACTTCGCGCAGCAGTCGCTCGATCTGCTCGATCCCGAGCTGACGGTGATGGAGCAGATGCAGAAGGACTATCCGCTCGAGGGGATCGGCACGCTGCGCAATCTCCTCGGCGCGTTCCAGTTCTCCGGCGACGACGTCGACAAGCGCATCCGCGCGCTGAGCGGCGGCGAGAAGTCGCGGCTGGTGATGGCGCGCATGCTCCTCGACCCGCCGAATTTCCTCGTCCTGGACGAGCCGACGAACCATCTGGACCTGGCCACGAAAGAGATGCTGGTGGACGCGCTGAAGGATTTCGAGGGTACGATGCTGTTCGTGTCGCACGATCGCACCTTCCTGCGCGGGCTCGCCAACCGCGTCCTCGAGCTCGCCCCCGAAGACCACTCCTCGCCGCTCATGTACGGCGGCTCGTACGTCGAGTATGTGGAGAAGACCGGGCGCGAAGCGCCGGGTGTGCACGCCTGATGAGCATTCCGGTAGAGATCCGCACCATTGCCGAGGGAGCGCTGAGCGCGTTCTGCGAGTCGCATTCGACCGACGCGGCGCAGCAGCGCTACACGTACGAGTTCGGGGCGAACGCGGCCATCCTCATCGAGCAGCGGCCGTCGTTCATGAATGCCGCCGAGTGGACGTCGCGGCCGATCGCGAAGTTCCGTTATTCCGAGGCGCGCGACCGCTGGTCGCTGTACTGGACGGACTCGAGCGACAAATGGCACCGCGTGACGAACGTCGAGGGCGCGCAGGACATCCGCACGCTGCTCGACGTGGTCGTCAAGGACCCGCTCGGCGTGTTCTGGGGCTAGTCGGCGACGACGATCGCGGACCAGGCCAGCTTGCGCACGGCCAGGACGTTCGCGTCGATGTCCTGCTGCGTGGCGCTGTTGCCCAGCGTGCGCTGCACGTAATCGATCTCGGTGGAGACGAGGCCGCTGGTCAGCAGGCGCGCCGCGGCCTTGCGCAGGTTCGACTCGGAGACCGGCATGCGCTTGGACTCTTCACCACGGACCTTCTTTGCAGCGACGACTTTGGCTTTCTTCATGTTGGACTCTCCGAGG
This sequence comes from Thermoanaerobaculia bacterium, assembly GCA_036375135.1. GTDB lineage: Bacteria > Acidobacteriota > Thermoanaerobaculia > Gp7-AA8 > Gp7-AA8 > QHVT01. Next base: position 15,393 of record DASUSL010000272.1, on the reverse strand, counting down.
GGGGAACTAAGAAGGTGAGTTCAGAAAGTCTGACTTAGCTCAGAGAGTCCGAAGCGGGAGGAGAGGTCCCCCTGCGCACTCACGGTAACACAGAGCGCCCGCGGATCATGCCGCAACGCTCAACGCCGTCCCGCCGCGCGCTGTTTTTCTCCGCGATTGGATGCAGTGCGCCGGCGCGGCGAAGCCGCGTCCGGGCACGACGATCTCGACCGTGGAGCCGCCGTCGACGGGACCCGAACCGCGCGCCGCGGTTGCGCTGCTGGCATCACTCACCGCCGTCTGCGGAGAGGGAACGCCGCAGAGCGTGATCTCCGGACAGGTGGTGGAGACGTACTGCTGGGCGAAGCTCGGCGTCGGCGGCCCGCAACACGCGGCCTGCGGCATCGAATGCGTGAACCGCGGCATCCCCGCCGCCGTGTTCGACAAGGAGTCCCACCAGCTCTTCATCCTTCTTCCGGGCCAGGACAAGATGGCCGTCCCGGCGGACCTCATCGCGGCGATGGGACACGCGTGATCCGCCGCGGCGGCGCCAACTTCGTGGCCGTGCAGTCGTGGGAACGGGAGTAGCGGAGCGCCGGCGTCCTCGCCGGCTGCCGTGGCGGCGTCCCGCGCCGCCACCCGGGCGGGCGGCGGGACGCCGCCCGGGCAGCCGCCGGGACGGCGGCGCTCCGCCGGGACGGCGCTGCGCGCGGGACGGCGGTGCTGCGCTTTCAGGCCAGCTTCCACATCGCTCCGCGCGCGCCGTTCACGAGGACGTGTTTGCGCAGCGCGTGGTTCATCACCGTGGAGTCGAGGAGCATGAGCTCGTCCTGATCCGTCGGATCCGTGAGTGTCGCGCCCGTGGCGGACACCGTGCGGTCGTAGAGGGCGATGATCGTGTCGGAGATCGGTTTGTCGGGATTCATCTCGTGCGTCACCGCGAGCGCGGCGCCGCGCACGATGAACGTCTCCGTCTGCTGCGCGCGGAGCCAGGTGATGGCCATGCCGAGAGTCGTGACGTGCCAGTCGCGGTGGCGGCGGTAGACCTTCGAGATGGCGCGGTTGCGCTCACCGGCGGGCTTGTAGACGTTCGGCTGCACTTCCCACAGCAGGGCCACGTTGCGAGCGCTGTCGAAGGTGCCGGAGGTCTCCCCCACCGAGCCGGGGATGGTGTGCTGCTGCCCCTCGGCTTTCGCGATCCGCACCGCGTCTTCCAGATCCGAGGCCACGACGTCGAAGGAGATCGTGTCCGCGCGGCCGCCGAGGTGCGCGTTGCGGCCGAGGATGGGGATGCCGTGCGGCACCGAAACGGACATCGGAATGGCGGCGCCCGAGGCGCGTCCTTCCGCGACGCGCGGATGCCAGAGACTGGCCGTCGGTTTCCCCGCGGCCCAGAGCGGATGATTGCGGCGCACGTAGCGCTCGACCACCTGCTCGCGGATCAGCAGCGTGTCGTCGGGCGAGAGCATCGTGGCCGAGGTCACTCCTTCGGCGAGATCGGCGAAGACCTCGAGCACTTCGTCGCCCATGGAAAGATAGAGGTCGAAGAGTGCGGACTTCGTCTGCGCGGGAACGCGGTAGGCGTTGAGGACGCGGTCGATGTGCTCGGGGAAAGGCATGGGGCTCGGTGCTGAGTGCTGGGTGCTGAGTGCTGAGGGCGGCGGGACTCAGCACCCAGCACCCAGCACTCAGCACTTCTCAAGCCGCTTCGGCACGTCCGCGCACGTTGTCGAGCAGGCGCTGCACGTCGCTCACGGCGGTGATGTCCTGCAGCCCCGTGCGGATGTCCTTGCCGTGCGGGATTCCCTTCGAGAACCAGCCGATCACGGTGCGGGCCTTGTGCAGCTTCCAGCGGTCGATCTGCGGCGCGGCGTCGATCTTGGTGAGGTAGCGCTGCATGGCGTCGATGCGGCGCTCGATCTCGTTCGCCACGAGCGGCTCGCCGTTCACGTACGCGTGGATGTCGCGGAAGATGAACGGATTGTGCAGCGCCGCGCGGCCGATCATCACGCCGTCCACGCCGGTCTGCTCGAACATGCGGATCGCATCCGGCGCCGTCTTCACGTCGCCGTTGCCCCACACCGGGATGGTCAGCTCGCGCTTCACCGCGGCGATGTAGTTCCAGTCGCTGGCGCCGGTGTACGACTCCTTGCGCGTGCGGCCGTGGATCGCGATCGCGGCCACGCCGAGCTCCTCGAAGCGCTTGAGCAGCGGGATGACGTCGTCGCTCTCCCACCCTTTGCGCACCTTGACCGTGACCGGGATCTTCACCGCGGCCTTGATCTTCTCGACCACGCGCGCGGCCTTGTCGAAGTCCTTCAGCAGCGCCGAGCCGGCGCCGCTGTTGACGACCTTCTTCACCGGGCAGCCCATGTTCACGTCGACGATGTCGACGCCCTGGCGCTCCACGATGGCCGCCGCGTCGTCCATGCGCTCCGGATCGCCGCCGTAGATCTGGATGGCCACGGGACGCTCGTTCTCGTTGAAGGCGAGCATCTGATGGCTGCGGTCGTTCTTGCGCGTCAGCCCCTCGGCCGAGATGAACTCGGAGACGACGAGCCCCACGCCGCCGAGCTCCTTGATCAGCGACCGGTAGTACGTGTCGGTGACCTCGGCCATCGGGGCGAGTGCGAGCGGCATCGGAATGTGCACCGAGCCGATCGAGAACGAGCGCTGCAGAAAATCCGTCATCGGAGTGGTGTTCAACGCCGCGCGGCGGCGCGGTGTTCCAGAGCGGTGCGGAAGCCGTACACGGCGAGCGCGGCCGGAATGAGCAGCGCGACGAGCGTGCGGAAGAAGTACCACTGCGCCGGATCGAGCGTCAGCGGCGGCCAGCCCACCGAGTAGGCGCTGAAGAACGCCGCCACGAGCGCGAGCAGTCCGCCGAAGCGAAGGGTCAGCAGCACGATGCCGAGGAAGAGGGCGTTCACGGCGATCCAGCCGAAGCGCGGCGTCGAGTTGGCGGCGACGCAGATCACCAGCGCCGCGATCCACGCCGCCGCGTCGCGGCGGAAGACGAGCCGGCAGACGAGCAGGATCAGGGCGATGCCGAGTCCGTAGCCGACCGCCGTCGCGGCCACGCGCAGCGGCGCGTAGAACACGCCGAGGCGCGACTGCACGGCGGGATACGACAGCGCGTTGCGCAGGTCGTGATCGGCGATGGCGAACTGCACGACGTCCGACAGCAACCACGCCATCACGCCCGCGGCGACGCCGAGGAGCAGTTCCGCGCCGACGAGCGGATCGCGGAAGCGCCCGCCGAGGACGCGCGTCCAGCCGATGAGCAGATGCGGCCAGCGGCGGCGGAAGTACGGCTCGATGGCGAGATAGGAGACCCAGCCGACGAGGCCGAAGTAGAGCGCCGCGCCGGCGATGCCGGTCAGCACCACGAACTCGTCCGCGGGCGCGAGCTGATGGCGGGCGATGGAGATGCCGGCGATGAACCACGAGATCGTGTTGAACAGCGCCACGCGCAGCGCGCCGCGCAGGTCGGCGCGTCCGCGGACGACGTTGCGCCGCGCGAAGAACGCGCCGACGATCATCACCGCCAGGAACATCACCGACATCGCCTGCGGATCGCGCGGACGCTCGTCGGCGTACGGCTTCGCGCCCGGCTTCAGCACGGCGAACCAGACCGGACGTCCCGCCGCGCTGGCGGCTTCGACGCGGAGCTGGTCGCGGTCGCGGAGCCACGCGGCGCGCGCGTCGGAGGGAACCATCGCGGTCCATTGCGGCGCGACGGAACGGAACTCGCGCATGTTCAATGCGGCGGCGTCGAAGGCAACATTCCAATCCGTTGCAGCCGGAGCAGCAGTCTGCGGCGGCGCCACGCGCCGCAGCTCGAGCAGGTTCCCTTCCGCGTCGAGCAGCATCGACGTCATCCCCGGCTCGATGAGCGCGGGGTCGTTGCGGCGCACGATCGCGACCTCGTTCAGCGGCACGAGCGGCGTGGGGCTGCCGCGGAAGAGATACGGCGCGGCGTCGGGGCCGATGGGCGCGCCGAACTTCGGCGTGGTGCGCAGATACGCGCCGTGCGTGTGCCGCGGCGGCGGGTAGCCGAGCTTGCGGAGGATGGTCGCCGCGCGATCGTTCAGCACCGCGGGCGACTTCACCTCGGGCAGATAACCGCGCACGTCGTTGCGCAGGCGCATCGCCGGCACGGCCGCGAGCAGCACCAGCGCGATCGCGAGCAGCGTCCACGCGCGCGGCGCGGAGAGCTCGCCCGTGCGCGCCGCCGCGGCCACCATCTCCGGCGACGGCGTCTCCCCCGCCGCGACCGCCGCGCGCAGAGGATCGGTGCCGGGCAGCGCGGCCAGCACGTCGTCCGCGGTCGTGAAGCGGTGCGCCGGATCTTCCTCGAGACAGCGCAGGATCACGCGCTCGACGGCGGGATCGATCTCCGTCACCACCGAGCCGGGACGCGTCTTCGCCAGCGCGTGCTGCGCGCGCAGGTCCTGCAGCGTCGTCGCGTCGAAGACGCGGCGGCCCGTGAACATCTCGTACAGCACCAGGCCGAGGGCGTAGATGTCGCTGCGCGTCGTGGCGATGCCGGCGTCGAGCTGCTCGGGCGCCATGTACAGCGGCGTGCCGCCGACGCTCCGGCTCTCGTGCGCGAGCCCGGCCAGTCCGAAGTCGGTGATGCGCGCCGTGCCGCGGCCGTCGATCATCACGTTGGCCGGCTTGAGGTCGCGATGCACGAAGCCCGCGGAGTGCGCGGCCGCCAGTCCCGCGGCCAGATCGCGCGCCAGCGCCAGCGCCTTGTCCGCGGGAAGGCGTCCGATGCGGCGAAGCAGCGAGGCCAGGTCTTCGCCGTCGACGTACTCCATGGTGATGAAGTGCTGCCCGTCGACTTCCACGACGTCGTACAGCCGGCAGACGTTCGGATGCGCGATCTGCCGTCCCACGCGCACCTCGGCGTACAGGCGCTCGAGTGTGTTCGGATGCCGCAGCGGGACGTACTTCAGCGCCACGCGCTGGCCGAGCTTGAGGTCGTCGGCGCGGTAGACCTCTCCCATGCCGCCGCCGCCGAGAAGTGAGACGATGCGGTAGCGTCCGGCCACGATCGTGCCGGGCGTGAAACGCGCCTCCGGCGACGCCACCATCGGCGACGTGTCGCGGACGAGAGTGACCTCGCCGTGCTCCATGCGTGGAAAGAGGATACTCGCCTTGGCGGTTACGCACACCGGAGGAGATCAAACATGCGAAAAAACATCCTGGCTGCCGCGCTGCTCGTCGCCACCGCCATTCCGGCGTCCGCGGCGAATGTCGGCGGCGTCAATCTCGAAGACAAAGTCACCGTCGGCAACCAGACCCTCGTCCTCAACGGCGCGGGGCTGCGCAAGAAGTTCGTCGTGAAGGTGTACGCCGCCGGCCTCTATCTCCCGGCCAGGCAGAACAGCCCCGCCACCATCATCGCCACCGACCAGCCGCGCCGCATGGTCATGCACTTCCTCTACAGCGTCACCAAGGATCAGATGGCCGAGGCGTGGAGCGAAGGGCTGGCGGACAACACGCCCAATGCCTCGCCCGAGGTGAAGACCGCGTTCAAGACGCTGGCCTCGTGGATGGAAGACGTGCCGAAAGGCAACCGCATCGTCATCACCTACCTGCCGGGCACCGGCACGACCGTCGAGGTGAACGGCAAGAACAAGGGCACCCTCGGCGGCAAGGCCGTCGCGGACGCGATCCTGAACACCTGGATCGGCCCGAAACCGGGACCGGGCGGCGACTTCAAGAAAGCCATCATCGGCGAGAAGTAAGCCGGGACGGGCTGAGGCCCGTCCTGCGTTCCGCAGAGGGCGGGCTTCGGCCCGCCCTTTTCATTCTGGTCATCCGACCATTCGCCGGGTGACCTGCGCCCTTTCGACCCTTTCCCGCGAGACGTACGTTGCACGTCATGAAACATCTACTGCGGCAGGTCGCTGTTGCCCTCACGTTCGTTGCGTCGATCGCCACGGCACAACCCCAACCATTCGACGACCAGGGCACGCCGCTGCAGAAGGCGATCGAGAAGGCGAACCTCGAGAACGCGAAGAGGAAGAAAGAGAAGCTCGGCGCGGATCGCAAGGACAAATGCAGCCGGGCCATCGACGCCGGCGATCCGGTCGCCATCGCGAAGGAGTGCGACGTCGCCAGCGCGAAGTCGCGCAAGGTCGGCTCGAAGGAGTTCCAGCATCCCGGCGGGACCAGGTCCGCGGGCAAACGGGTGATCACGGAGACGACGCTCGAGTTCGACGATCCCAATCAGCGAACGCGCCCGGGCGACGCGGTCGTGGATCGCTTTCCCTCGCCGAAGTTCAAGACCGGTGACGGGAAGCGGTTCTCGCCGGGCCCGGCCAGCAGCCAGTCGCGCGGCGCCGCGCTGCTTCCCTCGCCGGCCAACAACGACGACCGCGACTGCGTCGACTGGATCACGGGCGAGCACTTCGGCGGCCGCAACGTCGCCGACGGCACCGCGCGCTCGTGCTTCGACAGCAACGGCAAACTGAAAGCGACCCTCACTCCCGGTGCAGAGGCCGGCACGTGCCTGCACACCGACGGCGGCATGTTCTTCGGCCAGGACTGCGCGGTCGCGACGACGCTGGTCGAGTCGATCGACGAAGATCCCGCGGAGTCGCTCGTCGACAACGACGACGACGGCCGCGTCGACGAAGACCCGCCCGGCAACGGCAACGAAGACCAGGACTGCCTCACTCCGAACGGCACGATCCTCCGCGGCGCGGCGTGCAGCAACGCGAAGTACGTCCAGCTCGTCGACGAAGACGGCACCGACGACGCGATCGACAACGACGGCGACGGCGAGAGCGGCGAGGACGGCGTCGTGGCCTCGACCGAAGACGACTGCCAGCGCCTCTATCGCCGCGCCGGCCTCGAGCCGCGGGCGTCCGATCAGATCGACGGCCAGTGCGACATGGGGCGCGCGCTGGCGACCTTCGTCAACGCCGAGGCGAAAAAGAAGGGAAAGAAAGAGCCCTTCACCGTCAACAGCGACGGCACGTACGTGCCGGTCGACGCGACCGACAAGGAAAAGCGCAAGGTGACGATCGTCGAGTCGTACGGCGTGCGCTGCAAACGAGGGACGAGTTACGTCGACGGCGTCTGCGCGCTCGATGCGGACGTCGAGGCCGCGGGCGGCGAGGCCAACTTCCGCAAGAGCATCGCCCTGCGCGGCGCGCCGCGGACGCTGAGCGCCGATGATCCCGACATCCCGCACGTGGCGATGATGGGCTTCACCTTCGCGCCGCCGATCGTCGAGTGGGGCTACGGCGTGAGCGAGGAAGTCTGCTTCCTCTTCGGCTGCATCGAGATCTTCTCGGCGCGGATCGGCTACCGCTTCGCGCTCGACGCCGGCGTGCGCCTGCCGGTCGAGATCGACTTCGACGTGCCGTCGGGACCGCAGGCCGTGCTGGCCGGCAGGACGCTGAACGTCGACACGAGCGCCGAGCCGCTCGATTTCACCAGCGGCCAGTACAAGGAATTCTGCGAGCATCATTCGCTCTCCGGCGACTGCACCCGCTTCGGCTATCCCGATTTCATCGACGAGCAGGTGCCGCTCATCCCCTTCGCGGACAAGGACGGCGACGAGTGGGTCTCGAAGTACGAGGCGTTCGCCGGCGTGAACGTGGCGGTCTTCGGCATCGACCTGATCAACTTCGGCCTCAACTCCGGCATCGATCTCCCCGCCGCGTGCACGCTGAGCCGCCTCAAGGAGAAGCTGGACGAGATCGACGAAGACGGGATGGACAGCGAGACGCAGCAACTGGCGCTCGAGCTGCTCATCGGCGCGGGCACCAGCAGCAGCACGAAGGAGGCGGCCATGCTGGCCGTCGCGGCCGTCAAGGAGCTGATCGAGCCGTGCGGCACGTTCACCACGCCGTTCGGCTACGACGACGACGGCAACCTGCGCTCCTTCCCGCTGCCGCGCGACTACGAGATCGGCGCCGACTGCGCGCAGGCCATGGCCGAGGGGAAGGTCATCACCATCGGCGGCAAGAAGCGCCCGATCTGCACCGGCATGATCCTCGGCGTCTCCGGCGCCAGCATGGGCATCGGCCTCGGCATCTCGGCCAACCTCGGCTCGCGCAACGTGGAAGGGCGCTATTCGGTCCGCGAAGACGCGGTCCTGGCGTCCTCGGACGACCTGCTCGACTGGCGTGAAGACGGGGAAGCGACGGACGAGAGCCGCATCACCATCGTTCCCGACAACTACGACGACGCCGATGACCACGACACGGCGCGCGTCGCGGTGGACCGCTTCATCTACCGCCTCGACTCCCTGCAGTTGAAGCTCGACGCCAACTTCGAGTTCGGCGGCATCCTCAGCCTGATCCCCGACCTCGGCGGCTTCACGCTCTTCGACTGGACCATTCCCTTCGGCGACGGCATCCCCGTGCCGCAGCACGGCGGCACGCACGCGATCAACCTCGAGATCCCGGTCGAGAACTACGGGTTGAAGGTGAACGTCGAGCCGACCTCCACGGACACGAAGGTACGCAAGGACGCGGACACGCTGCTCGTCGAGCCGGGAACGTTCGGCGCGTATGACGTGAAGGTGCGGAACATCGGCAGCGTGGCCGGGAGGTTCGACAACTTCCGCATCGAGCTCTCGAATCTCCCCGACCAGGCCGCGCCGTTCGTCTACGGCATCGACCGTAATAACGATCGCGACTGCGTGGCCGCGGGCCAGCCGTGCAACGTGCGCGGAATCACGCATCTCCGCGACGCGCAGTGCTACTCCGCGCCGGGCGTGATCCGCGCCGGCCTGGTGGAATGCATCGACGAAGACGCGCCGGTGGCGGCGGACAACCTCAGCCCCGCCGAGCGCGACGACGACGGTGACGGCTTCCCCGACGACGACCCGCCGAACGACGACTGGCCCACGACGCCCGACAGGCCGGCCTATCAGCTTCTGCAGCTCGCCGGCGTGCTGCCGTACGAGTGGTCGAGCCCGGAGCCGCTGCGCATTTCGGTGAAGCCGTTCCGCCACGCGTTCACGAAGCCGGGGGTCTATCCGATCCGCATCACCGGCGACAGCATGGAGGCGAAACAGTTCTCGATGGCTGCCCGCGACCCGAGGAACAACGCGCGCAAAGACGCCACGGATCTCGCCTTCGTGCAGGTCGATACGTTCTTCGATCCGCAGGTGGTCATCCTGCCGAACAGCACCAGCGCGAAGCCGGGCGTGGCGCGCGACTACCGGATCTCGGGCACGAACGGCGGCAACGCCGCGGACCACATGAGCATCAAGATGGCGCTGCTCGACTCGAATCAGGCCGCGTCGACGCTCACCACGCGCGGCCGCGTCTCGGGCTGCCCCTTCCGCGCGGAGGTAACCGCGGTGCGCGTGGCGTGGACCGACGCGCCGGTCGCGGCCGAGCTGCTGCCGGTGGCGCCGGCGCTGCTCGAGCCGCTCACGTCGACCGAGCGCGCGTTCGCGATCAGCGTGCCGCGCGAATGGGCGGGGATGGACGACACCACGTATTCGTTCCGCATCACGGGCATCAGCCAGAAGGATACGGACCTGCCGCCCGCGTCGAAGAGCTTCACCGGCACGCAGACCGTCATCGCCACGAAGGAGAGCATGACCCGCTACATCGGACTCGAGATCGCGGAGCTGCTCGCCACGCTGACGAAGGCCGAAGCCGACGGGGTGAAGCTCGGCGGCCTGAAGCCGATCGTCGTGCATCCCATTCAGTCGATGAACGACAGCGCGCTGGAGGCGGTGCTGGCGGGCAACTTCGCCAGCGCCACGAACAAACACGCCACCAGCATTCAGCTCGTGGAGGCCTTCGTGAAGGCACTCGACGGCGGCGGCAAGGGACTGCCGGCCGCGCTCTTCGCCGACCTCCACAAACGCGCCGCGGCGATGCTGCTGGACCTGGCCAGGGCACGCGACTCGAACGTCACCTCGAACTAAACCCGGCGGACCGCCGGCGGGGGACGCCGGGTCCACTTTGCTACGCGGGCTTCACCACGAAGAACAGCTTCACCGTCACCGCCTCGAGGTCTTCCGCTTCCCCGTACGGGTCGAAGTGGAAGACCTCGACCGGTTCCAGTCCCGCCTCCGCCAGCGCCTTCGTGATCTCCCGCTCGCTGTAGGCGCGCTGGAGATGCTGCTCGCGGATCAGCACGCGCCGCCCGTCGATGCGCGCCCAGCCCGTCACCACCGCGCGGCCGAGGCGCTCGCGCTGGCGGTACGTCGTGGCCAGCTCGAGGTGGTAATCCTTCCCGCTGGAGACGTACGGATCGGCGATGCCCCAGATCTCCGGATAGATCTCGGGATGGTTCATGTCGAAGAAGAAGAGCGATTCGTCGTGCATCACGCCGCGGATGGCGCGGAACGCGGCGGTGAGGTCGTCCGGCTCCAGCAGGTGATTGAGACTGTCGTAGAGGCACGTCACGCGCGCGAACGTCTTGCGGAAGGGAAGCTGCCGCATGTCGCCCGCCACGCCGCCGCCGGCGAGCTGCAGCATCTCCAGCGATCCATCCACGCCGACGGACTGCCATCCCTTGCGCCGGAAGTACTGCACGGCGGAACCGGTGCCGCAGGCGACGTCGAGATGCGTGCGCTCCTTCGTCGGATAGCTCTCCAGCAACTGGTCGAGGAGCAGGCGCGCGGCCTTGAAGAACCTCCGGCCGAGCGCCTTGTCATAGGCGTACGCGAACGCTCCGTACGCCTCGCTCATTCAGCAGGCCAGCGGTAGAAGCCTTCGCCCGACTTGCGTCCGAGCTTCCCCTGGGCGACGAGGTCGCGCAGGAGCTGCGGCGGCTCGAAGCGCGGGCCGAGGGTCGAGGCGAGATACTCCGCGATGCCGAGGCGCACGTCGAGGCCGACGAGATCCGTCAGGCGCAGCGGTCCCATGGGATGGTTGTAGCCGAGCTCCATGGCGCGGTCGATGTCCTCGGCCGAGGCGACGCCTTCCTCGAGCATGCGGATCGCTTCGAGCCCGATGGCCACGCCGAGGCGCGAGGTGGCGAAGCCGGGAGAGTCGCGGACGACGATCGCCGTCTTCCCCATCTTCTCCGCGACTTCGCGGACGATTTCGACGGTGGCGTTGGAGGTGCGGTCGCCGCGCACGATCTCGATCAGCTTCATCAGGTGCGGCGGGTTGAAGAAGTGCATCCCGACGAACTGCTCGCGGCGCTCGACGTTGCCGGCGAGCTCCGTGATGGAGATGGAGGAGGTGTTCGAGGCGAGGATCGTCGCCTCGCTGCAGAAGAGGTCCGCCTGCGCAAAGAGGTCTTTCTTGAGGTCGAAGCTCTCCGGCACCGCCTCGATGATCAGGTCCGCGCCACTCACCGCCGGCTCGAGGTCGGGGATGAGCTGCAGGCGCTGCAAGGCCTCGGCCGCCGCTTCGCTGGTGACCTTCCCCTTCTCCACGCCCTTGCGCAGGATCGACTCGATGGCGGCGCGCGCGGTCTCCAGCGCGTTCGTGTCGGCGTCGTACATCACCGTGTCGTAGCCGGCCACCGCGGAGAGGTAGGCGATGCCGCGACCCATGGTGCCGGTGCCGAGGATCGAGATGTTGCGAATCATTCGCGCGCGAGTGTATCAACAGGCGCGGAGGTACAGGATTGAAACGGATCCTCTCTCTTCTGCTCGGGGTGGTGGCGGGGTACGCGTCGGGGATCTACACGTCGCCGGCTCCGCAGCCGTGATCAGTTCGCTGCAGATAATGTCTCTAGCCGAATCACTGTCGAGGGAGCACTCTGGGGCCGTACCTCAATCCCCCTACCTGGAGACCCTTTCCCTTGAAAAATCGCAAGAAGTTCTTCGTCTGGTGTCGACGTGTGACGACGCCCCTCCTGGCCGTGCTCTGCATTGCCGGCGCGGCCTCGGCCACCGACACGTCGTCCTTGTTTCTCCATGAAAATGCAGCCGACCGCGCGGTCGAGGAACTGGCCGGCAGCGGCATCACCCTGCCGGACGGTCGCGTCTCGACGGCCGCAGTCGACGCGCACGGCCGCGGCGTCGTCTGGCGCGAGCAGCGCAGCTCGGCCGACGAGCGAGGCGGCAAACATGTCTTCTACCGTCAGCACGTCGTCGACGACGGCGTCGAGGTGGAGCTCGTCGGCTCCGACATGGGCTTTCACTACGACGCCGACGGCCGGCTGACCTCAGTGGCCGGCACGCAGTATCGCAACGTGATGATCACCAACACGCCGCAGATCGACGGACCCGCCGCCGCGGCGACGGCGCGGCGTGCACTGACGAGCTTCGCCCGCGCGGGCGCGGCCGCGGATACTCCGCGTGACGGCAAGCTGCAGATTCGGCAGGCGCCCGGCGGCGATCTGCGCTACGTCTGGCGCACGCGGCACATCAGCGGAAGCGACGACCGGACCGTGTATGTCGACGCGCAGTCGGGGCAGGTGCTCGGCATCGGCAGCGGCGCGCGCAACGCCAACTGCTACCCCGACTCGATGACCCACGTCAGCGCGGTCGGCATTCCGGTGCGTGCCAGCGGCACGCGCGCGCTCGGCGCCACGCCGGTCGGCAGCGGTGGCCGCGGCGGCTACACGCACGAGGCCTTCTGGGGGATCGGTCCGCTCCTGGCCGTGCACCAGGAAGTCGATGCCAGCTCGTCGTGGCAGTGCGTTTCGTCGAGCAGCAACCGGTCGTATTCGCTCGTGGCCATCAACAGCTCCGGCGGCACACCGACCTACGACGACACGACGCCGTTCAAGGGCCGCGCGGCCGGCGACGCGCTTCATCACACGAACCAGACCATGCAGGCCTTTTCGACCATGGGGTGGAGCAGTTGGGACGGCCAGTCCTCGAACGCGACCGCCATCGTCCAGTCGACCTATGCCGCGCAGAACCAGGCGCGGTTCGTCACGCCCGACGGTCACGACTCGACCAGTCACCCCAACCTGCCGCCCGGAGCGGCGGTGGCCATCGGCACGCCCAACAACCGCTGGAGCATGGCCGCGGCGCTCGACGTCATCGCCCATGAGTGGGGACACGGCGTGACCTACACGCGCGCGGAGTTTCCCGTCGATGGAGACACGGCAGATCCCGCCACGCTGATCGCGCAGCAGCTCGACGAGGGATTCGCGGACGTGATCGCCAACATCGTCGAGCGGCTGCGCCACTCCCTGCCGTCCGGCTACACGATGCAGGCCGGCGATGCCGACGAGCAGGCGGTGCCCCTCGAGAAGTCCGGCGACTGGACGATCCACGAGGACGTCGCCGGGTACACCAACGCCCCGACGAACACGATCCTCGGCTACGCACGCGGCGCGAAGGACGACGGCCCCTCGGGCCACTACTACCCCAACCAGGCCGGCACGTTCGGCAGCGCGATCAAGGACCGGCTGCACAAGAATGATCCGGACGTGCCGCTGACGCCGTACGGTCCGCACGATCACGGCAACATGCTCGTGGTCGTGCTCAAGCTCCTCACCGAGGGTGGGAAGAACCCGCTCTGCTACCGCACGAGCGCTCCGGGCTTCTGCACCTCCGCGCCGAACGTCACCGCCCTCGGCTTCACGAAGGCGCGCAAGATCCTGTGGGACACGATCGCGCGCGTGCCCGCGAACGCCTACTGGGAGGATGCTCCGTATCCCGCCACGCCGAACCCTTCGCGCGTGGTCGGCAACCACGCGATGGAGGCCGCCTACCAGTTGAACAAGATGTGCAACGCCAGCCCCGTGTACGTTCCGACCGCGGAGCAGCAGGCGGTCAAGGACGCATTCACGAACATCGGCTACACGCCGACGCAGGCCGTGAAGACGAGCTGCCAGTAAGGTTTTGACTCGTGCGCGCGCTGCCTTCGGGCAGCGCGCGTGATCACCGCGCCGCGTCGATCGCGGCCACGTTCGCCTCGCAGTTCGAGTAGCCCGCGAGCTGCGCCGCCGTGGTGCCGCCGGCGGACTTGACGTCCGTCCGCGCGCCCGCCTTCAGCAGCGCCTTCACGACCGGCGTGGCGTCGCACTTGTCGGCGATGCGCATCAGGGCGGTCGTGTTCACGTCGTCGACGGCGTTCACGTCGGCGCCCGCCTGGATCAAGTACAGCACGACGTCGCCGTGACCGGACGACGCCGCGCTGACGATCGCCGGAGTGCCGTTCGCCTTGGTGTCCGGCGAGTAGCCGGCGGCGAGGAAGAGCTTCACCACTTCGAGCTCGCCCGAGCCGGCGGTCATCACCAGGAAGTCGGCGGTCGGCTGCGGATAGCCGTGCTCGCGCAGCTTGCGCAGTGCCGCGCGCTGCTCGTCGGTCTTCGGCTGGATGACTTCATTCGCCGCTGATTCCTCCGGGCCGGAGCCGAGCTCCCACAGCTCGCTGAGGATCTTCCACGCACCGCTCTCGCGGGCGAACTGAATGCGGCCGGTGGAGAGATTGCCCTCGACGTCGGCCGTGACGATCAGCGTCGCGTCATTGCCGTCGACGATCTCCTCGTGCAGGCGGAGGTCCTTCTTCGGCGAGATGACGTCGAGGTCGGCGACCTTCTTCGTCTCCTTCGCCTTGCCGGCGGTGAGGAACGACTTCGCCTTCGCCAGGTCGTCCGCCGCGATGGCGGCGAGATAGCGTTTGTAGATCGGGAAGAACGTGTCCTCGGCGGACGCGGAGAGCGCGGCCACCAGCACGCCGAGGAAGCAGGCGAGCCGGAGACCGCGCCGCATCAGACGGCCTTCATCGCCAGCGACAGGATCTCGCGGTGCGTGAAGTAGTTCACCGCCGGATCGTCGAGGTGGAACGTGTACGTGAAGCGCTCGTCGTTGTCGGCGATGAACTGGAACCGGTAGTAGCGGTTCTCCGTCCCCTCGCCGAACTCCTTCACGCTGGCCGGCTCGCCGGTCTCCTCCTCCACCTTCAGCACGCGGTAGAGACGATGCGCGCTGATCGGGAGGTCGTCCGGCGGATAGTGGATGAACTGAATCGCGTAGATCGCCTTCGGATCGATCTCCCTCTGCGGAAACTCCTGCACTCCCTCGGTCGAAGTCCCGGTGAACCACGTTTCCTCTTCCTTGAAGAGGACGAGATTCGCCGAGTTTTCGGTCATCGGCAGGAGGCCGCGATCGAGGTGAATGTGCTGTTCCGGATCGGAGGACTCACGCAGCTGCGTGAGGAGGTCGATGAGGTACTGGATGCCCTCACGCGTCCCGGTCAGCGCAACTTCGTCGTCTTCGTCCGAGATCCAGACGTCGAGCCAGGCGTTCTTCGGCAGCTTGACCCGGCTTTCGAGCGTGTCGAACGTGACCGCGGCAAAGCCGAGGCGCGTGGCGGCCGCCGACAGGAAGTCGTTGCAGTGCGGATCGTCGATCAGATTCTGGCGCGCGTAGTCGATCGCAGCCTCGTAGGCGCGCTTCCGCCCGAAGTCATGGCTGAGATCGAAGGGGCTGATGATTTCGTCGAGGATCTGAGCGTGACGCTCCGCAGGTCGTGACATGGCGTTGTGAGGCCGAAACCGATT
>DASUSL010000271.1:0-10857 GCA_036375135.1 Thermoanaerobaculia bacterium | reverse complement strand
GCGCCACAGACAGCCGGCGGGACGCCGGCGGTCCACTTTCTTTTGCTACAGCTTCTGTCCCAGCACCTCTTCGAGTCTGCTGCGGTACGACGGACCGAGCGGGATGCTCACGCCGGTCGACAGCACGATGGCCGGAGTGTTGTCCGCGGTCGTCACCAGCTTGCGCACGCGGTCGAGATTCACGATCGCCGAGCGGTGCACGCGGATGAAGCTCGCCGCCTCCAGCGCCTCGCCCACGCTCTGCATCGACTCGCGCAGCAGGTACGAGCGCGAGCCGCAGTGCAGGCGGACGTAGTTCCCCTCCGCGTTGATCCAGTCGATGTCCGAGGCCTTCACGAACACGATCTCGTCGCGCACGCGCACCGCGAAACGCTCGCGCCGCAGCGTGCCCCTCGGGCGGCCGGCCGCGCGTCCGCCGGCGATGAATCGCCGTGCGCGCTCGGTGGCGCGGGCCACGCGCTCCTGGTCGAACGGCTTGACGACGTAGTCCGCGGCGCTCAGCTCGAAGGCGTCGAGCGCGTACTCCGGATGCGCGGTCGTGAAGATGATCGCCGGCCGCCGCGCCGGCTCCATCTCGCGCAGCAGCTCCAGGCCGTTTTCCTCCGGCATCTGAATGTCGAGAAAGAGCAGGTCGGGACGGAGATGCTCGATGAGCTCCGCGGCCGCGCGCGCGTTCTCCGCCTCCCCGATCACGGCCACGTCGTTGCGGTTGGCGGCGAGCAGCGTGCGCAGGCGCGTGCGGGCCAGCGGCTCGTCGTCGACGATCAGTGCGCGCATGGTCATGCGGTCGCCTCCATCAGTCGCAGCGGAATGGCGATGGTCGTCACGACGGAGGCTCGCTCGCGGCGCCACTCGACGGAGCCGCGCGATCCGAAGAGCTGCTGCACGCGCGACTTCGTCTCCACGAGGCCGGGGAACGACGGAACCCGTTCGTGCCGGTCGTCGACGAACTCCAGCCTGAGCATCGCCCCTTCCGCGCGTCCGTGGATCTCGAGATGCGACGGACCATCGTCCCCGCCGAGCAGCGAAGCCTCGACGAGGCCCTGCAGCAGCAGCGGCGGCACGCGCGCGCCGAGGAGGCGCTCGTCGACGTCGATGCGGCTGGTGAAGGTGCCCTGCGTGCGCGTCTTCTCGATCTCGAGGTAGCGGTCGACGACGTCCAGCTCCTCCGCCAGCGCAACGTCCTCCAGGCGGCCGAGCTCCGACTTCATGCGCAGCAGGCCGCCGAGGCTGACCAGCATGCGGTCGGCGGTGCCGGGGCTCGCCGTCACGGTGGCCCCGATGGCGTCGAGCGTGGCGAACATGAGCCGCGGCTGCAGCGCGGTGCGGAGCCGCTCCGTCTCCGCGTTGGCGAGCGCGGTGCGCATCGCCAGCGCGTTCCGTTCGCGCTCGGCCACGGCGCGATAAAGCAGGATCAGGTTGACGATCCCGGCCACTGTCAGGAACACGAAGATGTTGCGGTGGAAGCGGATGTTGATGCAGAGCACGATGAAGTCGGCCGTCACTCGCCCCTTCTCGGTCAGCTCCATGATGCCGGCGCCGATCGCCGCGCGGATGACCGAGAAGATCGGGGCGATGGCCATCAGCAGCAGCGCGTTGCGGAGAGCATTCGGCTTCCGCAGCGGCAGGCGCTCCGCGATGCCGATGATCAGCGGCGTGAACGTGGCCCAGACCAGACTGGTCCAGAGCTGATAGCCGAGCACCCCCAGCCAGAGCTCGTACGGGCCGGACTCGAAACGGCGATGGAACTCGCTGGCGTTGTAGAGGCCGTACGCCAGCCAGAGCACGACGATCAGCAACGCCAGACGCAACAGCGACCAGAAACTGCGAGTCACGATTCCACCTCCACCAGTCTCAAAGGAATCCGGACCTCTGCGACGAACTCACCCGCGCGATGCGCGTACACGAACGACTGACGGTCGCCGTACATCGAGACGAGCCGCGCCCGCGCGTTCGGCACGCCGATGTGGCCGCGGTCGAAGATGGTGGCCGGATCGCAACCGGGGCCGCTGTCGCGCACCTGCAGGCGCAGCCACTCCCCGTCCGCGTCGACGGCCACGGTGACGCTGCCGCCGTCGCGCCGTTTCTTGATGCCGTGGATGATCGAGTTCTCCACCAGCGGCTGCAGCAGCAGCGGCGGCACCGCCGCATCCTCGAGCCGCGCGTCCTCGAGCTCGATGGCGGTGGAGAGCTTGTCGCCGAAGCGCATCTTCTGGATGTCGAAGTAGCGCTCCACCATCTCCAGCTCCCGCGAAAGCGGCACCTCGCGCGCGGCGCCGCTTTCGACCGAGGCGCTCAGGAGCTGCCGCAATTTCCGGAGCATCTCTTCCGCCGCCGCGGCGTCGCGATGCAGCAGCGCCGCGACGCCGTGCAGCGCGTTGAACAGAAAGTGCGGCTGGAGGTCGGCGCTGAGCTGGCGCAGCCGCGCCGCGGCCAGCTCGCTCTCCATCCGCGCCTCGGCCTCGCGGCGCGCTTTCTCCTCGCGCTGCATGCACCGGTAGTGGGCGATCCCGATCAGCAGGAAGACGAATAGCAGATGCGTGTGAAAGAGCGCCACCACCGAAGGCTGCAGATCGAGGAACGTGAGCGGCACCCCTTTGAACAGCTCCCGCAGCCAGCCGTCGAGCATCGCCCGCAGCGCGCCCACCGCGACGGCGAAGAGGAGGAGGTACGCCGCGCGCCGCAGCAGGTGCGGCCTGCGCAGCGGCAGCCGTTCGGCGACGAAGAAGATCAGCGGAGTGAAGAACGCCCAGGCCAGCACCGACACGGCCATGCCGTACATGCGGTCGCCGAAGCTGTCCGGCTGACGGCGCGCCAGCGCGAGCGTGTGGTTCTGCGACGCGAAAAAGAACCCGGTGCAAAGCCATACCGCGCAGATACCGAGCGCAGTGCCGCACAGCCGCCCGACTTCGAGGAGCCAACGCCGCACCGGTCCATCGTACGGAGCCGCGCGGGGGTTATTGTCACGAATCGGAAAGGTCGATGCTCTGCGCTACAATCCGCTCCCTTTCCTATGCCGAAGTACTTCCTCACCACAGCCATCCACTACGTCAACGACGATCCCCACATCGGGCACATGTACGAGAACATCGTCGCCGACGTGATCGCGCGCCATCGCCGCCGCATGGGGGACGACGTCCGCTTCCTCACCGGCACGGACGAGCACGGTCAGAAGATCGAGCGCGCGGCGGCGAAGGAAGGGATTCCGCCGATCGAGCTCGCCGACCGCGTCGTGCGCACGCATCACGACGTCGACAAGCGCCTCGGCGTCGAGTACGACGACTTCATTCGCACCACCGAGTCGCGCCATCGCATCGGCGTGCTCGAGCTCATCAAGCGCATCCAGGAGCGCAGCCCCGACGACATCTATCTCGGCGAGCACACCGGCTGGTACTGCCAGAGCGAAGAGACCTTCATCCCCGACAACCAGGTCAAGGACGGCGTCGATCAGGACGGCCACAAAGTCGAGCAGACCACCGAGCGGAACTACTTCTTCCGTCTCTCGCGCTACGCCCCGCTGCTGCTGCGCCACTACAGCGCCAACCCCCGCTTCATCTGGCCCGAGACGCGGATGAACGAGGTGCGCACCTTCGTCGAGCAGGGCCTGAAGGACCTCTCCATCTCGCGCAGCAGCGTGAAGTGGGGCATCCCCTTCCCCGGCAATCCGGACCACGTGATCTACGTCTGGATGGATGCGCTGACGAACTACATCTCCGCCCTCGGCTTCGGCAGCGCGGACGATGCGCTCTTCCAGCGCTACTGGCCCGCCGACATGCACATCATCGGCAAGGACATCGTCCGCTTCCACGCCGTCTACTGGCCTGCGTTCCTGATGGCCGCGGGCGTCGAGCTGCCGAAGCGCATCGTCGGCCACGGCTTCTGGCTGCGCGACCAGCAGAAGATCTCCAAGTCGCTCGGCAACGTGGTGCGCCCGTACAACATCATCGACGACTTCGGACCCGACGCGCTGCGCTACTACGTCATGCGCGAGATGGTCTTCGGCCAGGACCAGGACTACTCGGATCAATCGCTGCTCACGCGCTACAACGCCGACCTGGCGAACGACCTCGGCAACACGCTGTCGCGCGCGATCAAGATGTCGGACAGCTACTTCGGCGGGAAGACGCCGCCGGAGCGCTGCTTCGTCAACATCCTGCGCGACAAGGCCAGCACGGTCGTGCCGGCGTATCTCAAGCACATGGACGATCTCGCGTTCCAGCGCGCCCTCGAAAGCGCGTGGGAGCTGCTCAACGAGATCAACAGCTACATCGTCACGCGCGAGCCGTGGCGGCGCTACAAGGAAAGCGGCGCCGACGGCGCGCTGTCGCGCATTCTGTGGGACGTGCTGGAGGCGCTGCGCATCGTCTGGGTGATGATGGCGCCGTTCCTCCCCGGCTCCACGCGCGAGGCGCTGACGCGGCTCGGCAGCGATCCGGATCGCATCCGCCGCGCCGACCTCGAATGGGGCGGACTCGCCGCGGACAGGCCGCTGCGCGTGGCCGATCCCATCTTCCCGCGCGTCGACGTGCAGCAATACATCGGAGACAACAAAGTGGACGAACAACAGCAGCAGCCGCAGGAAGCACCACCCATCGAGACCACACAGGCGGTCGCGCCCGGACAGGCGAAGATCTCCATCGACCAGTTCATGGAAGTCGACCTGCGCGTGGCCGAGATCCGCGCCGCCGAGCGCGTGCCGAAATCGAAGAAGCTGATCCAGATGCGCGTCTTCACCGGCGACGAGGAGCGCACCATCGTCGCGGGCATCGGGACGAAGTACCAGCCCGAGGAGCTCGTCGGACGGAAAGTGGTCGTCGTGGCCAACCTGCAGCCGGCGAAGCTGATGGGGATCGAGTCGAACGGCATGGTGCTGGCGGCGTCGATCGACGGCGAGCCGAGCCTCCTCAGCGTCGACCCCGCGGTCCCCGCCGGCACCAAAGTGAAATGACCCGAATGGCCGAGCTTTCCGAAAAAATCGGCTGACGCGCGCGCGCCGCGGACGTACATTGACGGTGTCGCTGCCATGAGCCTGAACTTGCAGCGACCCAGCCGCCGCGCTCGTGCGCGATGCCCCGCTTCTCTAGGCCAGGGAAGCGGGTTTTTCATGTAGGGCGCGGCTTCAGCCCGCCCCTCACAGCCGGTACTTTCCCGTGAGCCCGCGCCACTTCACTTTCAGCAGCGCGGGGGGATCGCGGCGCAGGCAATCGAGCAGCCTGATGCGGGACGGACGCTCTTCCGCGACGCGTCCCACCGGCACCTGTGCGATGCGCAGCTTGTTGCGCGCGGCGGCGTAGAGATACTCGATGTCGTACATGCCGCCCTCGATGCCCTGTCTCTTCGCGATCGCGCGCGCCGCGTCGCCGCGGAAGGCCTTGAAGCCGCACTGCGTATCGCGGAAGCGCAGCGACTGGAAGATGAAGAGCCGCTGCGCCAGCAGCAGGCCGTACGAGAGCGCGTAGCGCAGCAGCGTGCGCTCCTTCACCTCGTGCTCGCGCTCGGCGATGACGACGTCGTAGCGCTCGCGCGCGATGAGGTCGATGAAGCGCGGAAGCTGCGGCAGCAGCGCGGCCAGGTCCGCGTCGACGACGATCACGACGTCACCCTGCGACGCCAGCACTCCCTGCCGCACCGCCGCGCCTTTGCCCCGCCGCGCTCCCGTCACTTCGCGCGTCCCCTCCACGCTCACGGGTGCGCCGTCGTTCACGAGCAGGATCTCGTGCGGACGCCCGCGCAGCGCGACCTTCACCGCGGCGACGAAGTCGGCGATGCGCGCCTCGTTCAGGATGGGGATGACGACCGAGATCATGAGATGTAGACCAGATCATCGCCGAAGCGGCGGATCTCCGTCTCGGGCACGCCGAGGGCTTCCGCGAACGCGCCCGGCGTGGGAAAGAACTGCAGGTGCATGTCCATCGTGTATTTCAGGTACTGCTGCCGCGGCACGACCAGGATGAGTTGTCTGCGGCAGATGCGCCGCAGCTCGGCGATGGCGAGATCGAGCTTTCGCGCGTGCTCGAGCGTGTGCATGCACGTGACGACGTCGAACGCGCCGTCGCGGAACGGCAGCACCTCGTGATCGCCGACGATGCGCCGCGCCCGTCCCTCGTTCGCGCGCTCCATGAGATCGCAGGCGAAGAGGCGCAGCTCGTCGAAGCGCCGCGCCTCCTGCAGGCGCCGCAGAAAGTAGCCGCCGCCGCAGCCGACGTCGATCAGCGTCCCCGCGCGCGCGTCGATCTTCGACAGCACGTACGCCAGCGCCTCCGGGTTCGTGTCGGTGAGGCGCCCGCTGGCGAAGGAGTCGACGCCGCGATAGAGATCGCGCAGCTCGGTGACCGTCATCCGCGGCGCGAGCTCCTTGAAGTCCATCCACTCCCGCACGTGCTTTCCCTTGCACCAGATGAAGAAGAGCGGCGCCATGAACCAGCGCGCGTCGCGCAGGCGGCGCGGCAACCGCTCGTCGAGCACGTTGCGGATGCGGTTCGTGACGCTGGTGGGGATGCCCATTCGTGCGCGGCAAAGCTTACCGCGCTGGAAGACAGGCAATCCTGCCTGTCCTCCACTGCTGCTTCGTGAGCGGTGACATAATGCCTGCCATAAGGAGGCAGTCATGAAATCGATTCGCTGGATGCTGATGCTGGCCGTCGTGATGCTGGTGGGAGTGGCCGCCGAGGCGCAGTGCCTGAAGTGCTACACCGGCGGTCAGCCGCGGCCGTGGCAGGGGTTGTGCGGGGAGTCGAACGACGGCTATGCCGACCGCGGTTGCAGCTATCTCAATGAGCCGTGCACCGTTCCCGATTTCGCCGACCCGTGCGATCCGTGGCTGGTGGTGAAGGCCGCGCCGCGCAATACGAAGTCGCCGCAGAACTACTTCACCACGCGCCGTCCGGTCGAAATGCGCAGCGAGTCGCTGCACCGCCGCCTGCAGAAACTCGATCGCTCCGCACCGCGCTGCGGCGCAAAAGCCTGAAAAAGCGAACGGGCCTTCGATCGCTCGAAGGCCCGTTCGGTCAGCCGCACGTGGCACCGGGGAAGCGGTACTTCAGGCCGTTGCAGTTGCGCTGGATGTCCGCGGGCGTGTGCTCCTGGGCATAGACCGCGATCACGCCGAGGTCGCCGCGGAACGGCGAGCTGCCGAGGTTGTTCGCGGGGAGACCGACCCGATACTCGTGACTGGCCAGCGGGAGGAAGTCGCCGATCGGCGACGTGCCGCCGACCTGCACGCCGTTCACGTACAGCGACATCGTCCCCCAGCGCGTCGCCTTCGCCACCACGTGATGCCACTGGTTCAGGCTCACCGTGCCGCCCACGACGGTGCGCTTCACGCCCGACGTGTCCCAGCTGCTGTGCAGCCACTGGCCGTTCTGAATGCCGACCTGATACGTCACCCGCTCGCCGCTGCGCGAGATGATGCTCGCGTTCGCGGTCGCGTGCGGCCGCACCCACAGCGAGATCGTGTACTGCCCCGAGTACGTATTCGACACGATGCGCGCGGACGAGTTGCCGTCGAGCGTCAGTCGGAACGGTCCGCCGAATTCCTCCGTGCCCGCCATCTCGGTCCGGCTGCCGGTGCCTTTCCACGGACAGGCAGTGCTGGTCACGGTCAGCGGGCGCTGGTTGGGCCCGAGGTCGTACCACGCACGCGCCGCGCTGTTCGCGGCGCACGTGTAGTAGTCGACCTTCTTCTGGTGCTCGCATGCACCGCCGACGTTGCGGCACGCGGTGTTCCCGTCGGTCCACTGATCGTTCGCGGAGAGACGCGTCTGATAGCGGAGCAGGTACTCGTTCGGCCGTTTGCCGGCGCGCGCGGCGTCGAAGTAGAAGTTGACCTGCTCCCCCTTCTGATTCTCGGCGAGCGCGTTCACCAGCGAGCTGAAAAGCCGCGCCTCGGCGAACACCTCACCGTTCGGCTGGAAGTGCCATGTCGCCTCGCCGCCGGTCGGCGGCGGCTCCCCCTTCTGGCGCATCACGCGCTGCGTGGCGAAGGCCCACGCGATGCGTCGCGTCGGGTCGTACACCATGTACGCGCCGGGGAAGCCGCCGTGCAGGAGCGTCCCCTCGGTCTGTCCTTCGACGTAGCCGGCCATGCCGTTGCGCGCCAGGGCGAAGGCGGCGGTGCGGCTCTGATGCTCCGCCTGCGCGAGATCGAGCTGGTCGGCGAACAACTGCCCGCGCACGAACGGCGTGAAGGCCGGCAGCGTGTTGTCGCGGATGGCGCGGAGGAACACGAGCAGGTCGCGCGGCGTGGAGTAGAGGCCGCCCTCCGGCCAGAGAAACTCCCAGTTGCGCACGTCGCACCAGTAGGAACCGTTGCACGGAACGACACCGATCGGCGGGACGTTCATGTCGCGCACGCCGTTGGCCTTGTTGGCCATGTGCGCGATGCGCGCGATCTGCGCCGCCGTGATCCCTTCATTCAGCTTGTCCAGCGGCGGCGTGGTGAACGTGTGCGGGTTGTAGAACGTGTCGGTCATGCCGAGCGGCGTGAAGATGTTCGCGTCGGCGAACGTGTTCAGCGTCTGCCCGGTCCGCGCCTCGGTCAGCCAGCCGGCGATGATCGTGCTGACGTTGGAGTACTTCAGCGGATAGCGATTCGGGCCGATGGCCGGGTACAGCTGCGGATAGCGCATCGTGTAGAAGCCGGCCTGGAAGAGCGGCACGTTCCGTCCCGGCTTCCAGATCTTCGGCGATGCGCCGTTGCCTGGATCCGACGGCACCCACATGCACTCGTTGAAGAGTCCCGGCTCGCCGGTGAACTGCAGGCGCGGATCGCTCTGGCCGGTGGCCTGCTGGAAGCAGGACGCGGACGAAGGCGCGATGAGCGAAAAGAAGCCGGTGGCGCCGAGCGCCGCGACGGTGCGCTCGCCGAGGCCGGCGCTCATCGAGAGGATCTGCCCCAGGGTGATCGCTTCCTTGGGGCCTCCCGGCGCGGCGTGAGGATCGCCGTCGATCCATGACGGCCGCACGTTCGGCAGGTCGACCAGACGCGTGTCCATCGAGAGGTCACTGCGCTCCATGGCGATCAGGGCGGAGGCGTGCGTGAACGGCTTGGTCACCGATCCCGTCCAGACGATGGTGTCGTTCGCGCACGGAACCCCGGGCTTGCATTCGCCCGCCGCGCCGAGCAGCGGCTGCGCCTGCCCCGCCGGCAGATAGCCGAAGACGGCGCCTTTGAACTGATCCGGATAGGCCACGGCGAGATACGACATGCAGTTCTGGACGTCGGCCCAGGTCACGCCGAGGTTCTTGCGGCAACTCTCCTCGCCGGTCTGCGCGAGAGCGGGGAGCGATGCGGACAGCACGAGGGGCAACAGAAAGCGTCTCATGACCTCCTCCTTCGAAGGGGATGTCGGGAGGAGCAGAAAATTTCGGAGGAATCGAACCGCGTGGGTAGGGAAACCCCTGCCCCGTGCCCCTCCTCGACAGGTCCAAGCGAAAAAACGTCGATGACGGCTGCGGTGAGGTGGTCCGAAAGAGTGCTCCGCGCGATGGCGGTGTCGCTGTTGCTCACGACGGCATGCCGCCCGTCCGAGCCCGTGGTCTACCCGCCGCCGGCCGCGCGCTTCGAGGGTTACGCGAAGACCTGCGGCGATCTGCCGGGCGGGATTCCGGGAGAGCTGCCGCCCGCGTACCTGGCCGGCCTCTCGCCGGAGCTCGTCGACGGACTGTGCACGTGGTACTTCTGGCAGGGCGGCGATCCGGCGTCGTTCAACGGACAGCCGGACACGGGCGGCGGCGCGCACTTCTGGCGCGCGCTCGAGCAGAAGACGGCGCACATCCAGGAGAAGACCGGCCAGGCCGTCGCCTTCACGCTCCTCGGCTTCATCGACTCGCGCAAGCGCAACACGCGCTTCCGCGACCTCGGCGTGATGAACGATCCCGGCTGCACGCAGTCGACGTCGCCCGATGCGTACGGCCTGTATCTCGACCGCTGCAACGATCCGTACGCGTCGGGCATCGTCGGCATCCGGCTCTCGCCCAATCCGAAGTTCGATCCGAAGCGGTGGAACGCCGCCGCGTACTTCAAGGATCCGCGCAAGCACGAGCCGCCGTACCTCGCGGGACTGACGTGCGGCGCTTGTCACATCGCCTTCCATCCCGTGCGTCCGCCGGCCGATCCGGAGCATCCGCGGTGGGAGCACCTCGCCGGCGCGGTCGGCAATCAGTACCTGCTCGAAGGGAAGATGTTCCAGGCCGGCCTCACGCCGAAGGATTTCCTCTGGCACGTCTACGAGCGCCAGCAGGCCGGCACGTCCGACACCTCGCGCCTGAGCGTCGACTTCATCGACAACCCGAACGCCATCAATCCGATCTTCGCCCTCGAGTCGTCGCGGCCGAAGCACGTCGAGACGCGGAACGACGGCACGACCGCGGCCGTCCCGCACATCCTGAAGGACGGCGCCGACTCGATCGGCGCGTTCGGCGCGGCGATGCGCGTCTACGTGAATATCGGCACGTGCGGCGCGATGCGCATGGCGGCCGAGGATGTGCTGCTCGGGACCGCGCACGATCAGAAGCCGTTCGTCATCGCCGACGCGAACGCGCGCTGCCTCGACTGGCAGCAGACCGCGGCACGCATCCCGAACGCGGCGAAGTTCCTCGACGCGCAGCAGGGCTTCCTGCTGCCCGAGCGCTATCTCAGCCAGGATGCCACGCAACTCGCCATGGGCCGCCGCGCGTTCGCCGAAAACTGCGCGCGCTGCCACTCCAGCAAAGTTCCGGAAGGGCTGGACGAAGTCACGAAGCACGACCGCGCCAACGCCGCGAAATGGGTCGCGCTCGTGGAGCGTCCCGATTTCCTGCAGCACAACTTCCTCTCCGACGACCGCCGCTATCCGGTCGTGCATCCCGACTGGCGTT
>DASUSL010000270.1:0-8567 GCA_036375135.1 Thermoanaerobaculia bacterium | reverse complement strand
CTGCAGCTGCTCAATCGCCGCAACATGAAATGGGTGCGCGTGAACGCCCCGCGCGGCACGATCGTCCTCAACACCGGCGACTACATGCAGCGCATCAGCAACGACTTCTTCCCGTCGACCACGCACCGCGTCAGCAAGCCGCGCGACCCTTCCCAGCGCCGCCGCCCGCGCGTGTCGTTCCCGATGGCGGTCTACCTGTGGGAGGAGGAAGTGCTGGACGTGCTGCCCTGCACCGGAGAGCCGAAGTACCCGCCGGTGAAAGCGATCGAGTTCCACACCAGCATCACCAGCAAGTTTTATGGGGATGGGTACGCGGTGAAGGGGTAGTTAAGCGCGGCCGAGGATCAGGGCTGCGATTCCCTCGACCTGTTCTTTCACGAACGATCCGGCGGGTTGATTCGCCACGTCCAGCACTGCGCGCTCGACCTCTGCACGCGCGGACTCGGTCTCGCCCATGAGGCTCAGCACGTCGGCGAGAGCCGCGCGCACGTAGGCGGTAGAGGGGTGGTTTTCACCGATAGAGCGCTCCTGCGTCGCCAATGCCTGAGACAACAGCGAACGGGCACCCGCAAGATCTCCGCCATCCCGCAAAAGGGATGCGAGGTTGAAGCGTCCCACAGCCACGGACTGGTGGTCCTCGCCCCGGTTCTTGAGATTCGACGCCAGTGCGAGTTCGATCAACTTTCTGGCCTGCGGCCGGTCCCCCAGAGCACCGACGACGAGGGCAAGAATGGTTCTTTTCGTCGCCACGGCCAGATGGTCCTCGCCAAAGTTTTTCAGGTCGGAAGCAAGTGCAAGCTCGAGCAGTTCTTTGGCCCGCGGTGCATCGCCGAGAGAGTAGAGGACACGACCTAGAGCCGATCTTCTGAGAGCCACGGACGCATGGTCGGCGCCGCGGGTCTTGAGATCCGAGGCCAACGCGAGCTCGAGTAGTTCTTTGGCCCGCGGTAGATCGCCCAAGTCTGTGAGGACAATGGCAAGATTGGATCTTCCGGTGGCTACGGAAGGATCGTCCTCGCCGAGGTTCTTCAGATCCGAAGCCAGTGCGCGTTCGAGCAGCTCTTTCGCCCGCGGCAGTTCGCCCATCGATTTTAGTGCGGCTGCAAGGCCATGCTGTAGACGGCTGATCCGTATATCGTCGGGGCCGAGAACCGCCACGGCTTCTCGTGCGCCATGCTCGAGGTGCGTTCCATCTGCCCGGTAAAAGCGAAACCCCTCCTCCGGCGTAATGCTTGCCGAATACTCGACGCATCCTTCAACAAATTTGCGCTTCGCATGCGCGAGAGTTTCTGCGG
Source organism: Thermoanaerobaculia bacterium (assembly GCA_036375135.1). GTDB lineage: Bacteria > Acidobacteriota > Thermoanaerobaculia > Gp7-AA8 > Gp7-AA8 > QHVT01. The sequence goes on along the minus strand of DASUSL010000270.1, from coordinate 7,272 downwards.
ATACCACGTGTCGCGTCCACTCGCGAACGAGGCGATGCATGCGCCAACGCTGCCCGTCGCCGGAGATCAGATGAAAACGGCGGAGCGGTCGCAGTGCGTCGTCGGCGATGCCGCAGGACTCGAGCAGGGCGATGCTCGCCTCCTCAGGGGCAAAGCAGGCGGCGACGAGCAGGGCCTCTCTCGCCGCGTCGTCGAGTTTTGCCCAGTACACATCGAGTGCGCTGCTCACCGTCGCTTCGTAGCGCACCAGGTCCTGCACCTTCTCCTCAACAGGTGCGCCTGCCTCGAGGCGCTTCAGATACTGCGCGGACGTGACGGCGGGGAACTCACGGAGGTATGCACCGGCCAGCTCGATGGCCAGGCTGTGTCCTTCGAGCTGGCGCAGCAGATCGTCGAGGCCGGGCGAGCGGGAGAGATCGCGACCGGCCACAGAAATGAGAAGCTCGCGCGCGGCGTCTTCCGGCAGCATTTCGAGCGTGTGGTGCTCGAACGACGGGCCGCCGAGGAACTTGTGTCGTGTGGTGACGAGAAGTGCCGTGTTCGGTCCACTGGGCAGCGGCTTCGGCTCGCTCGCCCGCGTCCAGCTCTCCACGTTGTCGAGAACGAGGAGAATCGGACCGCCGTTCGATGCGATGCGCACCGCGCTTGCCGCGCGCTCCTGAATGGTTCCGGGGCCCACCGTGAGCGCGTCCGCGATGATGGAACCCCAAGTCGTGGTGAGATCGGGTTGCTCGGCGTCGAACCAGAAGATGCCGCCCGGGAAACGATCCGTCGCGGCCAGTCGAGCGACCATGTGCAGGGCCAGCTCGGTCTTGCCCACGCCGGCCAGACCCTCGATGCTCGCCGCGACCTGCACGGAGTGGCCCGGCTTCAGGAGCGCATCGAGTTGCTGCAGGTCGGTGTCGCGTCCGAAGAGCTTCCGGGTCCGGCGCGAGGGGAGGTTGTAGACCGGCGATCGCGCGGAGCGCGTACCGGCGGGCGTGTTGTGAACGCAGTCCCGAATCCGATCCGCGATCGTGGCCACGCCCACCTCCCAACCGATATCCGCCCGCGCCGCGAGCAGTGGGGATCGCCGAGTCAACGTAGCGCGGTCCTGATCGCATCGAATCGGCAGGATGCGCGTCTGGTCGAAGGTCCGTTCCTGGTTGAAGAGAGCGCTCAGCTCCGCCTCCGGCCAGTACTTGAAAAAGTGCGGACTCAGAACGACGACGCCGAAACGGGACTGCGACAGCCCTTCGTCCATCTTGCGCCGAAAGTCGTCGCCGAGACGGATCTCGTGCGCGTCGTACCAGATCCGAAGCCCGCGGTCGCGCAGCGCGGTGATCAGCGGCTCGACGAAGCGCGGCTTGTCCTCGCTCGCGTGCGAAATGAAGACGTCGAACTGGTAGGTCTCCACGCCGGTCACTCCTCGTGCCGCACGAAGTAGTACGTGCCGCCTTCGTCACCCACTTCCGCGAGCACGGCCAGTTCCGGGTTCTGTTCGCGGCCGGCGCGGCGGGCGGCGTCGTTGACTTGTGCGCGGATTTTGGCGAAGAGGGTCTGCACGTCTTCGGCGTCGCCGGCGTTGGCGAGGACGTCGAGGAGGGCGCGGGTGAAGAGGGAGTGCTGGCCGTCGGCGGAGTCGATGACCGGGGCGGTACCGCCGGAGCTGATGACCAGGCGCGATTTCTTTTCCTTCGCGCCGCCGGCGGCGACGTTGCGCGCCAGCGCGCCGGAGTAGCAGGAGTCGGCGATGATGAGTGTGCGTTGCGCGGGGTGGTCGAGCAGCGTGTCCTTGATCCAGGCCGGCGAGATCCAGTTCGTCATCTCGAAGTCGGCGTCGACCGGGAGCCAGTAGCCTTTGTCGTTCTTCAGCTCTCCGTGGCCGGCGTAGTAGATGAGGAGGTTGTCCTGCGGCGTCATGCGTCCGGCCGTGGCGCGGATCGCGGCGAGGATCTGCTGCGCGTTGGCGTTCTCGAGTCGCACCACTTCGTAGCCGTAGTCGCGCTGCAGGACCTGGGCGACGGCGCGTGCGTCGTTGACGGCGGTCGGCAGTGATTCCTTGAGGCGGTACTGCGACTCGCCGATGACGACCGCGTAGAACTTGCCGTAGTCGGCGACGGTTTGCGTGCGTTGCCAGAGGAAGATGCCGAGTGCGGCGAGGAGGAGCGACGCGCCGAGTGCGTAAGGCCACAGCCGGCGACGCGGAGGCGCGGTGACGATTTCGGTGACGTCGGCGACGGCCACGGTTTTGTCGACGAGCGTCCGCGGCGTGCCCGGTGCCGTCGGCGCGGGACGCGTGCTCAGGCTGACCGGGCGCTGATCGTGGACGTCGAACGCCTCGATCACCGCGTCGCGGAACTCCGCGGCATCCGTGAAGCGTTTGTCCGGATCCTTTTCGAGCGCGCGGTAGATGACTTCTTTCACAGCCTCGGGGATCGGGCGTTCGGGCGCGGTCTCCTCGAAGGTGCGCGGCGGATTGAAGAGGTGTGCGGCGATGATCTCGCGGTAGTTTGTTCCGGTGAACGGGTCGGCGTTCGTGAGGAGCTTGTAGAGGACCACGCCGAGGGAGTAGAGGTCGCTGCGGCCGTCGAGCTGGCCGCCGAACTGCTCCGGCGACGCGTAGCTCACCTTGCCGACGAACTGCCCGGTGGCGGTGAGTGTCTGTCCCGCCTCCAGCGACTTGGCGATGCCGAGGTCGATCAGCTTCACGAACGGCTTCCCGTCCGCGCCCGTGGTCAGCATCAGGTTGTCGGGGGAGATGTCGCGGTGCACGAACTTCTCGCCGTGCAGGTAGGCGAGGGCGTCGAGCGCCTGCACCGCTACGGTGCCGACCAGCTCCAGCGGCAGCGGCCCTTTTGCGGCCAGCAGGTCCTTGAGGTTCGCGCCGTCGACGTACTCCATGACGATGTAGCCGGTGCCGTCGGCGGTGACGGCGAAGTCGTGCACGCCGGCGATGTGCGGGTGGCGGAGGCGCATGCCGCGGCGGGCCTCGTTGACGAAGCGCTCGCGCAGGTCGGGGTTGGTGCTGAGGTGCGCCTGCAGCGTCTTCACGATCTGCACTTCGTCGAGATCGCGGTGGCGCACTTTGTAGACCGTGCCCATGCCGCCCTCGCCGAGCTTGGCCAGGACGTCGAAGCGCGTCTCCAGTTCCGGCAGCGCGCTCATCGTCGCTCGAAGAGGAAGTCGGCCCCGTCGTGGAAGGCCGACTGCAGCGGCGCGAACGTCGGGACGGCGGAGGTGACGCGGTCGCCGGAGGTCAACGTGTTGACCACCTCGCGATGGATGCGCGACGCCGGCACGACCCCTTTCTGCTTCTGCAGGACGGCGATGAGTGCATTCGTGAAGCGCGAGCTCGCGCCGTCCGTGCCCGACGCGAGCGCGAGCCGCGCGCGTTTGCGCTTGCTGGCCTCGACGTACTTCGTCCACTGCGCGGGCGTCATCGACGAGGTGTCGGGCTGCGGCGTGCCGCGCGTGATGTCGCCGACGTACGAGCCGTCGGCCAGGACGAGGATGTGCCGCGACGGGATCAGCGCCAGGCGGTCGCTCACTTCCTGATTGGGGAGCCAGTTCGTGCGCGCGTTCGCGTCCGTCGATGCGTCGACGGGGAGCCACCACCCGCGGCGGTTGCGCAGGTCGCGGCGTCCGTGGCCGGCGTAGAAGACGACCAGGTTGTCGTTCTCGGCGAGGTTCTGACTGAGCTCGTACAGCGTGGTCAGGATCTGCTTGCCGCGCGCGTTGAGCAGCAGCGTGACCTCGAAGCCGTACGCGTCGCGCAGGATGCCGGCCATCGCCTTCGCGTCGTTCTCCGCGTTGGGCAGCGGCGGCAGCGCGTCGTATTTCGAGTTGCCGATGACGAGGGCGTAGTAGCGGCCGAGGCCACCTTTCGGCGCGGCCAGCGCCTTCGAGGCGCCGGCGGGTGCGTACGCGCGCACGAGACCCTGAATCCGCACGATCTCTTTCTTGTGCGACTCGAGCTTCGCCTGCTGCGCGTCGAGCTTCAGTTGCAGCTCGCGGATCTTCGACGCGTCGCGCTTCTTCGCGTCGTCGAGCTGGCGCTGCAGCTCCTCGACTTCCTGCTCGCGCAGCGCGAGCTCCTCCGCCGCGCGCTCGAGCTCCTGATAGCGCGCCGTTTCGACGATCGTGTAGTTGCCCGTCAGGCCCGCCGCGCCGCGATACAGATTGAACGCCTTCGTCTTGTCCGCGGGCACGCCGCGCCCCTGCTCGTACAGCGTGCCGAGGCTGAACTGCGACGCGCTGTGTCCCTTCGCCGCCGCCTTCTCGTACCACTTCGCCGCCGCGGCGTAATCGGGCGGCGTCCCCAATCCACCTTCGTAGATTTTCCCCACGTAGTACTGCGCCTCGGCGTTCCCTTTCTCCGCCTCGGCCAGCCAGAGCTTGAGCGACGTCTGGTAGTTCGCGCGGTCGTACACCGTGTACTCGCCGCCGCGGATGCGGCAGTCGACGGCGGTCGTGCGCCGCGGCGGTTGCGCCATCGGGTACGTGCGCCCGCCGACGCGCCGCATCTTCGGCGGGAGGCGGCAGTCGACGAGCAGGAGGTCTTCGGCGGATTGCTGCGCGAACGCGGGCAACGCCGCGAGGAGCAGCAGGAGTGCCCAATGTGGGGCGGGCTTCAGCCCGCCCGTCCGCCTCGGCGGGCTGAAGCCCGCCCCACATTTCTCGGGCAGGCTGAAGCCTGCCCTACGTTTTGGCGGGCTGAAGCCCGCCCCACATGTTTGGTGTCTCATGGTCAGAACGATTTGTACACGTTGAACTGAAGGTTGCGGAAATTCAAGTCGGAGCGGGAGACGTCCTGCGTCGCTTCGACCGAGACCGACCAGCCGAACGGGAAGAGCGCCTGCAGCCCCGCGCCGATGCGGCCGTAGCTCGCGTCGGGGCGGTCGAGCGGCACGGTGAAGGTCGTGCCGAGGCGGTCGCGGAGGAAGCGCGCGGTGACGAGGCGCGCGTCGTCCTTGAATTCGCGCACGTACTCGCCGCGCAGCGACGGCAGCAGCGTGCCGAACGGCACCGGGAACGCGGCGCGGACGTTCAGGCCGAGGTTCGCGGTCAGCGACTCGACGTCCTGTCCCTGCACGAAGAGCAGCAGCGGGCCGGTGCCTTGTTCGGAGAGCTCGTCGATGTCGGCGCGCGACCAGGTGCCGCCGAGGGTGAGGTCGAAGTCGGTGCGTCCGGCGTGGGCCTCGTAGCCGGTGGCCGCGGCGAGGGCGAAGACGTTCGCGTCGTTCTCGCTCGTGGCGTTGGCCACGGTCAGGCCGGCGATGGTGAGGTCGCGCTCGGCCTCGTACGTGTTGCGGCCGTAGGTGATGCTGCCGTCGACGTGCAGTCCGTCGAAGCGCGTGTTCGGCGCGTTGCCGGCGAAGAGGCCGCCGCGGCTGCCGTAGATCGAGAGCGAGTAGCCGCTGGTGTCGACGGAGCCGTTCGCGTTGTCGAGCTCCGCGTCGAGCTGCATCACGTGCAGCGACGCGCCGAGGATGTTCGAGCCGAGAAGACGGTCGACGCCGAACATCAGTCCCTGCGACTCGAGGTCGAAGCCGAGCTGCCCGTCGCGCGCGTCGCGCTCGCCCGTGCCGAGGTTGCCCGCCACGAACGCGGACCAGCCGCTGTACGGGTCTTCTTCGCTGCCGCCGGCGTCGGTGGCTTCCTGCGGAGCGAAGGCGGCGGCGATCGACGCGAGAGGGAGCGGGCGGTCGTTGACGGCGATCTGGAGCTGCTGTGTGGAGAAGCGCTCCACGCCGCCGCGCACGGCGGAGAGTCGCGCGGCGATGCCGGACGTGACGGCGGAGACGACCTGGCTGGCGATGCGCGACTGCGCGCCCGACTGCTGCGGCGCGAGACGCTCCAGCGACGGCGAGAATTCGGAGTCGGAGAGGAGCGAGAGCGCGCGGCAGACGGCGCTGAGCTCCTGCTCGTTGCGCGCGCAGATGGTGTCGAGCGCGCGTGCCACGGGAACCGCCACGGGGCCCTGCGCGCGCGACTCGAAGGAGGTCGTGGCGTTGATGGTGAAGGTGGCGGGGGCGAGTCCGGCGACGCTGGCCGTGATGGTGATCGGGCCGACGCTGTTCACGGTGACGTTCGTCGTGGCGCGGCCGTCGGCGCCGGTGACGCTGGTCGTGGAGCTGAGCTGCGCGGCGCCGCCGGTCACGCTCCAGGTGACGGTCACGCCGCTGACCGGCTCTCCGACGGAGTTGGTGACGCGCACGACCAGCGGCTGCGCGAGTTGCTGCCCGAGGCGGGCGGACTGGTTGTTGCCGCTGACGATGCCCACCGCCGCGGCGGGCCGCGTGTCGTCGTTGAGGATCGTGGCCGTGCCCGTTGCGCTCGTGCCGCCGGCGATGGTGGCGGTGAGCGTGAAGGTCTCGTCGTCTTCGAAGAGCGTGTCGCCGACGACGTTCAGGTCGACGCTGCGCTGCGTCTCGCCGGGCGCGAAGGTGATGGTGCCGGTCGACACGGCGATGTAGTCGCCGGGGATGGTGGCGGTGCCGGGATTGACGGTGAAGGTCACGGGCACGTTCGTGCCCGCCGGCGCGCCGAGGGTGAGGACGAAGGCGATGGGCGTGAAGCCGCTGTTGCCTTCGGTGACGGTGGGGGAGGAGACGGCGATCGTCGGCGGGATGTCGTCGTTCTGGATGGTGAAGGTGTACGGGCCGGGCTCGGTGATCGTGCTGCCCTGCACGTTGCTGATCACGAGCTGGAAGGTCTCGTTGCCCTCGAACTTCGTGTCGCCGACGATGCCGATGCGGATCGGCTCACTCTCGGTCTCGCCCGGCGGGATGATGAACGTGCCGCCGGCGGGGAGGTAGTCGTTGTCCGCGACGCGCGCCGTGCCGTCGACGGTCTGGTAGTTGCCGGTGACGGTCAGGTTGCCGGGCGCGGTCTGGTTGAAGACGACGTCGACGAATCTCACCCCGCTGTTCCCCTCGGGGCCGGAGGGGTTGAAGGCGTGGATGGTGATCTTCGCGGCGCGCGCCGGAATGGCGAGGGCGGTGAGAAGTGCAAGGGCCAGCCAATAGCGACGCATACGGGAAAGCTTACGCCTGGCGTCCGGACTGCGCGAGCGCAGCTCGCACTCTCGAACGTAGGGCAGGCTTCAGCCTGCCCGGGACAGGCTGAAGCCTGTCCTACGTTTCGAGAGCGGCAGCGACGCGGCCGCGGTCCGGACGTGCTCCGCTATGCTGCGCCCGTGGACGTCGCCCAGTTCCTCCTCGCGCTGATCGCGATCTTCGTCGCGGCGAAGCTGTTCGGCGAGCTCGCGGAGCGGCTCGGGCAGCCGGC
>DASUSL010000269.1:0-21109 GCA_036375135.1 Thermoanaerobaculia bacterium | reverse complement strand
GCTCCACTTCCTCACCGGCGCCGCGGCGATGGTGTTGCCGCGCGCTGCCGGCGAATCGTTCGGCCTCTTCCACATTGGCGGCGGCCGCGGGTTTCTCTGGCTCACCGACGTCGACACGCTCCTCTTCGATCTGGCGCTGATCCTCTCGCTCTTCATCATCGGCACGCATTTCCGCGCCGCGCGCCGCGACCCGCTCTTCTGGATGCTCGTCGCGTTCACGCTGCTGATCGGCGTGCCGCTGGCGTACGCCGTGACGAACTTCGGGACGCTGTTCCGCCTCCGCGAGACGGTCTACCTCGGCGTCATCCTCGCGCCTGCCGCCGCGATCGCGGCGGGCGCGCGGCACGCTCCCGCAGATCGGTGACCGACTCGCGCCCGCGCGCGACCGAGGCGAGGAGCGCGAACGTCTCGTCCGCGCAGCGGCGCCACGAGTAGGCGGCGGACGCTTCGTAATTCGCCCGCGCCAGACGCTCGCGCAGTTGCGCGTCGACGACGAGCGTGCGCAGCGCGTCGGTGGCCGACTGCACATCCTCGGCATCGAAGTAGACCGCGCCGTCGCCGAGGATGTCGGTCATCGGACGCTCGGCCGCGGCGGCGATGGGGAGGGCCGAGGCCATCGCCTCGATGAGAGTCAGCGGGAGGTTCTCGCAGGTCGAGGCGAAGACGAACGCGCCCGCGTCGCGGTAGACGCGCGGCAGTTCGTGTTGCGGCATCGGACCGATGATGCGCACTGCCCGCGCCGCGGCCGGATGCCGCGCCAGCGTCTCGTGCAGGCGGCTCACGACGGCCGGCTCGACCGGCGCGCCGATCAGCTCCAGCATCACCGGCAGCCCCTCGTCGCGCAGGCGGCACACCGCCTCCGCGATCGTGCCGTGGTGTTTGTAGACGTAAAAGTCCGACACGTAGACGATGCGGAACGGATCGGCCTCGGTGTACGACGCGAGCGGCCGCGCGGGGCGGGGCGGCTGGCGGAATCCGTCCGGGACGCCGTGCGCGATCACCGAGGAGCGTCCGGGGCGGACGCCGGCCTTCGTGCCGATCCAGTCGCGCGCGAAGTCGGTCAGGAAAATGACGGCGGCCGACTTGCGGAACGCCCGCGCCTGCAGCCAGCGCAGCAGCCACAGTCGAATCGCGGCCCAGGAGAACGGATAACGCGCGCGCTCGCGGCCGTCGAACGGCTGCATGTTCTGCGACATCGAGACGTACGGCTCGAAGCCGCGCACCGGCGTCACGCCGGGGGCGAAGAGGACGTCGCAGCGCCGCGTCAGGCGCGGGCGGCGCAGGAGCTGCCACGCCACGCGCCAGGGAAGCGCGCGGTCGAGCTGCGGCACGTGCACGCGCGTCAGCCACGGCAGGTCGCCGATGCGCGCCAGCGTCGACCTGCCGCCCCAGACCGTCACGCGGGCGATGCCGTGACTGGCCGGCCGCGCGTGCCGCAGCAGCTCGGTGACGTGCGTGATCGGACCGCCGGAGCGGAGATTCGAGGCGTCGATGCCGACATGCAGCCCGTGCCGCCGCGGCGAGCCGACGTCCGCGTAGACGGCGCGGCATGCGGCGACGTTGGCCTCGGGAGTGCGCGTCGCGGCGAGCTGCGTCGCGGCCGCCACGCGCTCGCGCGCTTCGCCGTCGAGTGCCTTCCCGATCGCGGCGGCGGTGGCGGCCACGTCGCCGAGGGGCACCAGCAGCGCGGCGTGGGCGAAGGGATGGTGCGGCTCCGTGTCGGAGAGGATCACCGGCACGCCGGCCGCGAACGACTCCAGCATCGCGTTCGGCTCCCCCTCGAAATCGCTGAGGAGCGCGAAGAGGTCGGCGGCGCGGAGGTAGCGCCAGACATCGGTCACGAAGCCGGTGAATTCGACGCGCGCGGCGATGCCGAGCTCGCGCGCGAGCCGCTCCAGCCGCTCCCGTTCCGAGCCGTCGCCGCAGATCCGCACGAAGAGATCGCGCTCCGCCATCACGGCGGCGCAGGCGCGGAGAAAGACGTCGACGCGTTTCTGCGGCTCGAGCCGGCCGGCGTAGATGGCGGTGAAGCGGTGCGGCGGGCGCGGCGCGGGCGGCGTCGCGACGATCTCGGCGAAGGGAACGGAGTTGGGGATGACGTGCGCCGGCAGCTCCGGCGCGACGCTCTCCCAGTAGCGCGCCCCGGCGGGGGAGTTGGCGATGACCGCCGCGGCGAATCTGCGCGCGACGGCGACACGGAGCCGCGAGCGGACGCCGGCGCCGTAGGACGGGGCCGAGTTCGGCTCGTCGATGACCAGCGGCACGCCCGCGATCGCCGCGGCGATCCCTCCGGCGACGTCCATGCGCGGCAGCACCGTGTGCACCACGTCGGCGCGCCATCGGCGGATCAGCGCGACGATCTCCACGACGAGCGCGGGACTCCACGCGGACTGCGACGCGAAGCGGTGCGCCGGCACGGAGGCCGGCCACGTGCCCGGCCCGTGGTGGACGTAGCCGACCATGACGTCGTCGCCGGCGTCGCGCAGGCCGAGGCAGCGCACCGCCACCTGACGCTCCGCTCCGGCGCCGGTGAGCGTCGGCAGGAGGTGGAGAATCCTCAAGCGGTCCGTCTCCGCCACCGGGCGCGCCGCCAGCGGAAGGGACGCTCGCCGAAGGCGAACCGGAGCGCGATGCGCGGCAGCAGCCGCAACGCACCCGCCGGATCGAGACGCACCAGATCGGCCAGCAACGCCAGCGACAGCGTGCGGCTGGCGGGCGTGATCTTCTCGATCATCCGCGCCAGGAGCGATGCGCGATGCAGCCGGATGGCGCGCTCGCGCGGGAAACGCGCGGCCAGCGATTCGACGTCATCGCGCAGCACGCGAATGGCCTCGGCGGTGACCATCGCGCCGGGCTCGTTGACGTCGGTCCACGTCTCCGCGATGCGGCGCGGCACGTCGTCGTCGCGCAGCACGTCGCGCATCGCGGAATGAAGGACGGCGATCTTCTGCGCGCGCGTGCCGCGGCGTTCGGGCCGCGCCGGATCGGCGGTCAGCGACCCCGCCCACAGGCGCACGGCCACGAGCGGCGCGTCGAGGTTGGCCATGCGCGTGCGGCGCGCGGCGCGCAGCCACAGCTCGGCGTCCTGCGACAGGATGAACGACTCGTCGTAGCCATCCAGCTCGTCGCGGACGAGCGTGCGGCGGTACATCACGCTGGAGTGGATGAGCGGCGTGTCGAACATCCGGTACCAGTCGAAGGCCGCCCCGTCGCGCGGCCGCTGCCACTCGCGATGCCACCACGCGACGCGGGAGAGCCTCCGCCCGCGCGCGTCGATGGCGATTCCCTGCGACCCGACGATGCCGATTTCCGGATGCTCATCGAGGAACGACACCTGTTGCGCGAGCCGCTCGGGGAAGGCGAGGTCGTCGGCATCGAGCCGCGCCACGTACTCGCTTTCCGTCAGCGCCAGGCCGCGGTTCAGCGAGCGCGTGAGCCCGAGGTTCTCCTCGTTGCGCACGACGCGCAGACGCGGATCGCGGAACGAGGCCAGCGTCGCCGGCGAGCCATCGCTCGACGCGTCGTCGACGACGAGCAGCTCGAAATCGCGGAAGGTCTGGCGGAGCACGGAACGGATCGCGGCGCCAAGGTGCGGCTCGCCATTGCAGACGGCCAGCAACACCGCGACACGGGGGACGGACACGGCGCCACCTTACAACGCGGCGGCGAATCGTCGATGGAAAAAGGGGCGTAGGGATTGGCTCAATGCCCGAGGAGGTACCGGATCTACTTCGTTCCGGCACTCCTCCAGGGAGGAGAAGAGAGAATGGCAATGCCAACACCACCTGTCAGTTGTAATGCATGGATCTTTCTCGAAGAGGACGATCCTTCCGGCTCGAACTACGACACCCCCGGCAGCTCGTACCAGAACGCCGTGCAAAACGGCGTCTACGCGTCGACCGACTTTCTCAACATCTGCTGGGTGAACACGGTCGCGACCAGCGCCACCACCGTTCCCGCCGCCGGCCCGAACGTCCCGCCGTACACCATCGAGTTGCAGCAGCACATCCATACCGGCGGCATCACCAATCAGCAGTACATGACCAACGTGATGAGGGACGCCCGCGCCGCGAATCCGAACATCAAAATCCTGGTCACCCTCGGCTACGCGGCGAACGAGATCACGCAGATCTTCGGGTCGGATCAGTCGCAGTGGCAGGCGGAGGCGAACGGCTACGCCGCGAACGTCGTCGCCTATCTGGAGAACTACGGCCTGGACGGCTTCGACGTCGACTGGGAGCCCAGCTTCTCCGACAGCGGCAACTCCACCATGTTCAACCTCGTGTTCAGCGCCATCCGCGCCGCGTTTCCGACCGGAGGCAAGCAGTATTACCTCACCATCTCGCCGTCCGAGGTCGGCTACGACCAGAACGGCAACCCGATCATGGACGGACAGACGGTCACCGACTGCTTCGATTTCGTGAACCTGCAGTTGTACGGCGGCGCCGATCCGAGCGAGTTCACGGCCGTGGGTGTGGCGAAGGACCTGCTCGCGTACGGCGCGAAGTTCGAGCCCGACGGCGGCTACCCGTACCAGACCGCGCAGCAGGCCTACGCCGGCTACGTGCAGGGCGGCTACAACGTCGTGACGCAGTGGCGCCTCAACTCCGGCAACTTCCAGTACGAACAGGCGCAGCAGATGATCCTCTATCAACTGGTGCACGGGCAGCAGCAGACGTTCGACGACACGAACATCGCCGGCGCCGCGGGCAACCCTCCCATCACCTCGCTGCTCGTGCAGGCGGGCGAGGTGCTCGACGGGATCCAGCCGACGAACACCGCCGCCACCATGCAGGGGCAGAGCGTCCCCGGCGTGTTCGAGATGCCGCTGCACGGCGGCACGAGCGGGAACGCGAATACGGTGACGGTGCCGGAGGGCTACACGATCACGAGCATCAGCGGCTTCACGGGCGACTGGTTCGGCTGGAACTGCGTGCTGCAGATCACCATCACCGCCAGCAACGGCACGACCAGCCAGACCCTCGGGACGTTCGGCTCGATGGCCAACTCCTCGAACCCGGTGGCGTTCACCCTCGCCTCGCCGGGCCAGTCGGTGGTCGCCTTCAGCGGCTCGATCGTCAACGTGCCGCTCGCGGGAGGCGGCCGGACGAACATCATCCAGAGCCTGAACTGCTCGTTCGCGTAACGCGAGAAACGCAGGACAGGCTTCAGCCTGTCCTGCGTTCGGCCGAAACGAGGAACGTCGGCGCTCGCCGCCGGCTCCGGGGCGATCTTCGCAATCGGGAGCAGCGTCGTACAATCGCCCGAGGAACGAGCCGATGGGTGAAATGACCGCGCGCAGGATCGTGCAGGAGCGTCTCGGAGTCGCTCCCGACGCTGTCGACGCCTTCTGCCGCAAATGGCGCATCCGGGAGCTGTCGCTGTTCGGATCGGCACTGCGCGACGACTTTCAACCCGCCAGCGATGTCGATCTCCTCGTCGTCTTCGAGCCGGACGCCCCGTGGGACCTGTGGGACATCACGTCGATGGAGCGCGAGCTGGAGCAGCTGTTCGGCCGCAAAGTCGACCTCGTGGAAAAGCGCGCTCTGAAAAACCCCTTCCGCCGCTTCGAGATCCTGACCACGAGACAGGTTCTCTATGCAGCCTGACCGCCGCGACGCGGCGCTGCTTCACGACATGGTGCAGTTCGCGGACGAGATCCGCCTGCTCGTGGAGCGCGCGGGCTCGCATGATTACCTCTCCGATCTTGCCACGCGGCGTGCGATCGAGCGGTGCGTGGAGCTCGTCGGCGAAGCGGCGGACCACGTCAGCAAGGAATTTCAGGCAGCGCACCCGGAGATTCCATGGCGAGAGGTCATTGCCCAGCGTCACCGCCTCATTCACGGCTACCGCGACATCGATCCGGAGCGGATTCGCAATGTCGTGGAGACGCGTCTGCCCGAGCTTGCTCGTTCGCTGCGTCAATTGTTGCCACAGATTCCACCGGACCCTGAACCCGAGGAACCTGCCTGACCCCAGCGTGGCGCGTAGCGGGTCGGCAGCACACGAGGAGCGCCGGCGGCTCGCCGCCGGCGCTCCAGCGTCTTAGTCGATGGCTACCGAGTGGAGCTGGGCGTTGGCCGCGGTGGAACTGCGGGCGAAGACGGCTTCGATCCAGTACGAGTTGTTCGCGAAGTCGAAGGTCGACGACGAGAAGTTGCAGGTCTCGCACTTGGCGGCGGGGTCGTCGGTGCTGGTGATCTGGCAGATCTGCGTGGTCGTGCCCGAGCACTTGTCGAGCTCGTACAGCGTGATCGTCACCGAGCCGAGGACCGAGTCGTCGGTCAGGGCGGCGGTCAGGTTGGACCAGCCCGGGGTCAGGGTCGTCCCGCTGCCGACCGTGTTGGTCACGTTGTACCGGGCGGTGAACGAGGTCGTGGAGGTCGAGCGGAACTTCAGCGTCGCCCCGGTCGTCGAGGCGTTGAAGACGGCGCTCTGGTGCAGGTTGCCGGTGGAGCCGGGCTGGCTCCAGTCGTACGTCTGCGCCATGCAGGGCACAGCCGCGAGGGCGAGAACGATGAACAGCATCAGGGTCTTTTTCATGGCGTCCTCCTACTCGATGGCCACGGTGTGGAGCTGCTCGGTGGCCGACGTCGCACTGCGGATGAGCCGCCCTTCGACGTAGTACGTGAAGTTGGCGAAGTCGATGTCCGAGGAGCTGAACTGGCACGAGGCGCACTGCACGCCCACGCCGTCGCTGCTGGTGATGGTGCAGAGCGTCGTCTCGACGTTGCTGCACTTGTCGACCTTGATCAGTTTGGCCACCACCGAGCCGAGGTTGGAGTCGTCGGTGTAGGTGAGGCGGAACGTCGTCCAGGCCGGGCTGATGTCGATGCCGCTGCCGTAGGTGTTGGTGACCGGGTACCGCGACACCAGGCCGATGTTCGTCCAGCGGGTGGACGCCATCTCGAACGTCGGGCCCGTGTAGCGCCAGCCGAGGGCGGCCGGATCGGGAGTGCCGGCGGAGCCGACCATCGACCAGTCATACGTCTGAGCCGACAGCGGCACGGCCGCGGTGAGGACGAGGAGAACGAGGATCGTATTGCGCAGTCTCATGGTGTCCTCCTAGTTGAGCGCGAGCTCGTACAGCGCGATGGCGGGCGGCGTGTCGGTCTTCTTCAAGAGGACGTGGATGTAGTAGGCGTTGTTGGCGAAGTCGAAGCCGCCGTCGAACTGGCAGGTCTCGCAGCGGACGCTGTCGTCGGCGCCGTTGCTGCTGTTGATCTGGCAGAGCGGCGTCTGGGTGGCGGTGCACTTGTCGACCCTGTAGAGCGTGATGGTCAGCCAGCCGGACGAATGGTTGTCGACCAGCGAGGCCGTGAGCGTGTTCCAGGCCGGGGTGATGTTGGTGCCGCTGCCGACGGTGTTGGTCACCGGGAAGCGCCCTTCGATCTCGCCCACGCTGTTGGCTTTGAGGAAGACCTGCGGACCGGAGAGGTCGTAGATGTTGGTCAGCCCTTCGTCGAGGACGATCGCCGAGCCGACGGAGCTCCAGTCGAATGTTTGTGCCGCCGCGGGAAGCGCGGCCAGACACACGAGGAATAGGGAGAGAGCGATTGCTTTCTTCATTTGTTCTCCTACGAGTTGTCGTTGGGACCTGCGCTCTAGAGCAGAGGAAGATGGTATTTCAGTTGGTGCGTCCTTGCATAGGGATGTCATGAAATGTCTCTATAGGAAATGTCCCTTGACCGCCGGCGCTACACTGCGCAGATGCTGACCAAGGCACGCGTGCGGGAGTGGCTGGAGGCGCGCTTCTTCCTCCGCATCCACATGACGCTGATCCTCGGCGGGACTTTTCTCGCCGGCGTGGTCATGACGCGGCTGCTGATGGAGGCGGGCGTGGACCGCCTCGCGTGGCGCTACGTGGCGTCCGTCGGCGCGGCGTACTTTGTCTTCCTCATCCTGATCCGCCTCTGGCTGGCGTACGTCGGCTCGGGCGGCGGCGACCATTTCGACCTCGTCGCCGACGGTGTCGACCTCGGCAGTGACTTCGTCCCCGACGCGCCGATGCCGAAGTTCAAGGGCAGCGGCTCGAAAGGCTCATGGACGGACGGCATCGACGCCGGCGGCGACTTCGAGGACGCCGTCGTGATCGTGCTGCTGCTCCTGCTCGTCGTCGCCATCTGCGGCTTCGCCATCTACTTCATCTGGACCGCCCCGGCGCTGCTGAGTGAGGCCGCGTTCGAAGCCGCGCTGGCCGCGTCGCTGGCGCGGCGCACGAAGAACGCCACCAGCGGCAACTGGATCGGCTCCGTCTTCCGCGCCACGGTCGTCCCGTTCACGGTCGTGCTGGTGATTTCGGGACTGCTCGGCTGGTACGCGCAGCGGAAGTGTCCCGAGGCGAGGAGGCTGCGCGAAGCGATCAGTTGCTTGCCATCCGCGCCGACTCATCGTATGACGCAGGAATGACGTCGAACGAAATCATCGAGCTGACCAAGCGCCACACGATCTTCTCCTGGTCCGCGCAGGGGAGTGTCAACCCGATCGCCATGGTGCGCGGCGAGGGCATCTACTTCTGGGATGCCGACGGCAAGCGCTACATCGACATGAACTCGCAGCTCATGTGCGTGAACATCGGTCACGGCGAGCCGCGCGTCATCGAGGCCATCCAACGCCAGGCCGCGGAGCTGGTCTACGCCGGCCCGGGCATGGCCAGTCCGGTGCGCGCGCGCTTCGGAAAGATGCTGGCCGGGCTCACGCCGGGGGACCTGAACCGCTTCTTCTTCACGCTCGGCGGCGCCGAGGCGAACGAGAACGCGATCCGGATCGCGCGCATGGTCACGGGGCGGCAGAAGATCATGGCCCGCTACCGCTCGTACCACGGCGCGACCCTCGGCGCGATCTCACTCACCGGCGATCCGCGCCGCTGGGCGAACGAGCCGGGCATCCCCGGGGTGGTGCGCTTCTTCGACCCGTACGCGTACCGCAGCCATCTCTTCCGCGAAGGGGACAGCGAAGCAGAGTTCACTCGCCGCTGCCTCGAGGAGGTCGAGGAGACCATCGCGTACGAAGGGGGACACACCATCGCCGCGATGTTCATCGAGACCGTGACCGGCACGAACGGGCTGATCGTGCCGCCGGCCGGCTACATCGAAGGGCTGCGCGCGATCTGCGACAAACACGGCATCCTCCTCGTCTGCGACGAAGTGATGTGCGGCCTCGGGCGCACGGGACGCTGGTTCGCGGTCGATCACTGGAACGTCGTCCCGGACATGATCACGATGGCTAAGGGCCTCACGTCCGCGTACCTGCCGCTCGGCGCGGTGGCCATGAGCGAGCGCATCGCCGCGCATTTCGACAAGAACGTGTTCTTCGGCGGGCTGACGTACAACGCGCATCCGATGAGTCTCGCCGCGGCGGAGGCGTGCCTGCAGGTGATGCTCGACGACGACATGGTCGGTCACACGCAGCGCATGGGACGCGTGCTGAGCGAGCTGCACGCGGAGATGAAGGCGAAGCATCCGTCGGTCGGCGACGTGCGCTCGATCGGCCTGTTCGGAGTGCTGGAGCTCGTGCGCAATCGACAGACGAAGGAGCCGATGGCGCCGTTCAACGGCACCAGCCCGGAGATGCAGAAGCTCGGCGCGTTCCTGCGGGAGCAGGGGATGTACGCGTTCCTCAACTGGAACAACCTCTTCACCAATCCGCCGTTGTGCATCACGGAAGAGCAACTGCGCGAGGCCTTCGCGATCATCGACCGCGCCTTGGAGATCACCGACGCCGCCACGTAGCGGAGCGCCGGCGTCCCGCCGGCTGCCGTGGCGGCGTCCCGCGCCGCCACTGGGGCGGGCGGAATCGCGAATCCCACGGTCCGCGCAGGCGGGACGCCTGCGCGGCAGCCGCCGGGACGGCGGCGCTCCTACCGCAGGCGCCAGAAGTCGCCTGTGAGCCCGAGGGATGCGAACAGCTCCTCCGTCTCCTCGACCGTGCGCCTGCGCCACTCCGGCTCGCGCCGGTCGGGCCCATGCCACGCCTGCGCGAGACGCCATCCCGTCTCCAGCGTCAGCGTCGCGCCGCGTGGCATGCGCCACTGCGTGCACCAGCGGTCGACGTGCTCTTCGTCCCGGAAGAGCAGCATCGTCTTTCACGTGAAGACGATGTCCTGCCACCATCTTCGGGCCGGAACGGCAAAGTGCATCAGCCCCTCGCCGCGCACGGCGCCGCCGATCACGTCGACGTGCATCACCGCGCCGCAGTCGTCGCAGCTCGACTCGACGCGCGCGTCCGTGCGCGCCATCGCCGCGATGCCGAGGGCGTCCCAGATGCAGTTCGCGAACGTGCGCATCTGCGGCGTGTGCACGAGGAACGGCGTCGGCACCGCGGAGAAGGGCGGGGCCATCAGGATCTCGCCGGCGTCGTCGAGCACGAGCACGCGTCCCGCGGCGAGACGCTGCAGCGCGTCGCGGTCGCCGAGGTCGGCGGCGGCGGGCGCGCGGCCGGTGCGGAGCAGCGCGTCGTAGATGCGGGCGCGGAGGTCGAGCTCCGTCATGAGGCACCTCCTCGCGCCCGCATCGCCGCCATGGCGATGATCAGCACGCCGAGGAGCATGGCCAGCACGCCGAGAACCGTTTTCAGCGGAACGTCGACGAACGGCTCCACCACCGCGACGAGCAGGAGCGCCGCGGCGAGCGCGACGACGGTCAGTGGCAGGACGATCGCGAGGCGTGACATGTCGGACGAAGAGCGAAATGGTATCTTCCGCGCGCCATGATCGACAAAGTCATCCCCTCCGCGGCCGAGGCCATCCGCGACATTCGGGACGGCGCCACGCTCGTCGTCGGCGGCTTCGGCTTGTGCGGCATTCCGGAGAATCTGATCAACGCCCTGGTGGAGAAAAAAGTCAGCGGCCTGACCTGCGTCTCCAACAACGCCGGCGTCGACGACTGGGGCCTCGGGTTGCTCCTGCAGACGCGGCAGATCCGCAAGATGGTCTCGTCGTACGTCGGCGAGAACGCCGAGTTCGAGCGGCAGTACCTCGCGGGCGAGCTCGAAGTCGAGTTCGTGCCGCAGGGCACGCTGGCCGAGCGCATGCGCGCCGGCGGCGCGGGCATCCCCGCCTTCTTCACCCCCGCGGGCTTCGGCACCGTGGTCGCGGAAGGGAAGGAGACGCGCGACTTCGACGGGCGCATGTACGTCATGGAGCGCGGCATCGTCGGCGACTTCTCGCTCGTCGCCGCGTGGAAGGGCGACCGCCTCGGCAACCTCGTCTACCGCAAGACCGCGCGCAACTTCAATCCGATGGCCGCCACCGCGGGGCGCGTCTGCATCGCCGAGGTCGAAGAGCTCGTCGAGCCTGGCGAGATCGATCCGGACCACGTCCACACGCCGGGGATCTTCGTCCACCGCGTGGTCGTCGCGCCGCGCGTGAAACGCATCGAGCAGCGCACGGTGAGGAAGGGATAAGCCATGCCACTGACGCGCGAACAGATCGTCCGCCGCGCCGCGCAGGAGCTGCGCGACGGCTATTACGTGAACCTCGGCATCGGCATGCCGACGCTCGTCGCCAACAACATCCCCGAGGGGATGGAAGTGATCCTCCAGTCCGAGAACGGCATCCTCGGCCTGGGGCCGTTTCCGCGCGAGGAAGAAGTCGACGCGGACCTGATCAACGCCGGCAAGCAGACCGTGACCGTGCTGCCGGGAGCGGCGTACTTTTCGAGCGCCGACTCCTTCTCCATGATCCGCGGCGGCAAGGTCGACCTCTCCATCCTCGGCGCGATGCAGGTCTCCGCGCGCGGCGACATCGCCAACTGGATGGTGCCCGGCGCGATGGTGAAGGGGATGGGCGGCGCGATGGATCTGGTGGCCGGCGCGAAGCGGCTCATCGTGACGATGGAGCACGTCACCAAGAAGGGCGAGAAGAAGATCCTCGAGAAGTGCAACCTGCCGCTGACGGGCGTCGCGTGCGTGAACCGCATCATCACCGACTACTGCGTCATCGACATCACGGCCGAAGGGCCGCGGCTCATCGAGGTGGCGCCGGGCGTGACGCCCGAGCAGGTGCAGTCGATGACCGAGCCGAAGCTCATCGTCG
This sequence comes from Thermoanaerobaculia bacterium, assembly GCA_036375135.1. GTDB lineage: Bacteria > Acidobacteriota > Thermoanaerobaculia > Gp7-AA8 > Gp7-AA8 > QHVT01. Next base: position 9,075 of record DASUSL010000269.1, on the reverse strand, counting down.
GCGAGGTGAAGGAGATCGCGGTGTGATCGCGTCCGACCGCAAGCTCGCGGTCGGGCTGTTCCTCCTCACCTTCGTCACGTACGCCTGGTTCTTCGGCGGCGGCGGCTGGAACCAGAACGCGCACTTCGACCTGACGCGCGCGCTCGTGGAACGGCAGACGTTCCACATCGACGGCTACCGCGTGAACTCCGGCGACATCGGCTGGAGCAACGTGTCGGGGGAGTGGCACGCGTACTCGAACAAGCCGCCCGGGCTGCCGTTCCTGGCGGCCATTCCGTACTTTGCGATGTACCACCTCGAGCGCGCGCTGCACGTGCCGCTCGACTCGTGGCTCTGGATGACGATCAACGTCTACGTGCTGACGCTGCTCGTCGTGGCGACGTCCGGCGCGGGGATCGCGGTGCTGCTCTTCCGCTGGGCGCGACGCCACTCACCGCCGTCTCACGCCGTGCTGGTGGCACTGATCGGCGCGTTCGGGACGATCGTCCTGCCGTACTCGCAGCTCTTCTTCTCGCCCGTGCCGGCGGCGTTTTTTCTGCTGCTCGCGTTTCACGTTCTCGACGAGCGGCCGGTGCTGGCGGGGGCGGCGGCGGGGATCGCGGGACTCTGCTTCTACATCTGCATCCCGGCCGCGGCAGTGCTGGCCATCGCCAGGCTGGTGGAGGACAGGCAATCCTGCCTGTCCCGGCGTGGACAGGCAGGATCGCCTGTCCTCCACCGCGCGTGGAAGTTCATTCTCGCGGGGCTGCCGTTCGGCGCGCTGCTCGGCTGGTATCACACGGTCTGCTTCGGCGCGCCGTGGCGCACGTCGCTGGAGACGGCGCAGAACTTCACCGAGCGCGGCCTGTTCCTCGGCCTCTTTCGGAACTACCCGACGAAGCTCGCGCTGTGGGGGCTGACGTTCTCCGAGTACCGCGGCCTCTTCTTCGTCTCGCCCGTGCTGCTGCTCGCGCTGTTCGGCCTGTGGAAGATGAGGCGCCGCGACGCCGCGATCGTGCTGGCGATCTTCGCCATCTTCCTGCTGATGGTGGCCAGCTTCAACGGCTGGGAAGGGGGCTCGTCGTTCGGGCCGCGGCACATCCTCCCGGCGATCCCGTTCCTCGTCCTGCCGCTGGCGTTCGTGCGCGCGCGCTGGCTCCTCGTGCCGTTCGTGATCTCCGTGGCCATGAACCTCATGGCCACCGCCATCGACGCCTCGCCGCCCGGCGGCATCCAGCGCCCCTTCCGCGATTTCTATCTGACGAAGGACGCGGTCTCGATCAATCAGCAGTCCGTCGACGAGCTCCTCCCGAACCACCTCTACAAGCCGGGCTCGAAGGAGTCGGAGTGGGCGAGCTTCAACCTCGGCGAATTCGTCCTCGGCGCGGGCAATCCATGGTCGGTGCTGCCGATTGCGCTCTGGATGCTGGGGGGAAGCGCACTGCTCGTGCGACGACTAATGCCGCACGCTCCGCCGTCGCGATGATCCCTCCGAGACCACGAAATCCGAGCGCATCATGACGATCGTGTACGGGTTCCACGTCGACAGCGTGTAGTAGATCGAGAGTGTCCGGCCGGCGACACGCGTGAAGCGCTCGATCATGTAGGGCGCGTACGGACCTCCGGGCGTCGTGACCGGATCATTGGGGCCGATGGTCGGTCCGTTCAGGCCGTCGCTCGGTGAGATGCGCGGGTCGTGAATGAACGTTCCCGCCGCGCCGTCACGAGTGGGATTGAAAACGAGCTGGGGCCGCTGCCACGGTCCCCACGGCTCGCTGGCATACGTGAAGTAAAACCCTCGGGTCTCCTGCGAGCCGCGGGTGCTGTCGTACGTCATCAGCCAGAGGCGGAGCTCGTTCGAGTAGATCACCGACACGTTGCCGATGCCCGGCGTGTGATTCGGGACGTTCAGTGGATTGTCCCGCACGACCGGCACGGCATCCGCCTCGGATGTGCTCCATGCCGGCTGTCCGTTCACCAGTCCGGTGAAGTAACGCGTTCCGCGTCCGCTCTCGAAATCTGCCGCTGCGACGACGGACAGGTACACATCGCTGCCCCGATAGATGCCCAGGCCGAAGATGTACACGTCGTTTCCGGACTGGCGCAGCGCGGTGGTGATGAATTTTCCGTTCGGCCGCGACGAAATCGTCCGCAGGACGGTAAAGCGGCGGGTGGCTTCATCGAACCGCGTCAGGACCGAATACTCGTTGATGTTCGGGTCGGGGAGATTGATGTCCGCTCCGGTGTTCACGGCGACGTACGTCCGCCCGTTGAGCCGGATGCCGGCGTGGGGCACCTCGCCGGCACCCATTCGCACACCAGGGATGCGCACGAAGTACGGCGAGCCGTCGCTGTTCGTGAAGAAGTCGAGGAACAATTTCCCGGACGGATCGGTGCTGACGCTCGAGGCGATCGTGTCGCTGGCGAAGTAGTTCTCGGAAGGCGTGGGACTGATGGTGTCGCCGAACAGGAAGATGACCTTCCCCTCGGATTCGAACGAGGCGCCGAGGTCCGTGCCGAGGACTCTGGCGCGCGTGGAGGTCTGGCTGGTGGTCCGGACGCATTGTCCTGTCTGCGCCTGGGCCGTGTAATCGCAGTCGCCGATCATCTGCTCCACTTTCTTCGTCGAGCGCGGGATCCACGTGAGAGTGGTTGCGTGCGCCGCCACGGCGAATGCCGCAGACAGGAGGGTCAAGGCAGTTCTCATACGCGATGAGACTACCGGATCGTTTTTCTGTTTACGAGGCGAGGACGCCGGCAATCCGCTCAGGCCGTCGACCAAACGTAGGGCAGGCTTCAGCCTGCCCCGGGCAGGCTGAAGCCTGCCCTACGTTCAGCCCGCCCGCGGCCAGAATGACGTTCTGACACCATGACGTTATGATGACAGCATGGCTGCGCCCAAGCGATCGACCATCTACTTCGACCCCGATCTTCACCGAGCGTTGCGCCTGAAAGCGGCTGCGATGGATCGATCCATCTCGGACGTCGTGAACGATGCCGTTCGACAGACGTTGTCAGAAGACGCCGCGGACCTCGAGGTATTCGAGAAGCGCCGCCGCGAGCCCGCGCTTGATTTTGAAGAGGTTGTCCTGAGGCTCAGGCGCAGTGGCAAGTTATAGGATTCTCATCAAGAAGTCCGCAGCGAAAGAGCTCGAGGCGATCGCAGGGAAGAAGGACCGCGAGCGAATTACCCGGCGAATCCTGGCGCTCGCGGACGATCCGAGACCGGCGGGTGTCGAAAAGCTTTCGGGTACGAACGAGAAGTATCGGATCCGCCAGGGGGACTTTCGGATTCTCTACGAGATTCAAGACGACGTTTTAGTCGTGTACGTCGTGCGGATCGGCGATCGTAAAGAGGTCTATCGCAAAGGTGGCGGCTGACTGGAGAAGGGCGCTCAGCGGCGGAGGGCGCGTTGCTGCCGCGGTCGCGCAGGCAAAAGCGACATGCTGATTCAACTCATGATTCGTCAGCGCGACGCCGCCACGGCAGCCGGCGAGGACGGCGCTCCGCTACGCCGTCTCGGCGGCCGCGCTGGGCTCGGGCTTCTTCCGCATGTCGAAGAAGAGCAGGGCGATGCCGATGCAGATCGCGGAGTCGGCGACGTTGAATGCCGGCCAGTGGTGCGTGCCGATGTACACGTCGAGGAAGTCGACCACGTAGCCGAAGCGGAAGCGGTCGACGAGGTTGCCGATCGCGCCGCCGAGGATCAGGTGCAGGCCGGTCTGCAGCAGGCGGTCCGTCACCGCGGTGCGGAACGCGTACACCACCACCACGCAGAACACGGCGATGGCGCCGACGTTCAGCAGGATCGGCACGATCTTCGACGACGCGTTCGCGCCGATGCCGAACGCCGCGCCGGTATTGCGCACGTGCACGAGCTGGAAAAAGTCGGGGATGACCGGGATGGCCTCGTGGAGCTGGATGCTCTTCAGCACGAGCTGCTTGGTCCAGAGGTCGAGGATGATGACGACGGCCGAGAGGATGAGGTAGTGAACGCGCTTCAACGAGTCGCTCCTGCGAGTTGCTTCTCTTCGATCAGACGGTCGAGCTCCACGCGCAGTTTCCCGAGGATCTCGTCGTAGGTGAATTGTCCCAGGGAGTGCTCCCCGCGCTTGAGGTTGACGTAGCTCGGCGCGCACCACATGCCGAGGTCCGCGTCGTCCGTCTCGCCGGGGCCGTTCACGCGGCAGCCCATGACCGCGATGGTGATGTCATGTTCCTTCGCGTACTGCGTCATTTCTCGCACGTTCTGAGCCAGCTCGATGAAGGCCTCGTTCTCCACGCGCGAGCACGACGGGCAGCTGATGATGTTCAGTCCCTTGTGCTCGAAACGGGGCACGGAGCGGAAGCGTCCCGCGGCGATGTCGTCGAGGATCTGCCGTCCCACCGTCACCTCGTCGCCCTTCCGCTCGAAGGGGAGGGTCAGTGAGACGCGGATGGTGTCGCCGATGCCGCGGGTGATGAGCTGCTCGAAGGCGATGCGCGTCTTGATGATGCCGTCCGGCGGCATCCCCGCCTCGGTCACGCCGAGGTGCAGCGGCACGTCGGGACGGGCCTCGGCGAAGCGGATGTTCGCGTCGATGACCTTGTTCGGGTCGGAGTCCTTGAGCGAGACGCAGTACTGGTCGAAGCCGAAGTCGTCCAGCATCGCGCAATGCTCGAGCGCGGACTCCAGCATCGGCGTGAGCGAGTCTTCCTTGGCGTACTTGGCCAGCTTGTCGGGATCGACCGAGCCGGCGTTCACGCCGATGCGCATCGCACAGTTGTGCTCGCGGGCCACCGAGACGAGGTAATAAACCTTCTCTTTGATCGTCTTGCTCTTATCCAGATGGTAGAGATGGCCCGGGTTGTACCGGAGCTTCTGCACGAGCGGCGCGACCTTCTCGGCCAGGCGATAGTTTTCCTGCAGGTCGATGGAGAGGTTCGCGTTCGGACGCGCGGCGCGGATCTCGGCCAGCGCGACCACGTCCTTCGGATTGTCGACGGCGATGCGGATGACGTCGGCCCCGGCCGCCTCGAGCAGCTCGACCTGCCGGATCGTGGCGGCGATGTCCTGCGTCCGCGTGGCGGCCATGGACTGCACGGCGATGGGGTTGTTGCCGCCGATGGCGACGTTGCCGATACGGATCTCGCGCGTCTGTCGGTTCACGGCGTACGTCAACGCACGTATTTTCAGAAGATTCCGAGGTGGAGGGCAGGCAATCCTGCCTGTCCGCCCCGGGGCAGGCAGGATTGCCTGTCTTCCACTCGACGACCGGCCGCCCGGCCGGAACTCCACCCTTGCGTCCGCTGTCCGCTTTCGACTACCGTAATCCCGCTTCGGTCCCCCTTTCCCGGCCAATTCAACTCGAGAGAGAGTCCTCATGCACAAAGTCCCCTTTGCGCGGCTGGCGCTGGCGTTCCTGCTGTTCGCCTGCGCGTTTGCGAACGTTTACGCACAGGGAGGCTGCGAGGCCCCCGGCGAGTTCGATTTCACCGCTGAAGTCTGTCCCAACGGGCAGGGGTCGGCTTCCTCGCGTTACGGCCCCAACCCGAACTACGAGTGGAGCACGTATCAGTGGACCGTCACCGGCGGCACGATCATCTCCGGCGCGAACGCGCGGTGGATGCAGTTCATCGCCGGCCCGAGCGGCTCCGTCGAGATCACGCTGAGCGTGACGGGCAACGGCTGCGCGGGGACGAAGACGCACACGGCCGTCATCACGGCCGATCAGACGGCGGACATCCACTCCAGCCCGACCATCTGTCCCTACAGCCGCTCGTCGGCCACGGTGATGTACGGCGACTCCAACTCGACGTACGCCTGGAGCATCACTAACGGCACGTTCATCGGCTCGACCACCGGCAGCAACGTGCAGTTCATCGCCGCCGGCACGGGCGCGGTCGGGCTCGACGTCGTGGTCTCGAATCCGGGCGGCTGCAACGGCATCGGACATCTCGACATCCCCATCGTCGAGTCGTCGCTGGCCATCGAGACCTGGGGCTATCCCACCTGCGCCTCGCAGGTCGGCAATGCCTCCGCGTACGGCCCGGCCTGGGGCGGCTCGTACCTCTGGACGGCGGAGAACGCGGCCATCATCGGCACCGCCATGCAGTCGAGCGTGCGTTACGCCCCCGACGGCACGGGCCCGGTGACGCTCACCGTCACCAGTACCGACGGCGCGGGATGCGTCTCGACAGCCACGCGCACGCTTCCTCTCGACACCCCGCCGGTGCCGCAGCTCGTGGCCAGCAGGCAATCGGTCTGCCCCAGCGGCACGGTGACGGTCAGCGTCGCCAACGCGGCGGAGTACACCGACATCCGCTGGGATACGCAGAACGCAACGCTGATGAGCAGCACGCCCGGCAGCGTCACGCTGCAGCCGGGCAGCGGTCCGGTGATCACCGCCACCGTCCACGCGCGCACCGCATCGGGCTGCGCGACCAGCGAGAGCATCACCCTCCCGGTCGGTCTGCCCGACGCCACGATCTCGGCGCCCGTCGCGGTGTGCGCCGGCACGACGTTCAAGGCCAGCGTGCCCGATGCCGGTCCCGGTTACTCCTATGACTGGTCCCTCGTCGGCGGCAGCGGCGAGATCGTCGCCCAGAACGGCAGGGAAGTCACCGTGCGCGCCGACGGCGGACGGATGTGGCTGCGCGCGCGCGTCCACACGCCCACCGGGTGCGACGGTCTCGAGACCGTCGACATCGACGGTGGTCCCCAGACGATCCCCGGCATCCGCCTCGAAGGCACGTATTGCGGCGGCCCGTCGACAGCCAGCGTCGACCATCCCGAGAACTACGCCTCGGTGGCCTGGACGATCCAGAACGGTGTCATCGACGGCGCGGCGACCGGCCCGACCGTGAGCTATCACGCCACGAGCAGCGTCGCGCCGGTGCTCACCGCCACCGTCACCACCGCCAGCGGCTGCCCGACCTCTCCCGGCAGCGCGCAGGCCACCATGCCGCTGGCCGTGCCGCAGATCTCCGCGCCGGCGAGCTACTGCCTGCCGGACTATCCGCTCGTCGCGCAGGTGCTGAATGCGTCGCAGTTCTCGTCGATCCTCTTCTCCGTCACCAACGGCGTCATCACCTCCCGCACCGGCAACAGCTACATCGAGCTGACCCCCCTCGGGGACGGACCGATCGTCGTGACGGTCGACGCGGTCGACTCCGGCGGCTGCGCGGTGACCAGCTCCGCCACGATCGCGTACGCGCAGCCGCCCGCGCCCGTCATCACCACCACGCCCGCGCAGCACTGCGGCGTCTCGAACGTGATCGAGGCGACGCTCGCCAATGCCTCGGAGTTCAACGGCACCGGCGGCATCAACTGGTTCGTGCGCAACGGCTTCGTCATCGCGTACAACGGCTCGTCGGTGACCATCCAGCCGGCGTCGGGTAACGAAGTCGAGATCTCCGTCGAGGCGTTCACCAGCAGCAACTGCAGGGCGCAGGGCCGCCTCGTCGTCCCGGCCGCCGCGGGCGCCACGCCGCCGCCCATCCAGCTCGGCAACGCCGACGTCTGCCCGATCGGCCCCGGCTCCGCCTCCGTGCCCGATGGCCTCGGCTCCTACTTCTGGTCGATCCAGAACGGCACGATCGAGGGGGGCGCCAACAGCAGCATGATCTACTACCGCGCCAACGGACAGGGACCGGTGCGGTTGTCGGTGACCATCGACAACCCCGGCTCCTGCCCCATGGTCAGCACGGCCACCGTGCCGCTGCGCGAGACCACGCCGCCGGTCATCGAGCTCGATGCCCCCGACATCTGCCCGCTCGGACCGGGCTCCGCGTACGTTTCCGGCGCGTGGGACGGCTACTCGTGGTCCATCACCAACGGCACGATCGAAAGCGGGGTGGGCAGCAACAGGGTCTTCTACCGCTCCAACGGACAGGGACCGGTGGGACTGACCGTGCAGGTCTGGACCGTCGAATACTGCACGGCCACGGTCAGCGTGACGCAGCCGCTGCGCACCACCACGCCGCCGGTCATCCAGCTCGACGCGCCCGACGTCTGTCCGCTCGGACCGGGCATGGCCTCCGTCTCTCCCGCGAACTGGGCCGGCTACACGTGGACCATCACCAACGGCACGATCGAGAGCGGGTCGGGCTCCGGCACGGTCTTTTATCGCTCCAACGGAGAGGGACCGGTGGGGCTGACGGTGCAGGTGTGGACGGGTGAGTACTGCACGGCCACGGTCAGCGCGACGCAGCCGCTGCGCACCACCACGCCGCCGGTCATCCAGCTCGACGCCCCCGACATCTGTCCGCTCGGACCGGGCATGGCCTCCGTCTCTCCCGCGAACTGGGCCGGCTACACGTGGACCATCACCAACGGCACGATCGAGAGCGGGTCGGGCACCAGCACGGTCTTTTATCGCTCCAACGGAGAGGGACCGGTGGAGCTGACGGTTCAGGTGTGGACGGGTGAGTACTGCACCTCCACGGTCAGCGTCACGCAGCCGCTGCGCACCACCACGCCTCCGGCCATCCAGCTCGACGCGCCCGAAATCTGTCCGCTCGGACCGGGCATGGCCTCCGTCTCTCCCGCGAACTGGGCCGGCTACACCTGGACCATCACCAACGGCACGATCGAAAGCGGGTCGGGCAGCAGCACCATTTATTACCGCTCCAACGGGGAAGGACCGGTGGGACTGACGGTGCAGGTGTGGACGGGCGAATACTGCACGGCCACGGCCAGCACGACGCAGCCGCTGAGCAGCACCACGCCGCCCACGATCCTCGGCGGTCCGGAGCCGGACGTCTGCCCCGGCGGCACCAGCTCCGCCTTCGTCGACGGGATCTACGACACGTACGAGTGGAGCATCCAGAACGGCACGATCACCTCGATCTCGGCCGACCGCCAGTCGGTGATGTACACCGCCGACGGCAGCGGCTCCGTGGTCATCTCCGTGATCGTCTCCAAGGATTCCTGCACCAGCACGAACAGCATCACCGTTCCGCTGCGCTCGCTCGAACCGCCCACGATCCTCGGTGGTCCGGAGCCGGACGTCTGCCCCGGCGGCACCAGCTCCGCCTTCGTCGAGGGGATCTACGACACGTACGAGTGGAGCATCCAGAACGGCACGATCACCTCGATCTCGGCCGACCGCCAG
>DASUSL010000268.1:0-3309 GCA_036375135.1 Thermoanaerobaculia bacterium | reverse complement strand
TCACGCTCGCGCAATAATTCGATCGCGCTCTTCAACGACGGCACACCGCCGCCGCCGCGGAAACGCCGCGCGTCGCGGCCGAGGAGGGCGGGCTGAAGCCGCGCCCCACATTCACGTGGGCAGTACGCACCCTACGTCATTGCATGTTCACCCCGACATCCACGACGATGTCGGAGCCGTGCGCGCGCTCGCGCGATATTCGATCGCGCTCTTCAACGACGGCACACCGCCGCCGCCGCGGAAACGCCGCGCGTCGCGGCCGAGGAGGGCGGGCTGAAGCCGCGCCCCACATTCTCGTGGGCGGCAGGCTGGCTGAAGCCGTACCTACGTCATTGCATGTTCACCCGACATACACGACGATGTCGGACGCCGTGCGCACGCTCGCGCGATATTCGATCGCCCTCCTCAGCGTCGCCGTGGCGCTGGCGCTGACGACGTGGCTCGACGACTTACTCGCGCCGATGCGCCTCTTCTTCCTCTGGGTGGCGGTGCTGATCGCCGCGCTGGTCGGCGGCACGGTGCCCGGGTTGCTGGCGACGGCACTGGCGATCCTCGGCGCGATCTGGTTCGTGTTCGATCCCGGCAAATTTTCGATCGGGGGGCCGGACGACGTGGTCCGCCTGAATCTCTTCGCCGCGTTCGCGACCGGCATCAGCATCGCCGTCGGACGGACGCGGCAACTGAGCGAGCGGCTGCGCCGCAGCGAGACTCGCTATCGCACCATCGTCGAGGCCACGCCGGTGGCGCAGGCACTCTGGACGGCCACGCCCGAGGGGGTGGTGACGTGGGCGCCGGAGTGGCTGGCCATCACCGGGCAGACGATGGACGACCTCGCCGCCGGCCGCGGGATGAGCGCGGTCCATCCCGACGACCTGCCGCGCACGCGCGACCGCTGGCTGGCGGCGCTGGCGACCGGCACGCTGTACCAGGACACGATCCGCGTGCGCGTGCGCGACGGAAGCTATCGCTGGTTCGCCAGCCAGGCCTCGCCGGTGCTCGACGGCGATCGCGTGGTGGAATGGGTGGGCGTCGTGCTCGACGTGAACGAGCAGAAGCGGCACGAGCAGTCCGCCACGTTCATCAATCGCGCGAGCGACCTGCTGACGTCGACGCTCGACTCGCGGGAGGCGATGCGCAGTCTGGCCCGCCTCTGCGTCCCCGACCTCGGCGACCGCTGCGCGATCGAGCTCGGTGCCGAGCGGGTGGTCACCGAGCCGCCCGGAGCGGAGCTGCCGGAGAACGCCGTCGTCGCGCCGATGGTCGCCCGCGGGCGCACGCTGGGGCGGCTCCTGCTCGACGCGCGCGATCCTGACCTCGAGCTGATCCGCGAGCTGGCCCGCCGCGCGGCCATGGCCATCGACAACGCGCGGCTGTACGAGGAGGCGGAGGCGGCCAACCGCGCCAAGGACGACTTCCTGGCCACGCTGTCGCACGAACTGCGCACGCCGCTCACCGCCATCTCCGGCTGGGCGCACATGCTCCATCAGGGCATCGAGGACGACTCGACGCGCAGGCTGGCCGTCGAGACCATCGTCCGCAGCGCCGACACGCAGAAGGAGCTGATCGACGACCTGCTCGACCTCTCCCGCGTCGTGGCCGGCACGATGCATCTCGACGTGCAGCCGGTCGACCTGCTGCGCATCGTGCACGAGGTGCTGGTGGCCGCGCATCCGGCGGCCGAGGCGAAGGGGATTTCGCTGACGCAGCAGGCGGAGGGCACGGCGATCGTGCGCGGCGACGAGCGCCGCCTCCGTCAGATCGTCTGGAACCTGGTCACGAACGCGGTGAAGTTCACGGAGCGCGGCGGCAGCGCCACCGTGCGCCTCTCCGCGAACGACGCCATGGCCCGCATCGAGGTGACGGATACCGGCAAAGGCATCGATGCGGCCTTCCTCCCGTACGTCTGGGATCGTTTCCGTCAGGCCGACAGCAGCACCTCCCGCGCCCACGGCGGCCTCGGCCTCGGCCTGGCGGTCGTGCGCCACCTCGTGGAGATGCACGGCGGCACCGTGCACGCCGAGAGCGACGGAACCGGGAAGGGGGCAAAGTTCATGGTGGAGATCCCCCTCGCGGGACGTTGAGCGCTCTGGCCCGTCCTAAGCCTTGATGAGAATGCAAATGCACCGCACCGATGTTGCACCGCCTACGCTCATGGCCACCGAACCGGTCCCCGCTACGCGCTCGTCCGATGCCATCGCCGCGCTGCAGGCGAATGTCGAGCGTGTCATTCGCGGCAAGGCGGAGGTGGTGCAGTTCTGCATCGCCGCGCTGCTGGCCCGCGGACACATCCTCCTCGAGGACGTCCCGGGCGTCGGCAAGACCACGCTCGCGCACGCACTGGCGCGGTCGCTCTCGCTCGACTTCCAGCGCATCCAGTTCACCAGCGACCTGCTGCCCGCGGACATCGTCGGCGTGACGATTTACAACCAGGACCTGAAGGAGTTCGAGTTCGTCTCCGGACCGGTCTTCACCAACGTCCTCCTCGCCGACGAGATCAACCGCGCCACGCCGAAGTCGCAGTCGGCGCTGCTGGAGGCGATGAGCGAGGGGACGATCACCATCGAGAAGCGGCGCATGGCGCTGCCCGATCCGTTCCTCGTGATCGCTACGCAGAACCCGATCGAGCACGTCGGCACGTACCCGCTGCCGGAGTCGCAGATGGACCGCTTCCTGATGAAGCTGACCATCGGCTACCCGAACATGCAGGACGAGAAGAAGCTCCTCCGCGCCGGCGGCGCGCAGGACGCGCTGGAGCACCTCAAGCCGGTGCTCGACGCCGACGAAGTGCGCGAGCTGCAGGAGCGCGTGGCCACGGTGCACGTGAGCGAGTCGCTGGTCGAGTACCTGATGTCGATCGTGCAGACGACGCGCGGTCACGCCGAGGTGGCGCTGGGCGTCTCCACGCGCGGCGCGCTGACGTACTTCAAGGTCTGCCAGGCGCTGGCCATGGTCCAGGGACGCGACTTCGTCGTTCCCGAGGACATCAAGCGGCTGGCCGGCCCGGTGCTGTCGCACCGCATCGTGATGAAGGACCGCCGCCTCGAGCGCGGCGACCACTCCGCGGAAGCGCGCTTCATCCAGCGCATCGTGAATGAGATCGCGGTACCGCGATGAGGTATGAGGGACGAGGCATGAGGTATGAGGTATGAGGTATGAGGCATGAGTGGCCGCGTCTGGCCTACTCATACCTCATACCTCATTTCTCGTGCCTGGTATGAGGGTATGAGGGACGAGGCATGAGGCATGAGTGGCCGCGCGTCTCGCCGACTCATCCCTCATCCCTCATTCCTCATGCCTGACTTCTCTCAT
>DASUSL010000267.1:0-4945 GCA_036375135.1 Thermoanaerobaculia bacterium | reverse complement strand
ATCGTCAAAAAGAACGGCGGTGTGTGGCTGAACAACGACGTGGTCATGCGCCTGCACGTCGACGACGATCCGGAGCCGCTGAAGGAGATGCGCCGCCTCGTCGACCGCGCCGCGAAACAGCGCGAGGGCGTGCGCGTGGCCACCGTCGGCCTGCACGCGTGGGGCGAGCTGGCGATGCGCGACCTCGAGGCGATGCGCACGGCTATTCTCGAGAACCATCCCGGCCCCGTCGACCCGCTCAATCCCGACTTCCGCAAGTGGCTCGACACGGGCTACGAGCAGGCGCTGGCGAAAGCGCGCGAGGCGCGCACGTACGGCGGCTACGCCAACGCGCTCCGCTACTACGGCGCCGGCTTCCGCGACGGGCATCTCAACTCCGGCACCACGCTCTGGCAGGCGGAGCTCTGGTGGCCGCGCTTCGTCGTCCGCCTGCGCAACGACCGGTACGTCGTGGCCGCGACCGCGGACGAGAAAGACAGCACGCTGCCGCCCGCCGGCGCGGAGCTCCTCGAATGCGACGGACGCAGCGCACGGACGATGGTCGAGCAGGACCTCTGGCCCTACGCGCAGGGTCCGATGATCGACTCCGCGTGGCCGATCGTCGCCGCCGATCTGCTCATCGATCGCGGCAACCCGTGGGTGCCGCGGGCGAAGATGTGCCGCTTCCGGATCGGCGACGAGACGAAGGAGCTCGCGCTGCACTACCGCCGCGGCAGCGACCAGGCGGTCAACGACGTCGCGCGCCGCGCGGTCGTGCCGCTCGCGCCGCTGCCGCCGGTGCGCAGCGTCGGCAACGGCTTGTGGGTGTCGATGCCCGCGTTCCAGGGGGCGGACGAGCGCCTGACCGAGCTCGCGAACAAGGCGCCGGAGTGGCGCAACGCGGCGTTCATCGTCTTCGACGTGCGCGGCAACACGGGCGGCAATTCGAAGTGGGGCCATCAGATCCTGAACGCGCTCTACGGACAGCCGTTCCTGCAGTACGCCGTCATGCCGCACTTCGCGAAGCAGGTCGTCGACTGGCGCACGTCGAAGGACAACATCGAGCACGTGCGCGGATTCGGCGCCGGCTCGGCCGGCGTCGTCGAAGGGATGGAGAAGGCCGCGGCGGAAGGGCGCGAGCTGTGGCGCCGCGATCCTGTGTCGCCGGAGCCGCCGGCGAAGGCGGAGCCGCTCTATCGCGGCAGAGTGGTGCTGCTCACCGACCGCCGCTGCGCGAGCGCCTGTCTCGATTTCGCCGACCTCGTGCGCCTGCTGCCGAACGCGATGCACGTCGGGCTGCCGACGTCGGCCGACTCGGTCTACATGGAAGTGCGGCCCGTCGACCTGCCCAGCGGCGTCGGGCGGCTCGGCTTACCGGTGAAGGTCTACCGCGACCGCCCTCGCGGGCACAACGAGCCGTACGTGCCGCACGTGATTTACGACGGCGACATCAATGACACGGCGAAGGTCGAGGAGTGGGTGCTCGCCCGCCTGTCATCCTGAGCCGCGTAGACGGCGAAGGATCCCCTGCCGACGGAGCGAGCACGGGGTTTCAGCAGGGGATCCTTCGCCGTCTGCGCGGCTCAGGATGACAGCTACCAGACTTCACACCGCTTCTCCCGCACCATCTCCGACCCCGCGGCGCAATTGAATGCCTTCGCGAACTCGGGCATGTTCGACAGCGGTCCGATGACGCGGTACTTGCCGATGGGATGCGGGCCGCGCTGCACCATGGTCCGCTGCGCCTCGGGGCGGATCTCGTCGCCGCGGAACTGGCCCCAGGCGATGAAGAACTGCTGGTCGGGCGTGAAGCCGTCGATGGTCTTGCCGGGGCGTTTGGCGTGCGCCTTCTGCAGGCCGAGGTAGGCGATCTTCGCGCCGGCCAGGTCGCCGATCGACTCGCCGAGGACCAGGCGGCCGGTGTGATGGATGCCGGGCTCGATGAAGTAGCCCTCGAACTGATCGACAACACATTGACCTTTTTCGCGGAAGCGCGCCAGGTCCTGTTCCGTCCACCAGTTGCGCAGGCGGCCCTGCGCGTCGAACTGTGATCCCTGGTCGTCGAAGCCGTGGCTGATCTCGTGTCCGATGACCACGCCGATGGCGCCGTAGTTCACCGCGTCCGAGGCGTTCACGTCGAAGGCGGGCGGCTGCAGGATGCCGGCCGGGAAGACGATCTCGTTCATCAGCGGGCTGTAATAGGCGTTCGAGGTCGGCGGCGTCATTCCCCAGCGGCCGCGGTCGAGCGGCTTGCCGATCTGGCCGCGGTCGTCGGCGGTCGAGAACTTCAGCGCGTTGAGGACGTTCTGCACGAAGTCGCCGCGTTTGACGTCGATCGCGCTGTAGTCGATCCACTTGTCGGGATAGCCGACCTTCGGGTTGAACGTGGAGAGTTTCTCCAGCGCCTGCTGCTTGGTCTGCGGGCCCATCCACTCGAGGCCGCGGATGGTGTCGCCCATGGCGGCGAGGAGGTTCTGCACCATCTCCTGCATGCGCGACTTGGCCTCGGCGGTGAAGTGGCGCTCGACGTAACGCTGGCCGACGGCCTCGCCGAGAAAGGCATCGGCGAACTCCACGCAGCGCGTGGCGCGCGGCTTCATCTCCTTCGCGCCGCCGAGGTAGCGGCTGTAGAACTCGAAGTCCTGCTCGGCGAACGGATCGGAGAGATACGGCGCCGCCGCGCGCAGCGTGTGCCAGCGCAGGTACGTGCGCCAGACCCCGAGCGGCGCGGTGGCGATCTCGCGGTCGACGGCCTGCATGAACAGCGGCTGGTCGACGTTGACCTCTTCGACCGTGACGCCGGCCGCGGCGAGGTAGCGCTTCCAGTCGAAGTGCGGCGTCATGGCCTGCAGCGTGGCGACGTAGTGCTTGTGATCGGTCGCGCGCGGGTTGCGGCGCTGCACGTTGTCGAGGTGCCACTTGGCGAGGCCCGTCTCGAATGCGAAGACCGTGTCGGCGTCGCGTTTCGCGGCCGCCTTCGACGCGCCGGCCAGGACGAACATCTTCTGCAGGTGCTCGCGGTATTTCGCGCGCGCCTCGACGAAGCGCGCGTCGGACTTGAGGTAGTAATCACGGTCGCCGAGCCCGAGGCCGGTGGCGTAGACCTGGGCGATGACCTGCGACGGGTTGCGCGTGTCGGGCGTGGCGGTGATGCCGAAGGGGATCGACACCTGCAACTGGTGCAGCTCGCCGAGGACGCTCTGCAACTCGGCGCGGGAGTCGATGCCGGCGATGCGGTCGAGCAGCGGCTGCACCGGCTTCATCCCCAGCGCGTTGATGCGCTGCACGTCGGTGCAGGAGGAGTAGAAGTCGCCGATCTGCTGGTTGACGGAGCCTTTCGGCCAGTCGCGGCGCTGCGAGATCTCTTCCAGGATGACCTTGACCTGGTCCTTGGCCAGCTCGCCCGAGGCCCAGCGGCGGCTCCAGCGCGTCTGCGACGCGGGGATCGGGTTTGCGGTGCGCCACGCGCCGTTCGCGTAGTCGAAAAAGTTCGTGCAGGCATTGGCGTTGCGGTCGATGTCTTCGACGTAGACGCCGCGCTCCTGCGCGGACATGGCGAGCGTGAGGAGAAGGGTGAGCAGCGTGGCGATGCGCATGGCGCCGGAGTATACGGGTAAGCTCTGGCGTGCATGTGGGGCCGCGCGTTAACGATCGGTGGAGTTGTGCTGGCCGCGCGGTTACTGACCTTTCCGCGCACGCCGTGGGACGCCGCGGAGTTGCGGTTTCCCTTTGCGCTGATGGTGGGGATTGCCATCGCGGCCTCAGTGGTGACGGCGGTGGTGATCGCGCTGCAGGAGCCGGTGGCGGCGCTGCTGTTTTCGCTGTCGGCGGCGGTCATGGTGCATGCGCCGGCGGCGACGTTCGACGCGGTCGCGTGGATGTTGCTCGCGCTCGTATGGTGTGCCGAACGCAGGGCGGGCTTCAGCCCGCTGGAACGCAGGGCAGGCTTCAGCCTGCCGGAACGTAGGGCAGGCTTCAGCCTGCCCATGGACAGGCTGAAGCCTGTCCTACGTTTGGCGGCCGTTGCGTTGGCGATCGCGCTCTTGGCGTCGTTTCGTGTTCCCGAGGAACTGACGCTGCCGCATGAATTCAGCATCGCGCGGTTCACGCTGCATCCGTGGGGGTCGAAGCTCGTGTTTCTGCCGCTGCTGGTGGCGGTGATCGCGGGTGTGCGGCCCGCGCTGAGGCGCAGGGAGCTCGAGCCGCTGGCGTGGTTCACGTTGGCGTGGCTGGCGTTCGGGATCGCGGTCGTCGATCCGCGCGACGGGGTGCGGTTCGCGGTGCCGGCGATGCTGCTCGTGGCCATCGTGGCGGCGGAGGGGTTGAAGGTGCTGCGCGTGGGATGGATCGGCGCGGCGGCGATCGCGGCGCTGTCGATCTTCTATACGTTCCCGCTGCTGCGGGAGCGGGTCACGACGCCTTCTCCGTTGTCGCGGGCGCTGCGCGCGCCGGGCGAGACGTTCTCGCGCGGCGAGGCCGATGCGTGGGGAAAGCTGACGCGCGTGCCGCGCACGTTCGCCATCGAGCGGCCACCGGAGTTCCGGCCGGGCGTGGGGATGTACGGTTCGGAGGAAGGGTGGCGCTGGGTGGAGACGTACGCGGAGCTCTCGGCGCCGCGGCCGGTGACGCTCACGCTGCGGCTTCCCGCGGAGGCGAAGCTCGAGGCGAACGACGTGCGCGTGAACGGTGCGCTCGTGCGCGTGCGGCGCGGGGAGAGCGTAAGCGTGCCGGTGCGCGGTCAGGTGGCCATCGAGTCAACGCGCGCGTTTGCCCTCGACCCGCCCGATACGCGGACCGTGGCGGTGCAGGTCCGATGAGGCGCGCGTTGCTCGTGCTGCTGGTCGTGGTGGCGGCGGTGTTGTGGCAGAACCAGTCGCACGGGATCGCCGGCGCGGATCGCAGCGGCTACATGAATCTCGCGCGGATGCTGTCGCGCGGCGAGCGGACGTTGCCGATCCCACACAGG
>DASUSL010000266.1:0-7482 GCA_036375135.1 Thermoanaerobaculia bacterium | reverse complement strand
TGTCGGCGGAGCGGACGTTGCGGCGTCTCGACGTCGACCTGGAGCATCCGAGCGCACATGCCATCGATCGACTGAACCTGCTGATCTGTTCCGGTACGTCTGGGGACGAGGCGTCGCTGCCGCGCATCTACGACCGCGCGCTCGACCGCGAGAGCGTCACGCGCGAGTTCTTCCAGCGATTCCGCACCGCGGTGGGCGACGTTGCCGCCGCGCTGCACGAGGCATTTCCGGATGAAGAGCGGGATGCCGTCGATGCCGAAGCATTGCTGATTCTCTCGCGACTGCTCTTCCTCTCGTTCGTGCAGGAGAAAGGGTGGCTGAACGGCGAGCGGCGTTTTCTCGTCGACCGGCTGGAGCACGAGATCCGCCGCGGCCGCGAGTTCTTCGCCGGCGTGCTGCTGCCGCTCTTCTTCGGCTGCCTGAACACGCCGCTGCACGAGCGGACGCTGGCCGCGCGGAAGCTGGGCCGCGTGCCGTATCTCAACGGCGGCCTCTTCGAGCCGTCGCACTTCGAGCAGCGCCACCCCGACCTGCATCTGCCGAACGAGTTGATGCAGCGCGTGCTGGAGGACGTCTTCGAGAAGTTCGACTTCCGGATCGACGAAGGCGACGCGGTGGGAACGCACATCGATCCGGAGATGCTCGGCCGCGTCTTCGAGTCGCTGATGGCGTCCGACGAGCGCGCCGCGAGCGGCAGCTTCTACACGCCGAAAGAGGTCGTCGACGTGCTGACCGAGGGGGCGATCGCGCGGTGGCTGGGGGACGGGGGCGTGGAGAAGCTGGCGCGCATCACGGTGCTCGACCCCGCGTGCGGCTCGGGTGCGTTCCTGCTGTCGGCGCTGGGGATCATCGAGAAGCTGTGGCGCGAGCGGACCGACGAGGTGCCGCGCGACCTGCGCCGGCGCATCATCGCCGGCTCGCTGTACGGCGTCGACCTGAAGCCGGAGGCGGTGCGTCTCTGCGAGCTGCGTCTCTGGCTGGCCATCGTCGCCGGCACCGACTGCGAGATCGAGCAGGTCGAGCCGCTGCCGAACCTGGACCGCAACATCCTGCAGGGGAACTCGCTCCTCAGTCCGACCGACTTCCTCGGCGACGGGCGGATGGACATCTACGCCGACTGGCTGCACGCGCTGCGCGCGCAGCGCGATCTCGTGGAGCGTTACCGCTGCGCGCCGTTCACGCAGCGTCCCGCGCTGGCGCGCCTCATTCGCGGCAACGACGCGCGTCTCGCCTCGGAGCTGCTGGCGCGGACGATCGACGTCTCCGAGCGCGAGCTCGCGTCGGTCACCGCGCCGCAGCGCGATCTCTTCGGCCGCGCCACGCCGGTCGACGCGGAGCGCTGCCGCGAGCTGCAGCAGCGCATCGCCGAGTCGAAGTCGATGCTGGAGAAGGTGGAGGAGGGGAGGCTCGAGTTCTTCTCCTTCGACGTGCACTTTGCGCCGGTCATGGCCGCGGGAGGCTTCGACGTCGTGGCCGGCAATCCCCCGTGGGTGCGCAACAGCCGCATCGACGCGCGCCAGAAGCGCATGCTCATCGACCGCTACGCCCTCTTCCGCGGCCACCGCGACGGCACCGCCTTCCATCAGCCCGACCTTTCCGTGGCCTTCTTCGAGCGAGCCATGCAGCTCGCGAATCAGGACGGCGTGATCGCGCTGCTCATGCCCGCGAAAATCCTCAACGCCGCCTACGCCGCCCCGCTGCGCAAGGCCGCGGAGCAGCACGTGCTCTCGATCGAAGACTGGAGCGACGACCCCCGAAGACACCGCTGGTTCGCCGCGGACACCTTCCCCCTCGGCCTCACGCTGGCCAAATGTAGGACAGGCTTCAGCCTGTCCAGGCGGGCTGAAGCCCGCCCCACATTCATCACCGTCATCGACGACGCGTGGGCGCTGCTCGAGCCGGATGCCGCCGAAATCCTGACGCGCCTCCGCACACTCCACCGTCCCCTCAACGAGATGCTGCAACGCAAGCCCGTCATGGGCGTCAAGACCGGCGACAACCGCAGCTTCTTCCTCGACGACGCCACGCGCCGCGCGTTCCGCATCCCCTTCCACGCGCTCTGCCGCTGCGTGCGCGGCCGCGACCTGCAGCGCTGGAGCGTGGGGGAGTCGCGCTGGATGCTCTGGCCTCCGCGCGGCGGATGGAAGCCGGTGCCGCGCTGGCTGGAAAAGCTCGCCGCCGCGCGCGGACTGACGCCGGGCGACTTCCGCTTGTCGTTCGTGAAGCCGGAGCACGTCGGCATCAAGGTGGCGTGGAAGGACCTTTCGCGCGGCGTGGCCGCGGCGGTGCTGCCGGACGTCGTGAACGTCAACGACCAGGCCTTTCCGCTGATCCCGAATCAGACGCTCTACTCGCTCGACGCGGTGACGCTGGACGAGGCGTACGCGCTGGCGGCGATCCTCAACTCGACGATCGCCGGCGCGCTGCTGGTGAGCGTGGCCGAGCGCGCCAAGGACGCGCACTATCGCTACTTCGGCCGCACCGTGGCCGCGCTGCCGCTGCCGGATCTGCAGCCCGAGTGGGAGCGGCTGGTGCGGCTGTCGCGGCGCGCGCATCGCGGTGTCGACATCGGCGACGAGATCGACGCCGTGGTGGCGCGGCTGTACGGGGTGACCGAGGAGGAGCTGGCCGTGCTGCGGGAGCTGCTGGAGCGGAGACTCGGTGCTGGCAAGACATCAGAGTGAGGCCGCGTCGCGCGCGCTGGAGCTGCTGCGCGCGCGCCGCGGGGCCATCCTCGCGGACGACGTCGGCCTCGGCAAATCGTACGTGGCCGCCGCGGTGATGCGCGCGTTCGCCGAAGTCGACCTGATCGTCCCCGCCGCACTCCTCGGCCAGTGGCGCGAGACGCTGACGCAGTTCGACGTGCGCGCGACCCTGATGACGCACGACGCGCTCGTGCGCGACGCGTACGTGGCCGAGCCACGCCAGCGACTCGTGGTGGTCGACGAGGCACACGCCTTTCGCAATCCGAAAACGCAACGCTACGCCGCGCTGGCGAGACGCACCGCCGGCGCCTGCGTGCTGCTCGTGACCGCGACGCCGGTCTGCAACAGCCTCGGCGACCTCGAGGCGCTGCTCAGGCTCATCGCCCGCGACGATCTGCTGGCGAACGACGGTGTTCCGTCGATCGACGTCGCCTTCGCCATGCGCGACCGGGAGCTGCTCGCGTCGATCGTGGCGGCGCTGGTCATCCGCCGCGACCGGAGCGTGCTCCCCGAGGAGCTGCGGTTCGGGGAGCTGGAACGGAGGGTGGTGCGGCATCCGGTGCCGGAGGCGCACATCGACGCGCTGGAGTTTCCGCTCGTCGACGACGCGGCCATGCTGCGGCGCTTCCTCTGGCGCAGGCTCGAGTCGAGCGAGGCCGCGTTCCGCGAGTCGTTGCACAGGCAGCGGCGCTTCTATCAACGCGCGCTGAGTGCCATCGCCAACGGACGCGCGCTCAGCAAACGCGACTACCGCCGCGCCTTCGCCCAGGACGAAGACTCTCAGGAAGTGCTCTTCTGGGATCTCTTCGCGCCGAAGGGAGAGGCCGACCCGCACGCCGTGCGCGAAGAGCTGCGGCGCATCGAGGCGCTGCTCGAGCGCAATGCGCCCGACGCGAAACGACAGATGCTCGAAGCGATGCTGAGCGACGAGCCAACGCTCATCTTCACCGGATCCGCGGCTACGGCCAGAGATCTCCACGCGCACCTCAAAGGTGCAGGATTGATCACCTCGAAGGAGCGCAGCCGCGCAGCCGTCATCGAAGCCTTCCAGAACGGAAAGCTCGATCGCGTCGTATCAACAGACATGGCCTCGGAAGGACTGAACCTGCAGCGCGCCGCCGTGGTCATCCACTACGACCTCCCGTGGAACCCCGTGAAGCTCGACCAGCGCAACGGCCGCGCACACCGCATCGGCCAGCAGCGCGACACGGTCCGCGCGATCTACTTTCTGCCCGCGGGAAGGACGACCAGGATCGTGGAGACCGTGGCGCGGAAGAATCGGGAGCGAAGGCGCGCGCTGATTGCGGGGCAGGTGGAGAGGGTGGGAGAGCGTACGTTGAGAGCGCGGGTCAGTAGAGATGCAGCCGTCACGCGCCTCGACAATCCGCCACCGATTCTGCACCGGAGGCACAAAGCCGGACTCGAGCTTCTCATCCAGGAAGAGTGCCGGCTCACAGACCTGCTCCCCCTCGTGGCCATAGAATGCCCTTCGTGAATCTGCTGATCGTGGACGACGAAGCGTCCCTTCGCGACTTCCTCACCATCGTCTTCGAGGAAGAAGGGTGGCGCGTCGACAGCGCCGGCTCCATCGCCGAGGCGCATGCCGCCATCGCGCGGCAGGAGCCCGACGTCGTCCTCTGCGACCTCATGCTGCCCGACGGCTCGGGGATCGACCTGGTGCGCGACGTCAAGGCGCAGAACGCCGCGGTGGTCTTCGTCATGATCACCGCGCACACGTCGACCCGCTCGGCGGTCGAGGCGTTGAAGGCCGGCGCGGTCGACTACATCGCCAAGCCGTTCGACATCGAAGAGCTGAAGATCGTCGTGCGCAAGGCGGTGGAGCGGAAAGAGCTCGAGGACGAGAACCTCCATCTCCGCACCGCCCTCGAGGAGCGCTTCACCTTCGCCAACATCCTGGGCAAGTCGGCGAAGATGCAGGAGATCTTCTCCATCGTCCAGCGCATCGCCAAGACGCAGTCGACGGTGCTGATCTCCGGCGAGTCGGGCACGGGCAAGGAGCTCATCGCCCGCGCCATCCACTACAACAGCGACCGCCGCGGCAAGTTCGTCTCCATCAACTGCGGCGCGCTCCCCGAGACGCTGCTGGAGTCGGAGCTCTTCGGGCACGAGCGCGGCGCGTTCACCGGCGCGGTGCGCGACAAGCGCGGCCTGTTTCACGAGGCCGACCGCGGCACGATCTTCCTCGACGAGATCGGGGAGACGTCGACGGCGATGCAGATCAAGCTGCTGCGCGTGCTGCAGGACCGCGTCGTGCGCCGGGTCGGCTCGAACACCGAGGCGCCGGTCGACGTGCGCGTCATCGCCGCGACGAACCGCGATCTCACCGAGTCGATCCGCGAGGGCTCGTTCCGCGAGGATCTCTTCTACCGCATCAACGTCATCCCCATCACCCTGCCGCCGCTGCGGCAGCGCCGCGAAGACATCGCGCTGCTGGTCGATCACTTCATCGAGAAGTTCTCCGTGCGCATGGGCATCGCGCGCAAGCGCATCTCGTCCGATGCGATGCGCGCGATCGAGAAGTACCACTGGCCGGGCAACGTGCGCGAGCTGGAGAACGTGATCGAGCGGATGATCGCGCTCGAGCCTTCCGAGGTCCTGACCACGAAGTCGCTCCCCGAGCACGTGCTCCTCGGCGGACGCATCCCCGACGCGACCTTCGAGTTACCGCCCGAGGGGCTGTCGCTGCAGGATCATCTCGAGGCCATCGGGAAGATCTTCATGCTCAAGGCTCTGGAGCGTGCGGGCGGCGTGCAGACGCAGGCCGCGGAGCTGCTGCGGATGTCGTTCCGTTCATTTCGGTATTACGCGAAAAAATACGACCTGATCGCGCGCGATCGCGAGACGGAAGAAGTTGCGGAGCTGGAAGAGAAATGAGGATTGCACTCGTGCTGCTGCTCGCTCTCGGCTGTTCGAACCCGCCGTCCGCCCCCGCGCCGGCCGTGACGGAAACGCAGGCCCGGCCGCGCACGGGGCCGCGCGTGATCTTCCCCGACGGCCACGTCGTGCACGTCGAGATCGCCAACAACGACGAGCTGCGCGCGCAGGGGCTGATGTACCGCGACCAGCTCGCGCCCGGCGACGGCATGCTCTTCTTCTTCCCCTCGGACGGCTACTACCCGTTCTGGATGAAGAACACGCGCATTCCGCTGGACATGATCTGGATCGACGCGAACCGCACGGTGGTCGACGTGAAGTTCTCGGTGCCGCCGTGCAGGGTCGATCCGTGTCCGAACTATCCGCCCAAAGGCAACGCGCGTTACGTGCTCGAAGTGGCGGGCGACGTGGCCAAACAGCACGGGCTGAAGGCGGGCGACGTGCTGCGATTCGAGGGAACCGATCCCTTCGAAGTGCGTTGAAATATTGAGGTGCGGGCGCGGTTCCGCACAGGTGACGCTCATGTTCCGGTCCCGAGGCGAGAACCTCCGCAGCGTGTTCATCCTGCTGTTCCTGAACATCGCTTTCTTCCTGCTCGAGCATCAGGATCCCGAAAAGTACGCGCGCCTGTTCCGCTTCGACTGGGATGCGGTCCTGGCCGGCGAGGTGTGGCGCGTGGTGACGTGGCAGTTCACCGCCGCGGGCACGGGCTGGATGGAGGCGCTGGCGCTCTTCATCACGCTGCTGGTGCTCTACATGATGGGCACGGCCATCGAGGAGGAGTGGGGGACGCGGCACTTCGTGATGCTGTTCGCGCTCTCGACGCTCGGCTCCGCGGGGATGGCGGCCTGGCTCGACATCACGCTCTTCAACACGTACTTCGTCTACTACACGCTGCTCTTCGTCTACGCGACGGCGTTCCCGCAGCAGACGCTGTATCTCTTCGGGGTGATCCCGGTGCGCGTGCGGCTGATCGCGCTGGTGTCGTTCGCGGCGCTGCTGTACGGCGTCTTCGCGGGCGGTGCGGCGAACCTGGCCGCGCTGGCCGGCGCGATGCTGGCGTACTTTTACTACCTGACGCAGCGCGCGCGGGTGGTGGTGGCCGCGGTGCCGCACGCCGCCGCCACTCAGCAGCCGATGCCGCGCACCGACACGGCGGCGATGATGAACGCCGCGCGCTACGCGGCCATCCGGCAGGTGCATTCGGCGGCGGAAGTGGAGCGGCTCATCGCGCAATGCGACCGCGACACGGTGCCGGGCGTGAACATCTGCCCGCCCGCGGACTACAAGCCGGACGCGATGGACGGCTACTGCGTGCGCTGCGAGGGATTCGCCGAGTGCTCGGCGCGCTACCTACGGAGCCGCTTCCCCGCCGCCGCCGCTGCCACCGTTGTTCCCGCCGCCACCGCCGCCCCCGCCCCGCCGCCTGCGGCGGAACCGGCGCCGCTTGGCTGACGCCTGACCCTCGGCTGCACCTTCGGGACGCGGTTCGCGCGGTTCACGCGGTTCTCGGGGCTCTCGCGGTTCACGCGGCGGACGCTCCCTGCGGACCGCCGGCGTCCCGCCGGCTGTCTGTGGCGGCGTCCCGCCGCCACTCCGCGGGGCAGCCGGCGAGGCGCCGGCCGAGACTGCCGGCGGTCCACCTGCTGCGGGGCGCTCGGCGCCGCCGCGTCCACGCCGCCGTTTGCGCCGGCGCGACTGCTGCTGTTCCCCACCCTGAGGCTGCTGCGGAGGACGCTGTTGCTGTTGCTGCTGCGGACGCTCCGGTCTCGGCCCGCGCTGCTTCTGCGGTTGTTGTCCCGGCCTTGGCCCGCGCTGCTTCTGCGGCTGCTGTTGCCTGTCGTCGCGATCCTTGCGCACCGACTTGCCCGTGCGCTGCTCG
>DASUSL010000265.1:0-2784 GCA_036375135.1 Thermoanaerobaculia bacterium | reverse complement strand
CCGGGGGCGGGCGGCGCGGGACGCCGCCCGGGCAGCCGCCGGGGACGGCGGCGCTCCCTTACTTGACCACTCCCAGCGCCCTCTCCGTCGCATGCAGCAGCGCGGCTGCCCCGACGGGTGCGCCGGTCGCGTGCTTCATCCACTGGTCGGGCGGGAGCGAGCCGTAGCGCGACATCCGCTCGAACTCCTTGCCCACGTCGCCCGCCTTCTCCATCTGCTCCTCGATCTGGAACGCGATCAGGTGTCCGATCGGGTAGTTCGGGAGATAGAGAAAGTTGTTGACCATGTGCGCGTAGACGCCGAGGAGGGAGACGTCCTTCTTCCCGAACACCGGCGCGTAGTAGCGGTTCCAGATGTCCTTCGAGATCTGCACCGTGGCGTTCTTCAGTTCTTCCGGAGTGGCGTTGGGATGGTCGTACATCCAGTGCCACATGGCCATGTCGACCAGCGCCACGCCGGCGATCTCGTACGTTCCCCAGAAGTCGTTGAGTGTCTGTAATGCGCGCGACTCGGCGGACGGCGAGGCCAGTCCGAGGAGCTCCAGGTCGCGCGCCTGGAACACGAACGCCAGCGCTTCCGTGAACGCCGTGTTCGGCACGCCCTGCAGCGTGTAGAAGTCGATGTCCTTCAGCGAGAAGACCTGCTCCACGTTGTGGCCCATCTCGTGGACCGCGATGTTGTAGCCCTTGTAGTCCATCCCCTCCTTGCCGACGCGCGTGCGCAGGCGGGGGTTGTCGCCGCGGCGGCCCGAGCCCAGCGCGTGGCCGGAGCCGCGCGCGGCATCGACCTCGATGTTCGCCGCCAGGTACTCCGCTCGCTCCTTCGTGAAGCCGAGCTTCACGAGCAGACTGGCCATGTCCTTCTTGTACGCCTCGGCCGTCGGATAGCGCTTGCGCGTGATGGCGTCGAGCTCCGCCTCGCTGTACGTGCCGCTCGTGCGGAAGCCGTTGTACCAGAGGTCGAACGGCTCGAGCCTGCGCCCCAGTCGCTTCTCGATCAGCTTCGCCACGCGCGGGACGAGCGGGGAGGTGACGACGTCCTTCAGCATCCCCTCCACGCGCGACTCAAGCATCTGCCGCCCTTCCTCGAAGCTGCGGCGGATGTGCGTCGGCGCGGTGGGGGAGTAGGGATCGACGAGCTTGACGGCCTTGTACGTGCCGAGGATCTTCGCGTAGCGCGTGTCCGGCTCGCGGGCGTTGGTGATCTTCGCGGGCGCGGGCCGTCCCTCGCCTTCCTCGGAATCGTCCACGGCCGCCGCACGAACCTCGTTCGTGTACGGATTCCAGTCGACGTGCGGGTTGTCGACCACGACCTCGGGGATCGACTGGTCGACGATGCGCTCCATGACCCGCTGGATCATGCGCTGCTTCGGCAGTCCCATCTTCGGATCGAGCGAGTAGCTGGCCTTGATCTCGTCGCGCAGGTTCCAGTGCTCGAGCAGGCGCATCTTCGCGGGGAAGAGACGGTTGCCCTTGTCGTCGAGCAGGTGATGCATCCAGATGTTGTACGTGGCCACGTACTGCGACGCCTCCGCCGAGGCGCGCGCCACGGCCAGGTTGACCTCGGACGGCACGCGCTTGGAGAAGTTCAGCGCCAGCGCCGCCTCCGCCCACTCGCGCCGCGACCATTTCTCTCCCTCGGTCAGCCGCTGCTCGAGCGTGGTGATCGGGAAGTTCAGCAGCACGATGAAGGCGATCTTGTTCGCGAAGAAGTCGTCCGTGAGGTGCGCGCCGGGCGAGTAGCCGGCCAGGATTTCATCGAACGGGTAGACGGTCCCGATGTCGAGGTCCGACTGCCACTGCAGGTCGCGCGAGATCTCGGTCATGTGTCCGTAGACCGACTCGAGGATGAACTGCATGCGGTTGAAGAGCGCGTCGCGCGTGGCCGGGTCGCCGGCGTAGTGCGTGCGCACCAGCTCCTCGAACGCGGCACGGTCGCCATCCTCCGCGCGCCAGAAGTCCGCCACCTGGCGCATGCCGCGCTGCAGCCGCGCGCGCTGGCTCTCTCCGTACTTCGCGACGAGCTCCGTCTCCAGCTTCTGCATCGACTCTTTCATCCATTCGGGTTGTTGTGCATGCGCCGGCGCGGCGAGGGTGAGGGCCAGTGCGACGGCGGCGAAGGTTCGGGACACAGGCGGCTCCTTTCGAGGCGCACATTCTACCCACCCGGCGGGGTGGGGAACGTCCCACCCAACCCCGTGACGCGAGCTACCCGCGCACACGTGTGCGTTCGTCGTGTGATGACCGACACTGAAGCACGTAACGCACGGCACGACGTAAGAAGGAGCAAGACGACCATGCCCACCCCCTACAGCCTCAACGTTCATCACAACTGCACGACCTGCACGTCCCGCCACAACTTCTGCGACATGCAGCCACAGGCGCTGAACACGCTGGACCGCATCAAGTTCACGGCCATGTATCCGAAGGGGGCGCTGCTGTTCGTGGAAGGGGAGGAGGCGCGCGGCGTGTTCGTGCTCTGCTCCGGCAAGGTCAAGCTGACCACGTCGTCGAGCGAAGGACGCACGCTCATCGTCCGCATCGCCGGCCCGGGCGAGGTCCTCGGATCGAGCGCCGTACTGTTGCACAAGGCCTACGAGATCTCGGCCGAGACCATCGAGCCGTGCCAGGTCAACTTCATCCGTACCGAAGAGTTCATGGCCTGGATCCAGAACGATCGCGAGGCGATGATGAGCGTGGC
Source organism: Thermoanaerobaculia bacterium (assembly GCA_036375135.1). Lineage (GTDB taxonomy): Bacteria > Acidobacteriota > Thermoanaerobaculia > Gp7-AA8 > Gp7-AA8 > QHVT01. The sequence continues at coordinate 84 of DASUSL010000265.1, read as the reverse complement.
CCGCCAGCTCAGCGGCGACTACTACGCCGCCCAGCGCGAGATCCGCTCGTTCGGCCTGGCCCAGACCACCACCGAGAAGCTGGC
>DASUSL010000264.1:0-19146 GCA_036375135.1 Thermoanaerobaculia bacterium | reverse complement strand
TCCGCGCCGGCTGCCGCGCAGGCGTCCCGCCTGCGCGCGTGGCGGCGGGACGCCGCCACGGCAGCCGGCGGGACGCCGGCGCTCCCCTATACTCGCTGCATGTTCACGCGCGTGCCGGAGGACATGGCGTATGTCGTCGAGAGGCTCGGCCGCTATCACCGCACGTTCACCAGCGGCTCGCATTTCCTCACGCCGGTCGTCGATCGCGTGGCCTTCCGGCACTCGCTGCTGCCGAAGCGTGGCGACATCGCCGACACGGCCATCTCGTACGACAACCTTCCGGTGCGCATCACCTCGACGTTCCGCTGGCGCATCGTCGATGCGCGGAAGGCGTCGTATGAAGCGGCCAGCGTCGACGAGTACATGACCGGCGTGGTCAGGACGCGGCAGCGCGAGTGGCTCGGCCGCCATGCGTGGAACGACATCCGCGAGACGACGCGCCAGCTCGAGGCGGACGTCGCCCGCGCGGCGGGTGAAGACGCGGCGCGCGTGGGAGCGGAGCTCGTGGACGTGAGCGTGGCCAGCGTCGAGCGTGCTTAACGCAGCATGCGCACGACCGCCTCGAGCGTGAAGCGGTCCTTCGCGCGCTTGACGATGTTCTCGTAGCGCGGGTTCGACGCCACCAGCACGGTCTTGTTGCCGCGCAGGTCGAGGCGGCGCAGGTACAGCTTCTTGTTCAGGCGGCACACCACGATCTCGTCGTCCGCGGAGGCGATGTTCTGCGTGGCCAGCGCGTAGATCACCGACCCCTCGGGGATGCGCGCCTCGATCATCGCGTCGGTGTGCACGCGGTAGGCACGGTTCGCGTCGAGACGCTGGTACTCGTCGGGGATCTTTTCCGTCGGCAGGTTCTCGACTTCGTCCGAGACCAGGCGGCGGTTGGGATCGCGGATGATGGAGAAGCTGCTCCTGCGGCTGATCTCTTTCTGCTGCGCGTCGTTCTCGAGGATGCGCTCGAGCACTTCCTGAAACTCGCGCGCTTTCGTCACGTCATCGGGCAACAGGCGCAGCCGCGGCTCGTCGTACAACTCGGCCCACGTGATGTCGGCCGCACGGACGATCTTCTCGATCGTGCTGTGCCACGGGTTCTCAATCTCGCCGCTGATGATCCTGCTGAGGGTGGCGGGCGGGATCCCCGCGGCGAGGGCGACGTTCACCTGCTTCAGGCCGCGGCGCCTGAACACGTTGCCGAGCCGTTCGCCGATCCCCATGCAGGCAAAGTACTGGGTGGATGAGGGTTATGAACGGTAGCAAAATTGGCGAAAGAGCCAACAAAACCACGTCGCGATTGTCATGCGTAGCAAGTCTAGACTCTTTTAGTTGTCTTACTCGACAAAAAAAGGAGGACAGGCAGGATTGCCTGTCCTCCACCTTTTGCGCTTACTTCGTGTGGATGGTGATGCTGCCGCCGGCCAGCGGCTGCGGCGTCGTGGTGTCGAAGACCACCGCGTTCGTGAGCGGGTTCCAGATGCGGAGGCCGAACGTGTCGGGATTCGCGTCGTTGACCGTCACGAGGAAGGTGTAGCCGGCGACGCCGTCGACCTTGCCCGTTCCCTTCACCGTGGCGGTGCTGCCCGAGACGACCAGCCACTCGTACGTGGTGGCGGTGAAGCTGGAGCCGGCCACGTCGAACTTCACGGTTCCCTCGAGGCCGTGCTTCAGGTACTTCGCGCTCACGACCAGCGTGCCCTTGCCCGCCTGCGTGTCGATCCAGCCGCCGCCCGTGACCGAGCCGGCGCCGGCGTCGGTGACGATCATCGACCGGAAGCTCGACGCCGCGGTGGCGCCGTCATCGTCAGCGAGCAGCACGTCGACCGTGTAGATGCCGGCCGCCGTGTAGGTGCGCGTCGCGCTGCAGACACCCGCGGCGCACGAGGCGGCTGACGTCGTGCCGTCGCCCCACGTGAACGTCGCTGAGTGCGTGTCGGCGGCGCCGGCATCGCTGAAGCTCACCGCAATGGTGGCCGCGGTGCCGAGGGAGAGCGAGGCGTTCGGACCGGCCACACCGGCGATCACCGGCGCGACGTTCGAGACGGTGACCGTCTGCGAGTCCGTGGCCGTGCTGCTGCCGTCGCTGACGACGGCCGTCACGACGTACGTGCCGTTGTCGTCGGGCGTGAAGCCGGGCGTCGAGGCGAACGGCGCGCCGTTCTTCGTCACCGTCCAGGCGTACGACAGCGTGTCGCCGTCGACGTCCGCCGCCGTGGCCGAGGCCACGACCGCGCTGCCTTCGGAAGCGGTTGCCGCGACCGCGATCGACACGGAAGGCGCGTCGTTCACGGAGGCCACGTTCACGTTCACGGTGGCCGTCGCGCACAGCGAGTCGGCGGAGCCGCGAGTCAGGCCGTTGTCGCAGAGCGTGTAGCGGAAGCTCGCCGGGCCGTGGTAGTTCGGGGCCGGCGTGTACGTGACGACGCCGCCCGCGAGCGACACCGTGCCGTTCGTCGTCGTCGTCGCGGAGACGCTCGAAACCGTCAGGGTCTGCGACGACTCGTTCGCGCCGGGGTGGTCGTTGTTCGTGAGGCTGCCGGCGCCGAACTGCAGCGCCGCGTCTTCGTTCGTGCTCAGCGCGTCGTCGGCCGCGACCGGCGCGTCGTTCACCTCGAGCACGGTGATGGTCATCGTGGCGACGTTCGACGTCAGCGAGCCGTTGCTCACGCGGAAGGTGAAGCTGTCGGAGCCGTTGAAGTCGGGCGCCGGCGTGTACGTCTGCGTCGCGCCGGAGCCGCTCAGCGTGCCGTGCGACGGCGGCGTGACGATGGTGTACGTCAGCGCGCCGTCGTTCGGATTGGCGGCCTCGAAGGTGAACGACTTCGCGTCGTCCTCGTTCGTGCTGAACGACTGGTGGTCGAGTCCCGGCGGGTTCACGCCGTTCTTCCCCGCCTCGATCGCGTTCTCGACCGCGTCGGCCACGTTCTCGAAGAAGTCGTAGCCGGTCAGCGCCTCGACCGCGTCGACGGTGGTGACGTAGTTCTGCCAGTCGTCGTTGCGGATGCCCTGCACGTTCGGCATGACCACGGCGATGGTGCGCGCGGCCGCGGTCACGCGGTTCACGTCGTCGGAGCCCTTCGGGATCACGAGCACGACTTTCCACGTCGCGGCCGGAACCGTCACGCGGCCGCCGGCGATGGTGCCGGCGAAGCCGTTCGAGCCGGTGCCGCCCGTGCCCGAGCCGCCGGCGACGATGTACAGCTCGTTCGCGGGAAGCAGCGAGCGCAGGTAGTTTTCCTGGTTCGCCCACGGACCCTGATTGTTGTCGGGCGACTGCGGGAGCATGTTCGTCATCAGGAACGTGGCCTGATTGATCGGCATCGACGTCTCGGGATCGCGGTCGGCGTTCGGGACCATGTGGCCGCGGTCGAAGCCGGAGCCGCTGTAGTCGAGGTGCGTGACGCGGTACCACTCGGCCGGGACCTGCGGATCGGGACGGAACGTATCGACGCGCGCGAGCGAGCCGACCCATTCATCCGCGAGATGCCAGCTCACCCAGTTCGGCGTGCCGCGGTCGCGGTTGTACGACAGGGTCAGCTCGGGCTTCTCCATGAGGAAATTGTCCGGCGCGTTGACGTCGGCCACCGCATCGGACGGATTGCCCATGGTCAGGTGCACGTCCGTCGAGTAGGCGGGCGCGGCGCCGGTGGCGATGCGGAACGACCAGGAGTAGTTCGCGGTCAGCGTGTCGCTGTTCGCCGCGCTGTCGTCGAGATCGGTGTCGCGGACGAAGCTCGCGTAGAGCGTCGCGGTGCACGTCTCGCCGGCGATGAAGTTCGCGTTCGGCGTGACGATCCAGGTGCGGCCGCTGCCGGCGATGGTGGCGTCGTCGTGCAGGCCGCTGCTCGCGCAGGTGATGCCGAACCAGGCGCCGCTCACGTCGACGCTCTCGGTGAAGGTGACGGTCAGGCTGCCGTCGCGCGGCATGGTGCTGTTGCCGTTGCGCGGGTCGACGTTCAGCACGTACGGACCGATCTCGCTGATGACCGCGGTGCGGCGCGGGCTCGGCGTGCCGGTGGCGAAGTCGGCGCTGTTCACGTTCGTGTCGGTGAAGCCTCCGTTCTTGCGGAAGATCGCGTTGGTGTTGCTCGGCGCGGGCGCGTTGCCCGCACCTTCGCGGCAGTTGGCGGTCGTGCCGAAGCCGACCAGGTCGACGAGCAGCGGATCGCCGATCGCACAGCCGCTGAGCGGATCGCCGCCGCGCACGAGCGCGACCTTGCCCGTCGTGCCGCTGAGATTGAGATCGCCGGAGACGTTCGGCGTCACGGAGAGCGCCGCGCCGTTCGCGCCGCCGGAGGCGAGCTGCACGAGGTAGTACTCGCCGGGCTGGATGATGCCGCCGAGAGGCGTCGTGGACCAGGTCGTGTTCGTGGCGGCGCCGTACTGGATCGTCCAGCCGCCGGTGTCGATCGCGGCGGTGGTCGGGTTGTAGAGCTCCACGAAGTCGTTGCGCAGCGGGGCGCCGGAGTTGCCGCCGCCGCCGTAGATCTGGCTGATGACGAGGTGGTCGAGCGGCGGCGGCGGGAGCGGATGGACCGTCACGTTGACGGCCTGCGTGACCGCGGCGTTGAAGTTGTCGGTGAGACGGGCGGTGAAGGTCGCGGTGCCGCTGAAGCCGGGCGTGAGCGTGACGGTGTAGGTCGCGGCGTTCGTCCCCTGCCCCGCGCTGACGGCCGCCGAGGCGATGCCGCTGCCGTTCGTGGCCGACCAGTGGAAGGTGCCGTTGTCGTCGGAGCCGAAGACCGTGACACTGAACGGAGCGGAGTCCTGCATCACCGTCGCGATCGGATTGGCCGGAGCGAAGATCTGCGGGACGAGGTTGACGACGTTCGGGTTGACCTGGATGTCGACCGCGCGCGTGGCCGCGGGATTGACGTTATCGGAGAGCGATGCGGTGAAAGTCGCGGTGCCGGTGAAGCCTGCCTGCAGCGTGACGCCGTAGGTCACGTTCGCGGTGCCCTGTCCGCCGGTGACGGCCACGTTGGCGACACCCGCGCCCGCGGTGGCGGACCAGACGTAGACGCCGCCGTCATCGTTGCCCGTCAGGTTGACGGCGAACGGCGCGGCATCGACGACCACGGTCGCGGCCGGATTGCCCGGCGCGCCGATCGACGGCGCGGCGTTGGTGACGACGCATGGATCGAGCGGCGTGCCGCTGTTGCGCGGCGCCGGCGCGGCGACGGTGAAGTCGCCGGAGTTGCTGTCGCTGTCGGTGCAGCCGTCATCCTTGCGGAGGGCGGCGGTGGCGTTCGCCAGGGCCGGCGTCGCGGCGCCTTCGAAGCAGTTGGCTGTACCGAAGCCGACGAAGTCGACCGCGGCCGGACAGCTTCCGCTCAGCGGCGCGGTCGAGGCGACGAGCGCGATCTTGCCGGCCGTGGCGCTCATCGCGATCGAGCCGGTCGCGTCCGGCGCCGGCAGGCTCACCGTGCCGCCCGTCCCCTGCGCCTGCTGCACGAGGAAGTACTGTCCCGGCGCGATCGAGCCGCTGAGCGGCGTGACCTGCCACGTCGTGCCGGCCGCGCTCGCGTACTGCACGGACCAGCCGGCGAGACTCACCGGCGCGGTGCCGCGGTTGAACAGCTCGATGAAGTCGTTCCTGTAGGTCGATCCGGCGTTGCCGCCCCCGCCATACACCTGGCTGATGACGACGTTCGGCGACGCGGCCTGCGCCACCGGCGCAAGCGAGGCAAGGCACAGCACGACCAACACAAGGGTACGGCGGACGATCATTCAGGCGCTCCTCGGGTGTGGATGGAGATGGCGGGATGGACACGGGAGAACGCCGGGGACAGTGGTGAATTCCTTTTCAGGGATGAGGGATGAGGGATGAGGGATGAGGGATGAGGGCACGGGTGCCACTCATGCCTCATCCCTCGTCCCTCATCACGGACCGCGCGTAAGCGAACCGTAAGCACGCCCGCTGCTATCCTCCCGTCCATGCAAGAAAACAACGGCTTCGCCCCTCCGGGGCCGGGAGTGTGGGAGCTCGAGTCGACGCACATGATGCGTCCCGTCTCGCGCCTCATGGAGGCGGTCTTTCCCGACGCGGCCACGGCCGGCTTTCGCGAAGGGATGGCCCGTTACGGGCTGCTGCTCGAAGGGCTCGAGTTCAAGACCGTGAACCGCTTCGTGTACACCGCCGTGCGCGCCGTCGGCGCGCCGCCGAACGCGAAAGGCGCTCCGCCGAAGCTCATCTTCAAGATGCTGACGAAGCTCCATCCGGAGATCCGCCGCCGCATCCGCACCATCGCCGAGACCTTCGCCACCAAACGCTGGCGTGAAGACGTCGCGCGCTGGGACAACGAGATCAAGCCTGCCATCACGCGCGAGAACACGGAACTGCAGAAAGTCGACCTGCGCTCGCTCTCCGACGCGGCGCTCATCAAACACGTCGAGCGCTGCATCGACGCCGCCCGCCGCGCCGTCATCATGCACCACTCGCTCAACGCCACGGCCATGCTCCCCCTCGGCGACTTCCTCGTGCACGTGCGCGAGTGGACCGGGCTCGCGCCGTCCGAGGTGCTGCCGCTGTTCCGCGGGTCGAGCAAGGTCTCGCAGGGAGCGACCGAAGAGCTGGACGCGCTCGCGGGCGCCATCGGCGGCAACATCGGCATCCTCGACGGAGAGCCGGCCTTCGTCGTCGACGCGCTGACCTCGCGCACCGACGCCGTCGGCGAGGCCGCGCGCCGCTACCTCGACGTGGCCGGCGTGCGCATCGCCACCGGCTACGACGTGGCCGACCTCGCGCTCTCCGAGATGCCCGACGTCATCGTCGAGAACATCAAGTCCGCGCTGGCGCGGCAGACCACCAGTCACCTGCAGCCCGTCACCAGCAATCCGATCCGCGACAAAGTCCCCGCGCAGCACCGCGCAACGTTCGACGAGTTGCTCGCGGAGGCGCGCTTCACGTACCGCATGCGCGATGAGCGCGGGTACAACAACGACGCGTGGTCGACCGGCATCGCGCGCCGCGCCATCCTCGAGGCGGGACGCCGACTGGCCGCGAAGGGACTGCTGCACGACGCGCAGCACGCGGTCGAGCTGACGCCGTCCGAGCTCCTGTCGATGCTGAACGGCGGCGCCGGACGCACGGCCGATCAGGCCGCGGCCGACGCGCAGTACCGCGCCTCGCGCTCCTACCTCGACGCGCCGCGCTTCCTCGGCGGCACGCCGGGCGGACCTCCCCCCGCGGAGTGGTTGCCGGAAGCGGCGGCACGGTCGCAGCGGGCGGTGGAGATCTGTCTCGGCGAGATGTTCGCCGCGAGGGAGAAGCAGAGCTCCGCGGCGAAGATCAGCGGCCACGCGGCCAGTCCCGGCGAAGTGACCGGCATCGCGCGGCTCGTGCTCGATCCGCACGACATGGGCCGCGTGCGCCACGGCGACGTGCTCATCACGCGCTCCACCGCCCCGTCGTACAACGCGCTGCTGCCGCTGCTGAGCGGCATCGTCACCGATCGCGGCGGGACGCTCTCGCACGCGGCGGTGGTGGCGCGCGAGTACGGCATCCCGGCGGTGGTCGGCTGCGGCAACGCCACGGAGCTCATCCGCGACGGAGTGCGCGTGCGTCTCGACGGCGCGCGCGGAACGGTCGAAGTCCTCGCGTGACCATCGCTGCACTGCGCGAGGCGGGAGCCGTCGAGTCGTTCGGCGGGAAGGCGTCGTCGCTGGCGCGCGCCCTCGGCGCGGGCCTTCCCGCGCCGGACGGCTTCGCACTGTCGTGGGAGCTCGTCGATCGCGTTGCCGCCGGTGATGCGGCGGCGATCGATGCGATGAGCGCGGCCTTCGCCGCGTTCGGAGCCGCGGTGGCCGCGCGTTCCTCGGCGGTCGGTGAAGACTCGCTCGACGCGAGCTTCGCCGGGCAGCACGTCTCCATCCTCAACGTGAATTCCGAGGCGATGCTGCTCGAGGCCGTGCGCACGATCCACGCATCGGCGCGCGCGGAGAGCGCCCTCGCCTATCGCCGCAGGATGGGCGTGACGGGCGAGCCGCGCATCGGCGTCGTCGTGCAACGGATGATCGACTCCGACGTCGCGGGCGTGCTCTTCACACGCAACCCGCTGAGCGATGCGGACGAGCGTGTGATCGAGGCGGCGTGGGGACTCGGCGAAGCGGTGGTCTCGGGACTGGTGACGCCGGATCGCTTTCGCATCGCGCGCTCCGGGGAGATTCTCGAGCGGACCGCGGGGCGCAAGGACTTTGTCATTCGCTTCGCGGCCGAGGGTGGAACGATCGAGCGGCCGGTGAAGGCGGACGACATTCTGCGGCTTTCCCTCAGCGACGAGCAGCTCGCGGAGTTGCATGCGCTGGCGTCGCGGTGTGAGGAGTTTTACGGCGGGGCGCAGGACATCGAGTGGGCGTTTGCGGATGGCGCGCTCTACCTGCTGCAATCGCGGCCGATCACCAAACGCAGGGCAGGCTTCAGCCTGCCCATCGAAGACGTCGGGCTGAAGCCTGACCTGCGTTTGCGGCGTTTCACTGGACTCGCGCTCGCGGCCATTCTGGCGCCGCTGAACTCGACCATCATCGCCGTGGCGTTGCCGTCGATCACGAATGCGTTCCACACCACGCCGGCGATGGCCACGCAGTGGCTGGTCACGGCGTATCTCGTCGTCACGATCGTGGCGCAGAGTCCCGCGGGGAAGCTCGCCGATCTGTGGGGCACCTCGCGCGTGCTCACCCTCGGGCGCGCGGCGTTCGGCGCGGGCGCGCTGCTCGCGGCGTTCTCGCCGTCGCTGCTGGTCCTCGGCGCGGGACGCGTGCTGATGGCCCTCGGCGCGGCGCTCTCGATTCCCAGCGTCTTCGCCGCGCTGCGCAACAGCGTCCCCGCCGAGCGTCGCGGGCGCGTCTTCGGCATCTTCGGCGCGATCATGGGGGGCGCCGCGGCGCTCGGCCCGGTCCTCGGCGGCATCCTCACCGACGCCTTCGGCTGGCACTCGGTCTTCATCGTCAACCTGCCGGTGGTGCTGCTCTCGTTCGTGCTCGAGCCGCCCGTGCGCGGCGAGCGCTCCACGAAGACGCCGCATTTCGACTGGCTCGGCAGCGCGATCCTCGGCGTGGCCGTCGTGCTGCTCGTCGGCGCGGTCAACCGCACGTCGATCGTGCTGGCCCTCGGCGCGGCCGTGCTGCTGGCGATCTTCGTCATGCGCGAGCTGCGCGCCGGCGATCCCGTGCTCGACGTGCGCCTCTTCACCCGCCCGGCGTTCGCCGCCGGCAGCGCCATCGTCGGCCTGCAGAACCTGGCGATGTACGCCATGCTCTTCCTCCTTCCTTTCTTTCTCATCGACCAGGGGGCCGCGCGCACGGGACGGACGCTCCTCCTCTTCACGCTGTCGATGGTGCTCGCCTCGCCGGTCGGCGGACGCCTCTCCGACGCCATCGGCGCGCGGATCGTCGCCCTCGCCGGCGCTTTGATCTCCACGGCCGGCGCGGCGCTCTTCATCGCGCAGGGAGAGCTGTTCGCGTCCGTGATCCTCATGGGCTGCGGCATCGGCGTCTCCACCAGTCCCGCGCAGGCGTCGGCACTCGGCGCGGTCCCGGCGTCGCAGGCCGGCGTAGCCTCGGGCGCGCTCTCCACGATGCGCTACCTCGGCGGCGTCATCGGCAGCGGTCTCGTGACCGTGCTCGCCGGCGGAGGCCTGACGCGCGACGCGCGCCTCTTCGTCTTCCCCGCCGTGCTGCTCGTCTCCGGTTTCGCGGCGCTGGTCCTCCCCGGACGGCGCACCACAATCGAGGAATGATCCTCGCCCCTTCCGATTTGTTTCTATAGGCGCGGCAGTGGAGGACAGGCAATCCTGCCTGTCCTGGGTCCTGTTAGGACAGGCAAGATTGCCTGTCCTCCACTTGCGGCAGCGCAAGCTGCCGCAGCTCGCGCGGTCCAGACTACAATCCTCCCGATCCGCCGCAGAAAAATCGAGGAGGCCCTTCGTGAAGCGAATCGCCATCGCCTTCTGTCTCGTCCTCTCCACGTCCGCCCTCTCCGCGGACGAGGCCTTCCTGCTCAGCATCCCGCTGCGCATGAACGCCCAGCAGGAAACGGGCGAAGTGCGCATCACGCTGACGCTGGCGGGGCCGCCCGCGGGGACGCAGCTCGTCGTCGGCAGCACCACGCTGAACCTCGGTACGACGCAGACCATCGCCGGCGACTCCGTCGAGTTCCTCACCGGCACCGTCGCCAACACCGCGCGCATCGTCTATCGCCCGCTCTCCAACTTCGCGGGCGACTTCTGCCAGGGCGCGGGGGCGGTGCCGAAAGAGATCCAGATGCGCTTCGTCGGGCCGGACATCACGAAGTACAACGTCTCCTCGTACGTCGTCGCGGCGCCCGCGGCCGAGTGCGCGAAGCCGTCGAAGCGGGCGGGCGACATGCCGGCGCAGATCATCCCCTTCGGCGACGGCGTCGCGCCCGAGCTCTCCGCGGAAGACGGCGGGCGGCATCCGCTCGACGTCGTGGTCGTGCTCGACAAGTCGGGCAGCATGAACGAGCGGCCGCCCGGCGCCGACGCCGGACCGACCAAAGCGGAGCTCCTCACCTCCGCGATGGGCACCTTCGTGGCGACGTGGCAGGAGATCGACGTCCTGCAGTCGAACGACCGCCTCGGCGTGGTCTTCTTCAGCAACACCGCCGCGGCGCAGACCATCACCGGCGGCGATCCGCCGGCCGGCTTCTTCGTCCGCCGCGGCACCGATCCCGCCGGGGCGACGCACGACTGGAATGCCGTCAGGACCAAGATCGAGGAGCTCACGCCGGGCGGTGCGACCTCGGTCGGCGCCGGCATCAACAGCGGCATGCAGCAGTGGTCGAGCGATCCCGAGAGCGACCTCTCCCTGCTCGTCGTCACCGACGGCAAGCAGAACACCGCGCCGCTCATCGAGCCCGCCGCCAGCGGCTTCCTCGCTCTGACGCCGGTGGGCACCTTCACCAATGAGCTGCGCCAGCGCTTCGTCCCCATCCAGAGCATCGGCTTCGGCGAGCCGGGCACGGTCGACGGCGAGCTGCTCACCAAGCTCGCCCTCGAGACTTCGGGCGTCTCGTACATCAGCATCAACGTGGCGACGCTGTTCGACAACCTCGCCCTCACGCTGATCAGCATCCTCAAAGGGAACACCGCCGCGCTGGCGCTGCGGCATCACCACGTGCTGAGCGGCACCACTCCCGGACCGTTCAAGCAGGTGCCCGTCGACAAGTCGGTGCAGCGCGCCGTCTTCTCCGTGCAGTGGGCGCCGCCGCGTGTGAACGCGCTCGAGCTGGACGTCGTCGGCCCCGGCGGCCAGGTCATGCAGCCCGACTCCATGACCAGGACGCCGCAGTCATTCCTCCTGTCGTTCGACATGGAGCCCAAACACGTCGGCACGTGGCGCGTGCGCGCGCGCCGCCCGCAGCACCTCTCCTCCGCACCGGCGCCCGTCGACGTGCCGTACACCGTGCACACGTACTTCGTCGAGCGTCACCTCGACTTCAGCGTCTCCGTGGCCGAGCGCCAGCCCGCGACCGGCGACGCGCTCACCATTCGCGCGCGCGTCTCGTACGACGGGCGTCCGCTGGCCAGGCTCCCCGAGGGAGCGATCAAAGTGCGCGTGCAGCGTCCGGCGGACGGGCTGGGGAACATCCTCCGCAGAACGCGCGGGTCGAACGGCGCGAGCACCGCCGGCGGCGACCTCACCACCGCGTACGACCGTAAGGTCGCGCGCATGCCGAAGAGCGCGCTGGCGAAGATCATCCCGGCCGACGTCGAGACCATCACGCTGCAGCACGAGAAGAACGGCCTCTACAGCGGCACGTTCAAAGGGACGACCGTGCCGGGACTCTACGGCTTCGAGGCCGTGCTCGAGTGGGACGATCCGCGCACCGGCAAGCTGCGGCGCGAGGAGCGGCTGGAGACGCACGTCACCGTGCGCCCCGACCTTCGCGCGACGGAGATCGTCGCCTCGGGGAACACCCGCGGCGTGGTGACGTTCCGCGTCACGCCGCGCGACCGCTTCGGCAACTTCCTCGGGCCGGGCTACGCCTCGCGGCTCCGCGCCAGAGTGACCGGCCGCGGCAGTCTGGTGCAGAAGCCACCCGAGGATCCCGACCAGAACGGAACGTACTTTTTCGTCGTGCGAGACGTACCGGCGGAAGAAAAACTGAAATTGACGGTAACGGTCGATTGAAACGCCTGTGCTAAGGTCTTTGCTGACACCATGAGAGTCGCCTTCATCAAACCTCCGGTGGGAGGCATCCTCGGCCTGGAGATGCTCACCTTCGTCGAGCCGCTCGGGCCCATCTGCGTGGCGGCCTGTCTCGAACGGGACGGCCACACGTGCAAAGTCTTCGACCTGCGCATCGACGGGGAGGAGAAGGGAATTGCCGACTGCCGCGCCTTCGATCCCGACGTCGTCGGCCTGCAGTGCAACTTCACCACGGAGCGCAACCGCACCATCCGCCTGGCGCAGCGCATCCGCCGCGAGATGCCGAAGGTCTTCATCGTCGTCGGCGGCCACGACGCGTCGCGCGATCCCGAATGGTTCCGTCACGAGGCCTTCGACGCCATCGCCATGGGCGACGGCGAGGAAGTGATGCCGCCGCTCGTCGAGTCACTGAAAGATGGGCGCGACCTGAAGAAAGTACCGGGACTGGAAGTGCGGGACGGCGCAGTGTGGCACTTCACCGGCCACGCGCCGGCGCGTCCGCATCTCGACACCTATCCGCTGCCGGCGCGGCACCTCATCGCGCACTACGCCGATCACTACTACATCAACTTCCGCAAGCCGCTGGCTCTCATGGAGACCGCCCGCGGCTGCCCCTTCAAGTGCAACTTCTGCTCGGTCTGGAAGTTTCACGAGTCGACGTTCCGCGAGAAGTCGCCCGAGCGCGTGGTGCAGGAGCTGGCGCAGATCAGCGCGCCGAACATCTTCATCACCGACGACATCTTCTGGATGAACGTGAAGCGCGGCGAGGAGATGGCGCGGCAGATCAAGGCCTCCGGCATCCGCAAGTACTTCACCGTGCAGACGCGCACCGACATCATCTGCAAGTTCCCCCATCTCATCGAGATGTGGAAGGAGTGCGGCAACCTCTCCATCTTCCTCGGCCTGGAGTCGGTGACCGACGAGGGGCTGAAGGCGGTCAACAAGAAGAACACCGCCGACAACAACGTGCAGGCCATCAACATCCTCAAGGAGCTCGGCGTCGGCTTCACGCCGAACTTCATCGTCGACCCGGCCTGGGACCGCGAAGACTTCCAGCGCCTGCGCGAATGGGTCGAGAAGATGGGCGCCTACAACAGCGGCTTCTCCATCCTCACGCCGCTCCCCGGCACCGACCTCTGGGACGCGGCCAAGAAAAACGTGAACACGCACGAGTGGGAGATGTTCGACATCGTGCATACCGTGCTCCCGACGAAGCTCCCGCTCGACGAGTTCTACGCCGAATACTCGGGCCTCTGGCAGCACGCGCTCAACGTCCGCTACAAGCATCGCGGCAGGGTGAAGACGTACCTGCAGCTCGCCGGCGCGCTGGCGACGCGCAAGGTGTCGCTCGGCGCGGTGCGCAAGGGGATGAACATCGCCAAGGTGTTCAGCAAGCCGGAAACGTTCCTGCGCGCGCATCATTGAAGCAGTGCTGAGTGCTGAGTGCTGGGTGCTGAGTCCCGCCGCCCTCTCAGCACTCAGCACTCAGCACTGCTCCTCATGCTCATCGACTCGCTGCTCCCGCACTGCGACTTTTACGAGCGCCACTCGATCGTCGTGCGCGCCACGCCGGAGCGCGCGTACGAGGCAGTCGTGAGCTCGAATCTCTCGCAGAGCTGGATCACGAGACTGCTGCTGGCGATGCGCGGCATCACCCGTCCCGCGCGCTCGATGTTCTCGGTGGCTGCCGAGGAGCGGCCGCGCGAGATCGTCTTCGGCATCGAGGGTCCGTTCTGGAAGCCGTTCTGCAAGCCGGTGCATCCCGACTTTCAGTCGCCCGTGCCGCCGGACGTGGCCCGCGGCGCGTGGAACTTTCTCGTCGAGCGTGAAGACGAATCGCACGTGCGCGTCACCACCGAGACACGCGTCCTCTGCGGCGAAAACGCGCGGCGAAAGTTCGCGGCGTACTGGTTCTTCATCCGCCCCGGCAGCGGCCTCATTCGCCGGATGATGCTGCGCACGATCCGCAAGGAAGCGGAGCGATGATGAATCACGACGACCTCGCAGGGCAGACTGCGGCCGCGCTCAACGTTCAGCGCGCTCTCCGCGAAACGCGCGCCGAACGTAGGACAGGGCTTCAGCCTGTCCAAGGGTGCACCTTCACCCGTGGACAGGCTGAAGCCTGTCCTACGTTCAGCACCCGTCCCGGTGCGGAGCGGTGATGTATCGCGATGACCTCGCGTACATCCATCACGCCGGCTTCAGCGAGTTCGCGGAGTCGGCGGCGCCGTGGGTGATCGCGACGCTGCGGCGTCACGACGTGCGGAGCGTCGTCGAGCTGGGATGCGGCACGGGCGTCCTGGCGCGCCAGCTCACCAACGCCGGTTTCGCCGTGCACGGCTTCGACGTCTCCCCGTCGATGATCGCCCTCGCCCGCGAGACCGCACCCGCGGCGCGTTTCGACGTCGGCTCCTTCGACCAGCATCTGCGGCCGTGCGACGCGATCGTGGCCATGGGCGAAGTCCTCAACTACGGCACGTTCGACGCCGTACGCACGCTCATCGCCCAAGCGCCGGCGCGGCTGCTCCTCTTCGACGTCGCCGAGCGCGGCGCGTATCCGAAGTACGACGAGCACCGCAGCGGCGGCGACGACTGGAGCGTCATCGCCATCAAGGAAGCCGACGGCACGCATCTGACGAGACGCGTGCTCACCTTTCGCGAAGACGGCCGCCGTGACGAAGAAGTGCACGCGCTCGAGCTCTACGACCGCGCCGCGTTGCTCGAGCTCCTGCGCACACACGGCTTTCGCACCACCGTGCGCCGCTCGTACGGCACGCGGCGGCTGCCACGAGGTCACGCCGTCTATCTCGCCGTGCGCCGAGGCTAGAGCAGACACTCATTCCGCCAACGCACAAGGGAACGACCGGGCCCTTCGTGTCGGCCGAATGAATGCGTTAGACGCAGGCCGGCTGCGGCGTGACCCAGGCCGGATAGTTCAGCGATCCGAGCTGCGAGCCGTACTGCGCGGTCATCAGCGCCCAGTAGCCGCACGGCGGAAAGTGCTGCCACTCGAGTTGCGCGCCCCACGGATCGCTGGCGCCGGTCGTCGAGCCGCACGCGCCGGTGAGCTGCCGCGTCGCGTTCCCCCCTTCGTGCGCGTACGTGAGCTTGCCCACGTCGAGGAGGAGCACATCGATCGCGTCGTTCGCCCAGCCGGGGATCGCATCGCCGCACGGAGTCCACACCGTCTTGATCGAGGAGAGCGCGTCGAACGCCATCGGGATCGCGTCGAGCGTGTTGAACCAGCGCCGCGCGTTCGGAAGCTGCTCGAGATAGTGCGTGGCGAAGCCGCCGTTGCCGGCGGTCGGCGCGGCGAAGCTGTTCGGCACGACCGTCACGCCGCCGTTCTGCACCGCCGGCAGTCCGTTGACGTACAGCGACAGGGGCGACGTCTGGCATCCGCCGAGACTGTGGCCGGTCACGACCAGCGGCAGCGGCGCGATGTCGCTCGCGTACTGCGGAACGAAGTCCGCGAGAAACTCGCCCAACGTCTGCGTGGCCTGCGTCGACTGGTTGACCCCCTGCAGCGCGATCAGGTCCTTGAAGCCGTTGTACGTGCCGCGCGCGATGTACGGCGTGACCGACGACGACTCCGACTCGTTCGCGCATGCACCGGCGGCGTTCGAGCCCCAGACCACCTGACAGCCCGGCTCGATGTCTTCCTTGAGCTGCTTCACCACGCCGAGGAAGCCGGCGCTGATGTCGGTGCCGCGGATCACCACCGCGCTGAAGATCGGCAGCATCGTCGACGGATCGCGGTACGACGCGGCGAACAGCAGATTCGCTTTCCACGACAAGAGATTCGTGGTGATGGCCGGGCCCCAGTCGAGCGTCCAAGTGCCCGGGACGTCGCCGATCTGGCCGATGGTCGGGACGTTCGCCGCGATCGCCGCCTTCACCTTGTCGGGCGACGCCCCTTCATCGGAGTACGACGCGATGCAGAGCGCCAGGTAGCCGAGGGCGTAGTAGTCGGTGGTGATGGCCTGCTGACGGGCCAGCTTGAGCGAGGCGGGAATGGTCGTCGTCATGCGGCGGACTCTACCGCATGACGGGCGTGCGGTTCGACCCTGTCTTTCTCGGCACGAGGCTGGCTATCTCGCCCTTCGTGAAAACCCTCACTCAGGCCATCCTCCTCGACATCGACGGCACTCTCGTCGACTCCAACGACAAACATGCCGACTGCTGGGTCAAGGCGTTCGCCCACTTCGGCAAGGAAGTGGAGTGGAAGCTCATTCGCCAGCAGATCGGCAAAGGGGGCGACCTGCTCGTGCCCGACTCCCTCAACGCGCGCGAGATGCGCGAGTTCGGCGAGCCGCTGCAGAAGTATCGCGGCGAGCTCTGGAAGAAGGAGTACATGCAGAGCGTGCAGCCATTCCCCGGCGTGCCCGAGTCGATCCGCGCGCTCGCCGACCGCGGCATCAAGCTGGCGTTCGCATCGTCTTCGAATCCTGACGAGGTCGAGTACTATGTCGAGCTTCTCGGCGTCGGCGATCTCCTGGAGGGAACGACGTCGAAGGAGGACGCGCAGTTCTCGAAGCCATCCCCCGAAATCTTCGACGCGGCGCTGGAGCGCGTGCAGAGCGATCCGGCGCGCACCATCGTCGTGGGAGATACGCCGTACGACATCCTGGCCGCGCACCGCTGCGCACTGCCGGTCGTGGCGCTGCGGTGCGGCGGATTCGCGGAGGAGCTGCTGGCGAAGGCGGAGTTCGTCTTCGACGACCTCAATGCAATGACGAGGGAGCTCGATCGTATCGATGACTATTTCCGCGAGTGACCTGCACCGGCGCGCCATCATCGTCGACGGCCACTGCGACACGCCGTACCGCCTCCACCGCCACAACGTGCATCTCGACGAGCACGACACCGAAGCGCAGGCCGACCTGCGCTCGCTGCAGGAGAGCGGCATCACCGCGTCGTTCTTCGCCGCGTACGTGCCGCCGTTCTACGCCAACCGCGGCGCGGCGGACTTCGCCCGCCATCTCATCCATCTCATTCATGCCGAGGCGGGGCGGCGGGAGGACGCGGTCACGCTGTGCACCGACAGCGCCGGCATCCGCAGCGCGAAGCGCGACGGCAAGCTGGCCATCATGATCGGCGTCGAGGGCGGCCACGCCATCGAGGACTCGCTGGACATCCTGCGCGAGCTCTACTCCCTCGGCACGCGCTACATGACCCTCACCCACGTGAACACCAACAACTGGTGCGACTCGTCGGGCGACGTCGCGCGCCACGGCGGGCTGACCGCCTTCGGCCGCGACGTCGTGCGCACGATGAACGACCTGGGCATGATCGTCGACGTCTCGCACATCTCCGACGCCGCGTTCGCGCACGTCATCGAGACCACGCGCACGCCGGTCGTGGCCACGCACTCCTCCTGCCGCGCGATCTGCCAGCACCCGCGCAACATGACCGATGACATGCTCCGCGCGCTGGCGAAGAACGGCGGCGTGTGCATGATCAACTTCTTCTCCGCGTTCATCAGCAACACGGTGGCGCAGGTGATCATGAACGCGCAGCGGCGGCCGCGGAAGGAGCCCGAGGGACCGGGCGGCACCGAGGAGATGCCCGACGACCGCACGGACTGGGACAGCTACCTGCAGTGGTTCCAGACCCTCGGCTGCCCGACCGCGACGCTCGACCAGGTCGCGGACCACATCTTCCACGCGGCCGAAGTGGCGGGCATCGACCACGTCGGCATCGGCAGCGACTTCGACGGCGTCCCTGCGCTGCCCGACGGCCTGCTCACCGCCGCCGGCCTCCCCTCGCTCACCGCCCGCCTGCTCGAGCGCGGGATGAGCGAGGAGGATGTGGAGAAGGTGCTGGGCGGCAACTTCATGCGAGTGTTCGAGGCGATCGAAGCGGCGAAAACGTAGGACAGGCGTCAGCCTGTCCCGGGCAGGCTGAAGCCTGCCCTACGTTCTGCCGCCCGGCTGCGCGTCGTATCTCACGCCTTGGTAGAATCCCGCACCATGCCGACCGAAGTAGAAGTCCTGCGCGAGCTGGCCCGCGCCTTCTGGAGCAACAAGCCGTTGCGCTGCCCGAAGCATCCGTCGTCGACGCTGACCGGCGGCTTCGTGCAGACCACCTTCGCCGACCACATCGCCCTCGTCTGCGCGCAGGGAAAAGAGAGCATCACCATCCCGCAGCGCCCGAAGCAGACCGAGTTTCAGGAGCAGCAGGTCGAGGGGATGGTCGAGAACATCCAGCGCGGCGACTCGATCCTCTGTTACCGCTGCCAGGCGCGCATGGAGATCGCGGCCCTCGAGAATCGCGAGAGCGGCATCACCGACTACACCTTCACCTGCACGCGCTGCCTGTCGTGGGGACGGTGGATCGGCAAGCCGGAGCTGGCCAAGATCGGCTCGTAGAAAAAGATTGACGGCCCGGGTAGGGAATTACCCCTCTCCATCACTCCTTAGCGAGAGCATTCGCCAAACAAGGAGTCCGTGTGTCGCTTTCCGCCCCCCTCGAAGTCCCCTTTGAAGTCCTCGAACTGACGCCGCGCTGGCTGGCCGGCGGTCTCGCCGCGAGCTTCGCCCGCGTGCAGATCCTGGTCACCTACTACGACGGCGATCCGGTGCGCTGGCTGCAGGAGATCGAGCGCGGGCAGATGCCCGGCGACGAGTCGGACGTGGAGTTCCTGCGCGCCATCGAGCGGCGCATGAGCGCCGACCCCACGCTGCTCCGCGACATGCGCCGCATCGTCGGTGAGTTCGCGTCCCGCGTCGGCAGCGTCACGTAATAGACTCCGGCGCGGCATGCGCCACATCGTCATCGTCGGCGGCGGATTCGCCGGTCTCTACACCGCGCGCGGCCTCCAGGACGTGGACGCCGAGATCACCGTCGTCGACCGCCACAACTACCACCTCTTCCAGCCGCTGCTCTATCAGGTGGCGACCGCCGGCCTGTCGCCGGCGGACATCGCGTGGCCGATCCGCGGCATCCTGCGCCGGCAGCAGAACGCCGCGGTCCAGCTCGGGCGGG
>DASUSL010000263.1:0-7763 GCA_036375135.1 Thermoanaerobaculia bacterium | reverse complement strand
GAGTACGCGGGGGAACCGCTGGAGTCGTTCCTGACCCGCACGTACGCGCTCATCGACCCGCACGAGGAGTCATTGCCGGGGATGCTGCGCTGGGTCTACCCGCGCATGCGCGACGAGCGCTGGCTGGAGTCGTACCGCGAGGTCGAAAGCATCCGCTTCGCGCTGCAGAACATGTCGCGCCGCTTCTCGCGAAAGCCGCGGCTGGAGACGGCGGCGCGGCATCTCACCGACTCGCGCGCGGAGCTGGAGCGGAGGTTCGAGGAGTTCTTTCCGGAGGTCGTGGAGTTCGCACGGAATGCTGTTGCCGGCGGCGCGTCGTAAAGCCGCCAGCGACCCGCGACGAGCAACACAGCAACCGCGATAGCATCCACCCATGAAAAGCCTTCAGGAAACCTACGCGCCGAACAACCAGTGCTTCGGCTGCGGGCCGGCCAACGAGCAGGGGCTGCGCATCCGCAGCTTCGAGGAAGGGGATGCGCTGGTGTGTGACTGGACGCCGCAGCCGCACCACGTCGCCTTCGAGGGGATCGTCAACGGCGGCATCATCGGCTCGCTCCTCGACTGCCACAGCAACTGGACCGCGGCCGTGCATCTCATGAAGAAGCGCGGCACGCCGGAGCTCCCCGCCACCGTGACCTCCGACTTTCACGTGACGCTCAAGCGTCCCACGCCGATGGGCGTGCCGCTGCACCTGCGCGCGCACGTCGTCGAGTCGACCGACGACCGCGCGGTCATCGACGCCACCGTCGAGGCCAACGGGAAAGTGACCGCCACCTGCCGCGGCACCTTCGTGGCCGTGAAGGAAGGACACCCCGCCTACTTCAGATGGTGAACGTAGGGCAGGCTTGAGCCTGCCCCTGGACAGGCTGAAGCCTGTCCTACGTTTTCAGGAGCTTCATCAGAATCACCGCGCGGCCGATCTCCCGCTCGCACCACTGCAGCTTCTCGATGACCTTGCGCGGTACGCCGTCCGCCTCGATGCGCTGGAAGCCGGTCGAGGCGTAGAACGCCTCCAGGTCGGCGAACGGGATGCAATAGACGTCGCGCCCGGCGGCGCGGCGGATCAGCTCTTCGACGATGGCCCGGGCGATACCGCCGCCGCGGAAGCCGTCGAGCACGTACATCCCGCCGAGCTCGTACGCGCCCTCCCCCACGTCCACCAGCCGCCCGATCCCGGCGCGCACGCCGTCGGACTCAGCCACGACGATCGTGTCGTGCGCCGGGTCCGACGGGATGAAGCGGACCTTCGCGTACTGTTCATTGATCCAGCCGGTCTCCTCCGGCCTCGCGGTTCGCAGTTCCAACACAGCCCCAAGTTTAATGAAACGAGCCGCCCTCCTCCTGCTCCTCGCCGCCGCGCTGCCGCTTCCCGCGCGCATGCGCGCCGTGCGCTCGAGCACCGTGGAGACGCCGGCGTCGTGGCTGCGCGCGCGCGCCGTCTCGACGCTCGAGCCCGGCGACGCGAGCGTGGTCGCCCTCGGCGACGTCACGCATGCCACGCACGAGATCCACGCGGCGAAACAGGTGCTCGTGCCGCAGCTCGTCGCGCGCGGCTTCCGCGTCCTGGCCTTCGAGGCGCCGTACACGGAGTACAAGGCGCTGAACGACTACGTCCTGCACGGCACCGGCGACCCCGCGGCCGCGCTGAATCTGCCGCTCTACTGGTTCTGGGACACGCACGAGATCCTCGAGCTCGTGCAGTGGGCGCGCGCGCAGAACGCGGCCGGACTCACGCCGCCGATCCGCATCGAGGGAGTCGATCCGACGTCGCCGCGCGCCACCGCGGCGGAAGTGGTCGCGTATCTGAAGCGCGTCGATCCGGCGTTCGCCGCGACCGCGGAGTCGACGTATCGCTGCATCCGCGCCGGCTACACGGGCGCGGAGTGGTGTCGCCGCGACATCGCCGCGATCCGCTCTTCGATGTCGGCGAACCGTGATGCCTACACGCTCGCCTCTTCACTCGAAGAGCTCGAGGAGATGCTGCACGCCGCGCGCGTCGTCGAGCAGGGAGAGCGGGTGCTGTCCGAAGGATTCAACGCGCGCGACGAGCCGATGGCGGAGAACATCGTCCGTCACGTGCAGCGCGGCGAGAAGGTGATCGTCATCGGCCACAACGAGCACTGGGGACGCACGCCGTACGTGCTCGACGATCCCAGCTTCTTCATCCGCAGCGCCGGCTCGATCCTCGGCGAGCAGCTCGGCGACCGCTACTTCGCCCTCGGGTCGCTTTTGCTGGATGGGACGTTCCTGGCCGTCGAATACGCCCCGGGCATCCGCAGCGGCGAGATCCGCGTGCAGACGATGACCGCTCCGTCTCACGACGATTTCGCGCTCCTGCTGTCGCAGTCGCGCCTTGACTCGATGATCCTCCCGCTGCGCGGCGCGCTGCCGCCGTGGCTGAGCGGCACGCACCGCCTTCGCTTCGCCGGCTCCACCGTCCCCTCGCGCGACCGGGCCACGCTCGACGTGCCCGCGGACCTCGGCCAGAAGTTCGACGCCGTGCTCTACGTGAAGACGTCGACCCCCACCCAGCTCCGCCACTGGCCGCGGTTCTGAGCGACCGCATTCACTCCGCCAACACGAGGAGACGACGGGAGGCCTCCGGCGGGCCGGTGCGACCGGCAGCGCTGATGTTGCACGTGCGCTCACGAGAGGCGCGCTTCTGGCGATCACCGTGCGGCCCGGGTCACCCGTTGGCCTGGAGCTCCATGAGGATCTCCTCGATCGCGTCCGCCGCGCGGTCCGTCGGCAGCACGCACGTCCCCGCGCCGCGATGTCCGCCGCCGCCGTAGAGCGACATCAGCTCGCCCACCGACGTGTTGCACGTGCGGTTGAAGATGTTGTGTCCCACCGCCGCCACCACCGTCTCCGCGCGCGGCCCCCAGTGCACGCGCAGCGACACGTTGGCCTCGGGGAACAGCGAGTAGATGAGAAAGCGGTTGCCGGCGGGGATGTGCTCCAGCTCGCGCAGGTCGGTGACCACCACATTCGTGAGCTGGAAACTGCTGCGGGCGAGGAGATTCTTGAACGCCGCCTGCTCGCCGCGGATGCGCTCCACGCGCTCCCGCACCTCGGGCTGCTGCAGCACTTCCGCGATCGACATCGTCTTCAGCCACTCCACCAGCTTGCGGAAGTAGTCGTCCAGCGAGCCGAGTCCCGTCCGTCCGTCGAGCGTGAAGCCGAGGAGGATGTAGTCGCGCGGATTCTCCACGTCGTCGGGAGTCAGCAGCGCGGCGTCGAGACGGTCCGTCTCGTCGACGAGGCGCTCCAGGCGCAGCAGTTGCGCGTCGTGCGGATCGCGTTCGAGGTAGTACTCGTACACGAGCCGCGCGGCCGACGGCGCCACGCGATAGCTCCCCTCGAACGCCGCGGGCGGCTTCTCGTTACTGTCCGTGAGCAGCTTGTGGTCGAACCACATGCCGCAGCGGGGGTCGTACGGCAGGTTGACGAGGATGTCGTCGGCGCGGATCTCCACCCGCTTGTCGGTGATGTCCTGCGGCTCGACCAGCAGGATCTCGTCGACCTGCTCTCTTCCCGTGATGATGACGGCGCTCGTCAGGCCGTCGAGGTCGCCGCGCGTGACCAGGCGCATCGCAATCCTCCGGAGTGCGCCAGTTTTACCTCCGCTTCTTCTTCTTCGCAACCTCGGCCGTGGAGGCGTCGCGGAACACCCACCAGAGCGCGAACGCGATCGCGTACATCAGCACGAGGCGGTAGAAGTGGTTGGCCACGCCCCAGACGTTCCGCTCGACGTTCGAGTAATTCACGGTGCTCCACATGCCGAGCTTGGCCACGTAGATCGACATGACCTCGATCACCAGACCGAGGATGTGCGTGAGGGCGAGGATGGCCGCCGCGGCGAAGAAGCCGCCGATGTTGCGGTCGGAGAAGGGGCGCTTCGACGCGGCGAAGAGCGCGGTCAGGAGGATCACGTTGAACGTGAGGTCGTGCAGCGCGATGCCCGGACGCTTCGAGCGCGGGTCGAAGTCCTTCCGGTCGACGGTCACGTAGTTGTCTTCCGCGGGGCGCAGTTGCGTGACGGCGGGACTCTCGAAGACGCGCATCGTCTTCTCCGCGGCCGCGGCGATGGCCCGGTTGTACAGCGGCGAGAGGAAGACCC
The DNA here is from genome assembly GCA_036375135.1 of Thermoanaerobaculia bacterium. Classification (GTDB taxonomy): domain Bacteria; phylum Acidobacteriota; class Thermoanaerobaculia; order Gp7-AA8; family Gp7-AA8; genus QHVT01. Next base: position 3,643 of record DASUSL010000263.1, on the reverse strand, counting down.
AGACCGCCAGCCCGGCCAGGAATCCGGCCAGCGCTCTAACCGCGAGTCGCCAGTCGAGTCGGGGCAACGCGTGCGCTCCAGATGAGGAAGAAGGCGATGGCAGAGAGGATCACCAGGATCTGCCAGACGGCGGTGTGGAACATGTCGAAGAGCCGCGGCTGATACGCGCCCAGCAGATACAAGGTCACGATGCGGACCGCGTTCAGCAGTTGCACGCAGACCGCGCCGAGGGCCAGGCCGATCGCGCGCGCCTTGAGCGAGGCGGGAAAGGCGACGATCGACGCGAGCAGGATCAGCATCGCCTCGACCCCGTTGCAGCCGTTGTTGATGTTCACGCCGAAACGCGACGAGCGGATGACCGTGCCGTGCACGTCCACCGGCTGCCCGATCCCCTGCAGGAGCACACCCGACACCTTGGCCACCCCCGCCGTGAACGGCACGATGACGTGATCGTTCACCGGATTCCACGCGATGAGCAGATACGCGGCGACGAGAATGGCGAAGAACTTGACGAGGAACAGAACCTGAGTTCGCTGCATGGGCATGATCGGACCGGGCGGGATGGTAGCAGAACTCTGGAGTGCGGCAGCGCGAGCTGCCGCTTTCGAATGCCGCAGCGAAGCTGCGGCGCGCGGCAGCTGTGCCGCCGCACTCCTAGAATAGTCGACTCATGAGACGCGCCGATCCCCAGGAACTTCGCGAGGACGCACGGCCGGCATTGCTGCTCGCGCTTTCCGAGAGCCGGCTCCGCGAGCTGTTCCCGGTGGACTTTTCGCCGGTGGAGTCGGAGCCGGAGCCGTCGCACGCTGCGCTGGTGCAGCTCATGTCGGGTGCATACGTCGTGGTCATGTACGGAACCATCACGCGGCGAGCGACCGTGTCGTTTCCCGTCAGCGCCGACGTGCATGACGCGATCGAGTCGTTGCTCCGCGAAGTGCCGCTCCAGAGCGCGGAGATTCTCTGGACCGCGGACGCGCCGCATCGCGTCGGCGCGCGTTAGCTTCGCTAAAAGAGGCGCGTTACCAGTGCGGCCACGGCTGTCTCCACGCGCAGGATGCGCGGGCCCAGCGAGACCGGCGTAAAGCCGGCGCGCTCGAAGGACTCGACTTCCTGGGCGATGAATCCGCCCTCGGGGCCGATGGCCAGCGTGACCTCGCCGGCGACGGCGCGCGGGCATTCGAGCGCAGCGAGCGGGTGTGCGACGAGTGCGCGTCCCGAGGGCGCGAACGACTCGATGAAGGGGCGGAAGAGGCGGTGCAGTGTGATGGTCGGCAACAGCGTGTCGCGGGCTTGTTCGAGGCCGAGGATGCATTGCTCTTCGAGTGACGTCAGTCGCGGTGATTTCCAGTAGCTCTTCTCGACCCGCCAGGAGTTGATGAGGTGGATGTGTTTCACGCCGAGGGAGGTGGCGCTGGCGATGACGCGGTTCAGGACTTTGGGACGTGGAATAGCGAGGATCAAAGTCAGCGGCAGCGGCGGCGGCGGTTCGTGGTCGAAGGAGACGCGCAGTTCCAACGGAGAGAGCGACAGCACGACGCCGGTGCCGATGCGGCCACCCGCACGACCGACGGTCAGTGCGTCCCCCACCGCCGCGCGATGCACCGACGTCACGTGCTCCAGGCGGCGGCCGGTGAGGCGCACGCGGTCGGGCTCGATGAAGTCGGAGTCGAACAGCAGGATCAGGTTCATGGCAGCGCGATGACGAACGCGGGGCGTTCATACCAGATCCGGCCGCCGTGCAGCTCGACGAGCTGCTTGGCGATGGCCAGGCCGAGCCCCGCGCCGCCCGTCGCGCGCGAGCGGGAGGCGTCGACGCGGTAGAAGCGGTCGAAGATCCGCTCCACGTGCTCGTCGGGCACGCCGGGTCCGTCGTCGATGACGCGAATCTCCACGCCCTCGCCGACACGCGACGCGTGCACCTCGACACGCGACGCAGCGTGCGCCAAAGCGTTCACCACGAGATTGCGCACCACCTGCACCAGCCGCCGCGCATCGCCGCGCACGACCAGATCGTCCGGAACGGCGCGAACGACGGAAGCGGGCGCCGCGCGTTCGACGATCTCGAGAACGCGCACCTCGGAAACCTCCAGCCGCAACTGCCCCGCCTCGGCCAGCGACAACTGCTGCAGGTCGTCGACGAGGCGCGCCAGCGTCGCGGCGTCTTCCTCGATCGACGCCAGAAAGCGCGCATCGACAGGCACGAGTCCGTCCTGCGCCGCCTCGATCTGCACGCGCATGTTCGTCAGCGGCGTGCGCAGCTCGTGCGCCACGTCGCTGACCATGTTCCGCCGCGCGCGCTCGTTGCGCTCCAGCGAATCGGCCATCGAGTTGAACGCGCGTCCGAGCTCCGCCACCTCGTCGTCGCCGCGCACCGGCACGCGCGTGTCGAGGTGTCCGCCGGCCAGCGAGCGAGCCCCGGCGGTGAGCGCCTCGACCGGCGCGAAGACGCGGCGGAAGATGGTCAGCATCACCAGCACGGCCAGGAGCGCCGCGGCCACGAGCCCGAGGATCAGCCAGCGCGGCCGCGCGGGGCGAAGCGGCTCGCGCGCGCCGCGCTTCGGCAGAAAGTAGACGTCGCCCACGCCCGCCACATGCGACGGCTCGATGCGCAGCCGCAACTCCTCGGCACGTCCCGCGGTCCGCCGCGTCAGGGTCAGCATGCCGTCGGGACGGAAGCGCACGTCGTACGACGAAAGCTCCGGCGGGTAAAACGCGGTCACTTTCCTTTCAGCGTCGACGACGAGGATCGGTGCGCCGGAGAGCTCGTGCGCGCGGCGCAGCGCATCCGGTCCGCCTGCGGCGAGCACCCGCAGGGCGGCCTCGTGCTCCGCGCGCCGCTGCTGCATCAGCATCTCGTTCAGCTCCGCCGTCACGCGCAGCGTCGAGAACACGCCCACGGCGGCCACGACGGCGGCGATGATGATCACCATCGACGCGGCCAGCCTCCAGCGCAGCGAGCGGATGATCATGACGAAAACTTGTACCCGACGCCGAACACCGTGGCGATGGCGTTCCCCGCGTCGCCGAGCTTGCGGCGCAGGTTCTTCACGTGCACGTCGACGGTGCGATCGAGCCCGTCATAGTCGTCGCCGAACGCGCGCTCGACGAGCTCCTGCCGCGTGAACGTGCGTCCCGGCGCGCGCACGAGCGACTCCAGCAATCGATACTCGGTCGGCGTCAGAGTGACGGGCGAATCGTGAACGCGCACCTCGCGGCGCACGCGATCGACGACGATCGGCCCCGCGGCGATCACGTCTTCCTCGGACGCGCGGCGCAGCACCGCGCGCACGCGCGCCATCAACTCGCGCGGGCTGAACGGCTTGGTGACGTAGTCGTCGGCGCCGAGGTCGAGGCCGGTGAGGATCTCCTCCTCGGTGGTGCGCGCCGTGACCATGATGATGGCCGGGCGGGCTGCAGGGCGGACTGAAGGGCGGACTGAAGTCCGCCCCACATTGCGCAGCGCGCGGCAGACCGCGAGGCCGTCCAGGCGCGGCAGCATGAGGTCGAGCACGACCAGGTGCGGCTCGTGCTCGTGCGCGGCCTCGAGCGCGCGCACGCCGTCGTCCGCCGTGACCACCTCGTGCCCCTCGCGGCGCAGGTACAGCGCCACCGTGTCCCGCGTCTTCGGGTCGTCTTCCACGAG
>DASUSL010000262.1:0-9150 GCA_036375135.1 Thermoanaerobaculia bacterium | reverse complement strand
GGCGATGTGGTTCGTGCCGCCGGCCGGTTTCTTCGGCCTGGTCGTCCCCGCGTTCGCGGCGACCTGGAAGGTCTTCGCCGGATCGCTGCCGCATCCATCCGTCGAGCTCCTCGGCGCGTTCGTGCCGCTGGCCGCGATCGTCGCCGGCGCGCGCCGCGATTTCCTCCGGCGTCATCTTCCCGAGCTCACGTTGCTCGCCGTCCTGCTCGTGCTGATGCTCCTCCCGTCGGCCGGCCCGTTCCGCTGGAGCTTCCGCTGGCTGCCGCTGTTCCACCTCGTGCTGGCCCTTCTCGGCGCTGTGACGCTGCAGAAACGCGCCGCAAAGTTCGCGCTCGGATTGATCGCGCTCACGGCGGCCGCGGCCTTCGCGTTCGACAAAGAGCCGCAGGCGACGCTCCTGCACGCGGCGATCGTGGCCGCGCTCTGCCTGGTCTGGTTCTTCGTCGAGCATCCGGCAATGCCCGTGACCATCACCGCGGCGATGATCGTCCTCACCTTCGTCACCTTCTCGCATCGCGGCGAGGTGCCCGTCTGGCGATACGACGAGACGCTGCGCGAGCCGGGCGTGCTCGATCCGGCGCGGCGCTACCTGGCCATGTACGACTTCGACTCGACCATCGCAAAGGACGAGCACGGGCGCTCCACGCGCGGCCTGCGCGCCGAGCTGCGTCCGGGCAACATCCCGATGCTCGCCGGACTCGAGTTCATCAACGGCTACTCCCCCCTCGGCCTGGCCGCACTGCGCAACGTCTTCGACGTCGACGCGCACGGGCCGATGAATGCGCGGCGCGCGGAGCTCTTCCTCCGCTACAAGAGCGGTCCCGGCGAGCTGCTGCACCAGCTCGGCGTCGACGGCCTCGTCGTCCCGGAAGCGATGGCGCGGAGGCACGCGGAGATCCTCGCGCGCAACGGCTGGAGGCCGGCCGCGCGCATCGCGGACGCCCTCGTGCTGCACCGCGAGCGCATCCACTCGCCCGTCTTCAAAGCGGCAGCAGCAGTGAAGATCGCCGACCAGCGGCAGGCCTACGCCGCGATCTTCAGCCAGCACACGCCGGTCCTCTACACATCCGGCCCCGGGAAGCGCTACTGGCCGCGCGACCTGCGCATCGCCGAAGAGACACGCAACTCCACGCACGTCGTCTTCGAGGACAAGGGTGGCGAGACGCTGCTCGTCTTCCGGCGACCGTGGCTGCCCGGCTGGCGCGCGACGATCGACGGCAAGCCGGCGCCGGTGCTCCGCGCGAACATGATCATGCCCGCGGTGGAAGTGCCGCCCGATGCCTTCGACGTGCGGCTTTACTACCGGCCGACGTCGCTCGTCGCGGGGCTGGCAATCGCCGCGCTGTCGCTGGTCGTCCTGGTCGTCGTCGCGGCGAAGACGTAGTCGACGATGTAGAGCGGGCGGCGCTTCACCTCGAGATAGATGCGGCCGAGGTACTCGCCCATGATGCCGAGGATGATCAGGATCAGGCCGGAGAGGAAGAAGAGGCCGACGCCGAGCGTGGCCACGCCGGGCATCTGGGTTTTCGGATAGCCGAAGAGGATCAGTCCCGTGGCGCGGTTGACGAGCAGGTACGCGCCGAGGAGGAACGACGGGATGGCGATGAAAAAACCGAGGATCGAGGCCAGGCGCAGCGGCACCATCGAGAAGCCGAGGAAGCCGTCGATGGCCAGCTTGAACAGGCTGCGGAAGTCGTAGCTGGCCGAGCCGGCGGCGCGCTGGTGGCGCTCGTACGGCAGGCCGATCTGGCGGAAGCCCGCGTACGCGCGCAGGCCGCGCACGAAGCGGATCTGCTCGGGAAACTGGAAGCGCAGCGCGTCGACGACCTTGCGGTCCATCACGCCGAAGTCGCCCGAGTCGACCGGGATGTCGATGTCGCTGACCAGATGCAGCGCGCGGTAGAACATCGAGTACGCGCCGCGCAGCAGCAGTCCTTCCTTGCGCCCGGTGCGCACGCCGTACACGACCTCGTACCCTTCCCGCCATTTCGCGAGGAAGCGCGTCAGCTCCTCGGGGGGATCCTGCAGGTCGCCGTCCATGACCGCGACGACCTTGCCGCGCGCCTGTTCCAGTCCTGCCGAGATCGCCGCCTGATGGCCGAAATTGCGCGACAGCTTCACGATGCGCACGCGGACGTCGTCGCGCGCGGCGTCCATCATCAGGGCGAGCGAGCGGTCGGTGGAGCCGTCGTCCACGAAGATCAGCTCGTAATCGTCACCCCAGTCCGCGGCCGCGGCACGCAGCCGCTGCAGAAGCAGCGGAAACACTTCCTGCTCGTTGTGGACGGGGATCACAACCGAGATCACTGCGCGAGATTATAGAATCCGCGTCCGTTATGGTCCCTGAACTGAAGATCGCGATTTACGCAGACGGCGCCGACGTGCGCGACATGGTCGCCGCGCGCGACGCCGGCCTGGTCAAAGGCTTCACCACCAACCCGACGCTGATGCGCAAGTCGGGCATCACCGATTACGAGGCGTTCGCGCGCGAGGCGCTGGAGGCGACGGGCGGCATGCCCATCTCCTTCGAAGTGTTCGCGGACGACTTCGCGGAGATGGAGCGGCAGGCGAAGCTCATCGCCACGTGGGGCGACGCGGTCTTCGTGAAGATCCCGGTCACGAACACGAAAGGGGAGCCGGCGTACGACCTCATCCGCCGCCTCTCGTCCGCCGGCGTGAAGCTGAACGTCACCGCCATCCTGACGCTGGAACAGGTGCAGGCCGTGGTCGACGCGCTGGATGGGAACACGGCGGCGATCGTCTCCGTGTTCGCGGGCCGTATTGCCGACACGGGACGTAATCCCGTGCCGCTGATGCGCGAGGCGAAGGCGATCTGCAGCGCGAAGCCGAAAGCCGAGCTGCTGTGGGCGTCGCCGCGCGAGCTGCTGAACATCTTCCAGGCCGAGGAGTGCGGGTGCGACATCATCACCTGCACGAACGAGATCCTGAAGAAGCTGGCCATGGTCGGCAAGCCGCTCGACGAGCTGTCGCTCGACACCGTGAAGATGTTCTTCAACGACGCCGCGGCGGCGGGATTCAGGCTGTGATCGTCACGCGCACTCCCTTCCGCGTCACCCTCGGCGGTGGCGGCACGGACCTGCCGTCGTACTACTCGCAGCACGGCGGCTTCATCTTCGCGATGGGGCTCGACAAGTACATGTACGTGACGGTGAACCGCCCCACCGTCGGCTCGAAGATCCGCCTGCATTACTCGCAGAGCGAGGTGGTCGACGACGTGAACGAGCTGCGCCACGAGCTCGCGCGCGAGGCGCTGCGCGCGCACGGCATCCGCTACGGCTTCGAGGTGGCGTCGATCGCCGACCTCCCCGCGGGGACCGGGCTCGGCTCGTCGAGCTGCTACCTCGTCGGCCTGCTCAACGCCCTCCATCACGACCGCCGCGACTACGTGCCTCTGCAGGCGCTGGCGGAGGAAGCGTGTCACATCGAGCTGGACATCCTCAAGCAGCCGATCGGCAAGCAGGACCAGTACATGGCCGCGTACGGCGGGCTGACGGTGCTCGAGATCGCGAAGGACGGCACGGTCGAGGTGCGGCAGCTGCGCCCCAGCCAGAGCGACATCGCCGACTTCACGGCGCACACGCACATCTACTACACCGGCTCGCAGCGCGACGCGCGCGAGGTGCTGCACGACCAGAACGTGGCCATGCAGCAGAGCAGCAACACGAACCACGTGCGCGTCGAGGAGTCGCTGTCGCGCATCAAGGACCTCGGCTACCGCATCCTCGAGGCCGTCGAGGCGGGCAACTACGACGCCTGGGGACAGATGCTCGACGAGCACTGGCAGCACAAGAAAAAGCTGTCAGGGAAGATCTCGCTGAAGAAGGTCGATCAAATCTATGACGAGGTGCGCCAGCGCTTCGGCGTCCTCGGCGGCAAGATCATCGGCGCCGGCGGCGGCGGCTTCCTGATGCTCTACTGCGCCAGCCATCACGGCGACCTGGAGCGCTTCATGGAAGGACAGGGGATGCCGCGCATGCACTACACCATCGAGCCCGAGGGGACGAAGGTGGTGGCGCAGATGGGACACGGATTCCTCTCGCCGCACCGCTCGATGGCCATGCAGGAGAGCGCGTGATGGGCAAGTGGAGCGCCGCCGTCCCGGCGGCTGCCCGGGCGGCGTCCTCGCCGCCCGCCCCGGGGGTGGCGGCGCGGGACGCCGCCACGGCAGCCGGCGGGGACGCCGGCGCTCCGCAGGAGCTTGCAGCGTGAAGCGCATCGGCATTCTGGGGGGTGGTATTTCGGGCATCGCCTTGGCTGCCCACCTCGGCGAAAACGTCGACGTGCTCGAGGCCAGCCCGCGCATCGGCGGCCTGTGCGGCACGATCATCGAGGATGGCTTCACCTTCGACGCGGCGGGGCCGCACATCATGTTCAGCAAGAACAAGGAAGTGCTGAACCTGATGATCGAGGTCCTCGACGGCAACGTGCACCAGAACCGCCGGGAGAACCGCATCTACTACAAGGGCGCGCTGGTGAAGTATCCGTTCGAGAACGACCTGGCGTCGCTCCCGAAGCAGGACAACTTCGAGTGCATCCTCGGCTACCTGCAGAACCCGCGCGCGGGGGAGACGCCAACGAACCTGGCGCAGTGGTCGTACGCCACGTTCGGCGCGGGGATCAGCGAGAAGTACTTCATCCCGTACAACGCGAAGATCTGGAACTACGACCCGGAGAAGATCGGGCTGGAGTTCGTGTCGCGCATCCCGAAGCCGCCGATGGAGGACGTGCTCAAGTCCGCCATCGGCATCTCCACCGAGGGGTACCTGCATCAGTTGTACTACTCGTATCCGACGGTGGGTGGGTTCGAGGCCATCGTGCACGGGTTCGAGAAGCGGGTGCGGGGAAACATCGTCACCTCGTGGCCGGCGGCTTCCGTGCGCCGGGACGGCAATGAGTGGGTGGTGACGTCGGGCAGCGGGGAGGAGCGCCGGTACGAGACGCTGGTCAACACCATCCCCATCCACGAGCTGCTGAAGATCTGGGACGACGCGCCGCGCGAGACGCACGAGTGGGCGGCGAAGCTGCGCTACAACTCGCTGGTCAACGTCTGCATCGGCTCGAGCAGCGATCCGGGACACAACTACACCGCGCTGTACGTCCCCGATCCGGAGATCGCATTTCATCGGTTGTCGTTTCCGAAGGCGTTCGGCGAGCGCTGCGTGCCGCCGGGCGGCTCGTCGATCATGGCCGAGATCACGACCAACGAAGGGGACGGCATCTGGGAGACGTCCGATGAGGCGCTGCTGGAGCGCGTCATCGGAGAAGTCGCGGCGATCGGCTTCGTCGATCCGGCCACCATCACCTACCAGCGCGTCGTGAGATTCGTCTACGGCTATCCGGTGTACGACCTCGAATACCGCGCCAACGTGACCGCCATGCGCGAGTCGGTGGCGAAGACCGGCCTGCATCTCCTCGGGCGTTTCGCGCAGTTCGACTACATCAACTCCGACGTTTGCGTGGAGCGCGCGCTCGCGCTGGCGAAAGAGCTGCGCGATGCATGAGAACGCGCCGTACCAGTACTTCGAGGACGTGAACTGGGGACTGCTGCGGCTCTGGGGCGGGCGCAAGGGACTGCGCGTGCTCGACGTCGGCTGCGGCTTCGCCACGACCAGCGCCCGCATCGAGAAACTCGGCAACACGGTCACGGGGATCGAGTCGAGCGCCGAGGCGTGCGCGGTGGCGCGGACGCGCCTGTCGCATGTCGTGGAGGCGGATCTCGTCGATGCCAATCCGCAGGGCACGTACGACGTCATCATCTTCGCCGACGTGCTGGAGCATCTCCCGTGGCCGGTGGGCGTGCTGAAACGCTACCTGCGATGGCTCGCGCCGGGCGGGAGCGTGATCATCTCGCTGCCGAACGTCGGCCTCTGGTCCGTGCGCTTCGCGCATCTGTTCGGCTCGTGGGAGTACGAGGAGACCGGCGTCCTCGATCGCACGCACCTGCGCTTCTTCACGCGGAAATCAGCGCGCTGGATGATCGGCGAGGCGGGACTGGAGATCGTGAAGACCGCGTACAACCCCGGCCTCGTGCGCCCGCTCGTCCCGCTCGCGAAAAAGTATGTGGCGCGGGCTTCAGCCCGCGTCGACTCCGGGCGGGCTGAAGCCCGCCCCACATCGGACGCGCTCCTCGAATCCCGTCCTTACAAGCTCTATCTCAAGACCTTCTACCCGCTGGAACGCGCCGTGGCCTCGCTGTGGCCGGGAATGCTGGCCTTCCAGATGATCTTCGAAGCGAAACGATGAAACTGACCGTCTCCATGATCACCATGAACGAGGAAGGGGCGATCGCCAAGGTCGTCGCCGACATCCGCCGCGTCGCGCCCGACGCGGAGATCCTCGTCGTCGACTCGTCGAAGGACCGCACCGCCGAAATCGCGACGGAGCTCGGCTGCCGCGTCATCAAGCAGTTCCCGCCGCAGGGCTACGGGCCCGCGATGGACCGCGCCGTGCGCGAGGCCGCGGGCGACGTCGTCATCACGCTCGACTGCGACGACACGTATCCCGTCGAGGCGATCCCCGAGATGATGAAGCTGATGGATCAGGGCTACGACCTCGTCAACACGACGCGCACGTGGCGGCGCCCGAAGGCGATGCCGTTCGCCAACTTTCTCGCCAACCGTTTCTTCGCCCTCGGCGCGCGCGTGCTGCACGGCCTGAAGACGACCGACGTGCACAGCGGCATGCGCGCGTACCGCAAGACGATGCTCGAGAAGGTGCAGTGGAACCCGCGCGGCCCCGCGCTGCCGGTGGACATGTACGTGATCCCGTACCGCCGCGGCTTCAAGGTCACGGAGATCCCGATCGACTACCGCGAGCGCATCGGCACCACGACGCTGCATCGCTTCTCCAGCACGATCTGGACGTTCAAGAGACTATGGCGGGCACGCTTTTAGGAGTGCGGCGGCGGCAGCCGCCGCTTTCGTACGTCGCCGCAGCGCGGCTGCTCGCCGCGATGCACCCTTCCCAAAGCGGCGGCCGTGCCGCCGCACTCCTGAAGGACGCGAGATGGTGAACGTCGCCGTCCTCTGCGGCGGCCTCGGCACCCGCCTCGGCCCGCTCGCGCAGGGGCTTCCCAAGCCGATGATCCCCGTCGGCGGACGTCCGTATCTCGAGCGCGTGCTCGAGTCGTTCGCGGAAAAAGGACTGAACCGCTTCGTCCTGCTGACCGGCTATCGCGCCGAAGTCATCGAAGAGCACTTCAAAGACACGAGCTACGACATTCAATACAGCCGCGAGCACGAGCCGCTCGGCACCGGCGGCGCGCTGCGCGAGGCGCGCGCGCTCCTCGGCGACCGCTTCATCCTCACGTACGGCGACGTGCTGCGCCGCTTCGACTACGATCGTTTCGTGCAGCAGCACCTCGGCAACGCGCTCGCGGTCTACCCGCGCCTCACACACGGCAACGCCGACGTCGCGGAAGGCTTCGTCGTCCGCTTCGACAAGCGCGCGCCGGAGCTGCCGTACGTCGACGCCGGCTTCTCGGTCATGCTGCAGTCGACGATCGACCTGCTGCCGGAATCGGGTCCGTGCTCGTTCGAGGAGATCGTCTTCGCGAACCTCGCCGAGCACGGCGGGCTGGAAGGGGAGATCGTGAACCACGACTTTTACGACATCGGGACGCCCGAGGAGCTGGAGCGGACCAGGAAGGCATTGGAGTGAGGATTCTGGTCACCGGCGCGGCCGGCTTCATCGCCTCGAACCTCATCCCGCGACTGCTGAACCGCGGCGACGAGGTGGCGGGCGCGGACAACTTCTTCCTCGGCAAGCGCGAGTACGTCGCGCAGCACGAGCGCTTCGCGTTTCACGAGCTCGACCTGCTCGAGCTGGAGAGAGTCGTCGCGCTGATGGAGGAGTTCAGGCCGGACCGCATCTGGCATCTCGCGGCGAACAGCGACATCAGCTACGGGACGAAGTACACCGACTTCGACCTCAAGGGCGGCACGCTGGTCACGTACAACGTGCTGGAGGCGATGCGCCGCACCGGCGTGAAGGAGATCGTCTTCTCCAGCAGTGGCGCGGTGTACGGCGAGCCGACGGTCATGCCGACGCCCGAGGACTACGGCCCGATCCTGCCGATCTCACTGTACGCGGCGAGCAAGGTCGCGTGCGAGGCGCTCATCACCGCGTACGCGCACAACTACGACATCCGCGCGTGGATCTTCCGCTTCGGCAACATCGTCGGGCCCAATCCGACGCACGGCGTCATTCACGACTTCGTGCTGCGACTCCGCGACGAGCCCACCAAGCTGGTCGTCCTCGGCGACGGCACGCAGTCGAAGCCGTACGTCTACGTCGAGGACACGCTGGACGGCATGGAGTTCGGCGTCGCGAACGCGAAGGAGCACGTGAACGTCTACAACCTCGCCGTCGAGGACGCGACCACCGTGCGCGAGATCACCGACTGGACCATCGAGGCCATGGGCATCGACCGCGCGAAGATCGACGTGCAGTACGGCGACAGCCCGCGCGGCTGGCGCGGCGACATCCCGTACGTGCGCATGGACACGCGGCGCATGCAGGCGCTGGGATGGGCGCCGAAGCTCACCAGCCGCGAGGCGGTGCGGCGCACGATCGTCGAGGTGGTGGAGCAGTTCACGCGATGAAGAAACTGATCGCCCTCGCCCTGAGCGCGGCGGCGATCCGCCTTCTTCCCCTCCAGAAACTCCATCCGCTGAACTGGGACGAGCTGGAGTTCTGGCGCGCCACGAGCTGGATCGGCGAAGGGCGCGTGCCGTACCGCGACTTCTGGGAGCACCACACGCCGCTGTCGTGGTTCCTCTTCGCGCCGGTGACGTGGCTCAGCAACTCGCCGGGCGCGGACGCGATCCTGCTGATGCGCTGGGCGCAGATCCCGATCTGGATCGCGACGTTCGTCTGCCTGAACGCGTGGATGCGCGGCGCGGGACTCGAGCGCGCCGCGCGCTGGACGGCCATGGCCCTCGCGCTCTGCAGCTCGCTCTTCATGCTGCCGGCCATCGAGTACCGCGTCGAGGCGCTGGGATGCCTGCTGTTCGTGCTCGGATTGCTGCTCGCGCAGCGCAATCGCGACTTCGCCGCGGGTGTCGTGTTTTGCCTCGCCGGCTTCGCGAACCTGCGACTGGGCCCCGTGCTCGTCGTAGCCGTCCTGCT
>DASUSL010000261.1:0-4836 GCA_036375135.1 Thermoanaerobaculia bacterium | reverse complement strand
TGCTGTTGCTGCTGCGGACGCTCCGGTCTCGGCCCGCGCTGCTTCTGCGGTTGTTGTCCCGGCCTTGGCCCGCGCTGCTTCTGCGGCTGCTGTTGCCTGTCGTCGCGATCCTTGCGCACCGACTTGCCCGTGCGCTGCTCGAATTCGCGGACCTTCTTCTCCATGTACCGCTGCGCCTGGCGCACCTGTCGGATGCGCAGCTCGTCGTGCCCGCAGTACGGGCAGCGCTTCCATCCCTCGGGATAGGTCTTTTTGCAGGACGTGCAAAGGATGCTTTTTGGCAGCGGCATCGCGAAATCGGCGCGCATTGTACACTTCGGGCCGTGGACGACAGCCGCCGCCGTACCCTCGAGGCGCTCCTGGAACTGGCCGGCGACAGCTCGCCCAATGCCTGCTGGGACGATCAGCGCGCCGTCGAGCTGCTGCGCCGGCAGGCCACCGAAGACGAGCTCCGCGCCCTCGGCGCCGACGAGCGCCTCCTCGCGCACATCTACCCGGAGGGGCATGACGGCTAGATTCACGGTCCGTGTCGAGGCCCGCTTCGAGGCCGCGCACTACCTTCGCGAGTACCGCGGCATCTCCGAGCCGCTGCACGGGCACTCGTACAAAGTCGAGGCGGATCTCGAAGGGCGCGGCGGAGGTCTCGACGCCGACGCCATCGCCGTCGACTTCGTCAGCGCGAAGCGCAAGCTCGAACAGCTCGCGAAGAAGCTCGACTACGGCTGCATCAACGACGTCCCGCCGTTCACCGAAGTGAACCCGAGCGCCGAGAACATCGCCGAGTGGTTCGCGCGCGAGCTGCAGGCCGCGGTCGACGACGAGGATGCGGTCGTCGTCGCGGTGACGATCTGGGAAGGGCCGGTCAACTCGGTCCGGTACGTCCCAACGTAGGACAGGCTTCAGCCTGTCCCGAGGCTTCAGCCTGTCCCGGGGCAGGCTGAAGCCTGCCCTACGTTTCGCTGCTCCACGGATCGCTCGGCCACTGCACGTCCTTAGGCATCGCGCCGAGGGCGTTCAGCCGCGTCGTCAGCTCGCCGTGGAGCTGCTTCCACATCGCCAGCGACGAGGACGACACGCTTCCGAAGAGGAGGTTCGTCAGCTCTCCCGGATCGGCGGCGAGGTCGTACATCTCGTACTCGAAGTCTCCGTTCGTGTCGAAGTAGACCGCGTACTTGGACGTCTTCGTGCGGATGCAGCGGATCTGTCCCGGCCCCGTCGGGGGCGGACTGCCGAACTGGTCGTCGAACGTGTAGATCACGTTCTCCTGCACGTCGCTTTGCGTTCCTTCCAGCACGCCGAGGTAGCTCGTGCCGCGCAGCGACGCCGTGTTCGTCGAGCCGGTGATCGCGGCCAGCGTCGGCACGAGGTCGAGCGACGAGACCATGGCGTCGGTCGTCTGTGCCGTGGGCCACAGCTTCGGGTTCGACCAGATCAGCGGGACGTGGATCGCCTCTTCGTAGGCCGTGTACATCTTCTCGCGCAGCCCGTGCGAGAGCCCCATCTCGCCGTGATCGGCCATGCGGATGATCAGCGTGTCGTCGAGGAGATTCTTCGCGCAGAGCGCGTCGTAGATCTGCCCGAAGAGCGCGTCGCTGAGTGTGTGCAGGTAGGCGTAGAAGTTCACGTACTTTGTGAACTGCTCGTTCGTCGTCAGCGGATGCGACTTCTCGAATGCGGAGCGGAACTGCAACTGCACCGCGGGCTTCGTCGTGAGGTCGTCGCACTGGTTCGCCGGAAGGCCGATGCCGATGTCGTTCAGCACCGAGCTGTCGTAGCCGGCGCTGAGGACGTTCTCCGGACCGCCGTGCGGACCGGGATAGAGAAAGACGTCGTGTGGATTGACGAGCGAGACGACGAGGCAGAACGGCATCTCCACGGTCTCGAGGAACTGCAGCACGCCCGTGCCCCACGCCTGCTGGCCGTTGTGCGCGGTGCCGGTCACGAAGCGGTCGTCGTTGTTCCACTTGCCGCCGCCGAGGGTCGAGTCGGGGCTGAGCGACGTGCCGGCGTCGGGCGGATTCCATCCCTGCATGCGGTAATTCGTCTGCAGCGCGGCGGGATCGTTCGGGCCCCACACGCCGCCGTCGACGGGATGGGAGAGGTGCCACTTTCCTTTCCACGTCACCGCGTAGTTCGCCGAGGCGAGGACGTCGGCGAGATTCTTCATCTTCGTCGGCAGGGGGTTGGTGAACGTCACGCGGACGCCGTTCTCCTCGGGATACGTGCTGGTCAGGAACGACGCGCGGCTCGGCGAGCACTCGCACGCCGCGGTGATCGCGTTCGTGAACGTGAGCCCGGTGTTCGCCAGCTTCTGCCACGTCGGCAGATGCTGCGCGACCCAGTCCGCGGGCCAGTGCTGCGGGTAGCGCGTCTCGTCGCTGATGAAGAGGACGATGTTCGGATTCGTGAGCGTCCCGCGGGCCGTCGTAATGCTCGCCATGCTTCCGGGGTGACGGAGGGGCGATAATCCCTACCCGCGATGAACAAGCTTCCCAACCACACCGCGCTCAAGGAATGGTCGAACGTCGTGGCGGCCCTCGGCCGCGGCGAGCAGGTCATCCTCATCCGCAAGGGCGGCATCGCCGATCCGTCGTTCGGCGTGGAGGCGGAGCGCTTCTATCTCTATCCCACGTACTTTCATCAGGGAGAGTCGGAGGCGCGGCCGGGCGTGACCATCACGCACTGGTGCGAGGTGGTGCGCACGTGGAGCGTGCGGGACGCCGCGCTGCTCGACGCGCTCGAGCCGCTGGTGGCGATTCCGCGCGAGACGCTCGACGCGCGTTACCACTTCCGTCCCGACCAGGCGCTCTACGTCATCGCCGTGCGCACGTGGCAGCTGGCCGAGCCGGCCGAGGTGCGGTATCGCGAGGAGTACGGCGGCTGCAGAAGCTGGATCAGTATCGAGGAAGAGATCGACGTCGAAGGCTCGTGGCCGGTGATCAGCGACGCGCTGCTGCAGGCGAAGCTGGACTATGTGGCGCGGGCTTTAGCCCGCGAGGCAGTGGCGGGCTGAAGCCCGCCCCACATCATCATGGAGCTCGTCGCCATCGGCGTCATGGTCGTCCTCGGCGGAGGCCTCGCGGCCTTCGTCCTCGGGGCGATGGCGCTCGCCAACCGCGAGCGCGAGCACGCCGGCGAGGCGCCGCAGCCGCCGGCGCGCGACTCCATCGCCGCCTCGCTGCTCTACCACGTGCTCGTCGCCGGTGGCTCGGCCTCCGACGAGGCGCTGCGCCAGATCCGCCGCGGCGCGGGGCTCGCGGCCCCGATCACGCGCGGCATCGACGTCATGAACTGGGCCGAGACCTACGCCCGCTACTCGTCGCCCGACCAGCGCCGCGGCCTGCTCGAGATGGCGGTCCAGCTCGTCGCCGAGCGGAGTCCTGTTCCCGTGCGGCAGTACGCCGCGCTGCTCGACCTGAGCTTCGGCCTCGGCTTTCAGACCGACGCCCTGGCGCGGCTGCGCGAGCTCTACGGTTTCGAGTACATCGACCACGCCAAGGACGCGCGTCCGCGCAGCGCCGACCGCTCCGGCGGTGGCGCGCCGCTGTTCGTGCGCGAGACGCGTCCGCGCGAAGAGCTGCTGCGCCTGTTCGGTCTCAGCGGGACGCCGTCCCGGCAGGAGCTGAGCGCGGCCTACCGGCGCCTCGTGGCCCAGCATCATCCCGACCGTTTTCACGGCGCGGCGGCCGAGGCGCAGAGCGAGGCGGCGGCCCGTTTCATCGAGATTACGAGGGCGTACGAAGAGCTCATCCGCATTTCCGGGTTGTAATTCTCGGAAGGGGTGTGTATCATTCGCGGCTCGGGAATACGGGTTGGTGACCATTTGTTTGCAGCCGACCTACCAGCAGTTCCCTCAGTTGACCTAGACTTTTAATCATTGAACGAGCCGCTTTCGCGGACGCACATGTCCGTCATTCGTGACGGCCGATTGCTTTTCGACGCGAGACAGCGGGGCCGGGTAGCGGCCGCGGCTCTTCACGTAAACCGCAGGCACACCAGAACTTCGGAGAACGTGTCCCGCTGTCGGTAACTATTTTATTTGCTGACGCATCTAAGGATGCATGCGGCACGAAGGTTGAAGTTTTGTCTACGGTGGTGCCTGTCGCACCGGGAGAGATCATGAAGAGCGCGGAAGTCTACACACACGAACAGGGATGGGATTTCGAGCAGGCGGCCATGCCGTACGTCGACTCCCTGTACAACACCGCCTATCGCATGACGCGGAACTCGGAGGATGCCGAGGACCTCGTTCAGGAGACCTACCTCAAGGCATACAAGTACTACGACAAGTTCGAAGAGGGTACGAACTTCAAGGCGTGGCTCTTCAAGATCATGAAGAACACGTTCATCAACAACTACCGGAAGAAGAAGCTCACCCCGCACAAGATCGACTTCTCGGAGATCGAAGAGTCGTACGAGCGAGTGATCCAGAAGAACGCGCCGGACCTGATCAAGGATCCGGAGAGCGAGATCTTCCAGGACATGATGGACGCCGACGTCAAGCGGGCTCTCGACTCGCTGCCGCACGACTACAAGATGGTCGTGCTGCTGGCCGACATCGAAGGCTTCTCGTACAAGGAGATCGCCGAGATCCTCGACTGCCCGGTCGGCACGGTCATGTCGCGTCTCTACCGCGGCCGGAAGATGCTCGAGCGGACCCTGCTCGACTACGCCCGCAAGTACGGCTACATCCGCGGCGGCGCCGAGCCGGCCAAGATGCGCTCCCGCAAGGACGAGACGAAGGGCCGCAAGAAGAAGGACGACGGCAAGCCCGAGGAGGGCGAGGCCACCGAGCCGGAAGAGAACGAAGAAGAGATCCTCTTCGCCGGCGACGAG